>CAZMRK010000494.1:0-14911 GCA_964568355.1 uncultured Solibacteraceae bacterium | reverse complement strand
CCGATGCCGGGCGGTAACCTGCGCACCGAACGCAAAACCGGCAATCTGATGCGATCGCCCTTCCGGTTTTCGAAGTATGGGCAGAGCGGCATCGAAGTGAGTGAGATCTTCTCCCACATCGGCTCGCGTGCGGATGATCTGTGCGTGATCCGCTCGATGTATACCGATATCCCCAACCACGAGCCATCGCTCACCATGATGAATTGCGGCGAGAATCTGATGAGCCGCCCCTCTATGGGTTCGTGGATCACCTACGGCCTGGGAACCGAAAATCAGAATCTTCCGGGTTATGTCGTGCTTTGCCCCGGACATCCGGTGGTGGGCGCGCCGTTGTGGAACAACAGCTTTCTGCCGGCCGTGTACCAGGGCACCTACATCCCCAATAATGAGACCGATCCCGAAAAGCTGATCCGGTACATCCGCAACAAGCAGTTCACCCAGGCGGATCAGCGGCGGGAACTGGATCTGCTGGCCGACCTGAACCGGTCGCACCTGGAAGCGCGCGATCGCGATTCCCAGCTAGAAGCCTCCATTGAGGCGATGGAAGTGGCCTTTCGGATGCAAACCGAAGCTCCGGAGGCCTTCGATATCCGCAAGGAGAGCGAAGCCACGCGGGCCCGCTACGGCGACGGCAACTTTGGCCGGGGCTGCCTGATGGCATTGCGGCTGATCGAGCGCGGAGTGCGCATGGTCCAGGTGTATTTCGGTGATGGTCAGCCCTGGGACAACCACGACGATATCCTGATCCACAAGAAGCTGGCGCGGCAGGTGGATGCTCCGGTGGCAGCACTGCTCGAAGACCTGAAGTCGCGCGGTTTGTTCGAGGAGACGCTGGTGATCTTCGGCAGCGAGTTTGGCCGCACGCCGGCCGTGGAGACCAGCGCGCGGGTCAATGTACAGAATGGTCGCGACCACAATCCGTTCGGCTATTCCATCTGGCTGGCTGGAGGCGGTACGAAAGGCGGCCTGGCCTATGGATCAACCGACGACTTCGGCTACCAGGCCGTGGAAAAAAAGGTTCACGTCCACGACTTGCACGCCACGGTTCTTCATCTGCTCGGCCTGGACCACACCCGCCTCACCTACCGCTACAGCGGCCGGGACTTCCGTCTCACCGACGTCCACGGAAACGTAATCAAAGACCTGCTCGCCTGAAGCGCTTGTAGCGCGCTTCAGCGGGCAGCGTCGACAACTCCTGCCGGCTGCTACACCTTCTCCGGAACAATATACGGAGCCCGATATTTCGGACGCGTACGCATGGCGTTGGCTTCCGCGTCGCCGGGAAAAGCATGCTTGGTCTCATCGAACGCCAGGCGCCGTTTCAGCCGGTAGCTGATGTTCGCCATGTGTACCAGATCCGCCGACACCACGCCTTCTTCCACATCTCCCGTCAGGTCGTGATAGTTGCGGCTCTTCACGGCCTTGAGGAAGTTGTCCATGTGCTTGCTGGTGTCCTCATGGGCCTTTTCGCTGGCCTGCATGGATTCACCCGGCTCGCGCTTGTCGCCCAGGAAGATTTCAAACCCTTTATGGTCCATGGAGAGAAAGCCCTTTTCTCCTAGGAAAATGTTGCCCACGAAGTTCGGCCCGCTGGGATGAATGTCCGCTTCGCCCCCTGTATTGAGGCCGCGCACTTCGAAAACCAGCTCCGCGTCACCGTAGTCAAACGTGGCGATCTGTGTGTTGGGCGTCTCCTGGTCGTCGTCGTATACATACTTGCCGCCGCTCGAATACACCGCTTTAGGAAGCGTACGCCCCAGGCCCCAGCGTGCGACATCCATCTCGTGGATCCCCTGGTTGCCGATATCGCCGTTGCCTGTATCCCAGAACCAATGCCAGTTGTAGTGGAAGCGGTTCTTGGTAAACTGCCGCATCGGCGCGGGCCCCAGAAAAATATCCCAGTTCAGGCCGGCAGGTACGGGCTCAGCAGGAGTGTGGCCGATGCTGGGCCGTCGTTTGAAGCACAGGCCCTTGGCGAGATACACCTTGCCGATGGCTCCGTTGTGCAGCAGTTCGATCGCCCGCCGCTTGTGCGCGATGCTCCGGCTCTGCATGCCGATCTGGCAGATGCGGTTATGCTTGCGCGCAGTCGCCAGAAGCTGGCGCCCCTCGAACATGTTGTAACTGGCCGGCTTCTCGCCATAGACGTCCTTTCCGGCCTGCATCGCCCAGATCGCCGCCAATACGTGCCAGTGGTTGGGCGTCGCGATCGATACCGCATCGATATCTTTGTCTTCGTATAGCTTGCGCAGATCCTGATAGACCTTTGGCTTGTGGCCGGCAGCTTTTTCCACCATCTGTACCGCCCGTTCGGTCTGCGCCGTGTCCACGTCGCAGACGGCCCCCACCGTGGCATTGGACAGGTCGCAGTAGCGGGATACGTGATACTTCCCGCGCCCGCCGCAGCCTACCACCGCCACGTTTACTTTCTCATTTGCGCCCAAGGCCCGTAGTGCCAGGCCGCTGCCCATTAAGAATGTTCTCCGCTCCATTTGGATCCTTCCCGCGAGATCGGCTCCTCGAAAAGCCTCGCCTATTACTATACTCGCAACGCTCCCTGCCGTAGCGGCGCTCTCCTCAACTTACGGCCGCACGATCGTGCCGTCCAGCCGCCGGTCATTCCCGCGGCTTCCTCCTACTCCTTTATACGGAAATCGGGCTGCCGCTTTTTCATCGATGTCGATGCCTAATCCCGGCCGGTCGTTCGCATACAAATAGCCGCCCGAAATCTCCGGTGCGCCTGGAAAGACCTCGCGCACCGCGGGCGAGAACAGGTTCTGCTCCTGAATGCCAAAGTTGTAGCTGGCCAGGTCCAGGTGCATGTTGATCGCATGTCCCACCGGGGAAACGTTCCCAGGCCCGTGCCAGGCGGTGCGCACGGCAAACATCTCGCAGCACGCGGCCACTTTCCGCGCCAGGCTCAACCCGCCGATCGCCGAGATGTGGATGCGGATGAAATCGATCCAGCGATTGGCCACCAACGGCATCCACTCATTGCGATTGACGAACAGTTCGCCCATCGCCAGCGGAGTCGAGCACTGCTGCCGCAGAGTCTGGAACCATGCCACATCCTCCGGAGCCAGCGCGTCTTCCAGAAAGAACAGCCGGTGGGGTTCCAGGGCTTTGGCCAGCACCAGCGCCTGGCTTGGAGGCACGCGCTCGTGAACATCGTGCAGCAATTCCACATCGAAGCCGATCTTCTGCCGCAGATAGTCAAACATCCTGATCGTGTTGTTGACGTAAGCCGTGGGTTCAAAGACCGGCGAGGATGCCACGCCCCGCGGCCGTGCCCGCTGAACCTGTTCGGACGTGGCCGCGCTCACCCCGTAACCCGAATACCCCGGTACGGCCAGTTGTACGCGAACATGCCGGTACCCCTCGGAAATATATTTTCGTACCTGATCCTCCAGGTCCGGCACCTCCCGGGCGGCTGCGTGCGTGTAGAGCGGCACCGCGGCCCGGATCTTGCCGCCCAGCAGTTTATACAGCGGCATATTCGCGCGCTTGCCCAGAATGTCCCATAACGCCCCATCGATTCCGGAAAGCGCATTATTCAGGGTCACTCCACTCCGGAAATACGAAGACACGTAAGCCGATTGCCAGATGTCCTCGATCTCTTCAGGGTTCTTGCCGATGACAAACGGCTTCAGATAGTCGTTTACCGCCGAGACCACCGCCAGGGGCCGTTCGCGATGGGTGGCGCAGCCAATTCCGTAAAGGCCGGGCTCACTGGTATAAACCTTAACGATCACCAGGTGGTCGCCGCCAGGCTGCGTGAGAATGGTTTTGACGTCCGTGATCTTTAGCGGAGGCAGGCCGCGCGTCGCCTGGGCGGCCTCCGCCAGAGGTCTCGCCGCCGTCGCCGCGCCTCCCGCAGTCAGCAGGCGCAAGGCATTTCGTCGATGCATGGCCCAAGTGTATGGAACCTGCCCACGTGCCGCAACACTCACTGAGCGGTGTGGTTTACTGGAAAACATGGCAGGAATCTACAAGATCATCGAAGTCGTGGGAACCTCGCCCACCAGCTTTGCCGATGCCGTGAAATCCGCCGTCGCGGAGGCTGCCAAAACCGTGCACGGCATGTCCTGGTTCCAGGTCGTGGACGAGCGCGGCGCCATCGCTGACGGAACCGTCAAGGAGTTTCAGGTCACTATCAAGGTCGGTTTCAAAGTTGACCGGTGAGTTTTCCCACATAGTCCGTCCCGGTACCGGAACGGCCCTGTTCCCGTACTCTTGGGCCTGTCTTTCCACAGCCGGCACGCACGATAATGGCTGCGTGTCGCTCCTTTGGCATGGTGTGCCCGATGTGGGGTCTTCCTGGCCGGAGCGCCGTGCCGCCGGCGCTCGCTATCAGGCCGAGTTGACGCTGCACTATCGGGTCCTCGACGGTAGCTGCCGGTCGCGAACCGGATCCGGTTGTACGATCAACCTGAGCCTCGGCGGCGTGCTGTTTCATGCAGATAGCCAGCTTGCCGCCGGCACCCGCGTACAGCTATCGATTGTTTGGCCCCAGCGGCTCGGCGAGATCTGTCCTCTCCTGCTGCTGGTCACCGGCCGGATCCTGCGGGCTCAGGGCGCCCGCTACGCGCTCAAGACCGATCGCTTCGAGTTCCGGACCCACGGTTTTCCGTCTTTCCACGAATCTCGAGAAGTCCCGTTGTTTCGCCGCTATTTCTGATTGCGACAGATCTTGTCCGCCCAACTCGTCGCTTCCAGATAGAGCATCGGTGCCGTCTCCGTATGAAACTCCATCTCTTTGGCTAACGCTTCGAACTGTTGCCAGTCAGCCTCTTCATAGGCCAATACTGCGTGCCAGAGCACAGCGATACGCGGCTCCGTCGGGCCGTTTCCAAGCAGTGCCCCCCGGATCTCGGAATGCAGATGCAATGCGTCCAGCAACTCCTCCAAGGGGCGTCCCAGCATCACATCCAGACGGGACAAGACGCCCAGAAGGAACAGGTCCGATCTCCGCTGGGCAAGCCCGGTGTGCTGCGAAAGCAATTCGCAAAATCGGGCCCGAATCAGCGCGCTCGCCAGAACTTCGCTGGGTTGGTCTGCGGCCAGGTCCATCAGCACCACCAGGGTCACCCACTGCCGGATACCCGCCTCCTCGATCGTCGAGAGCGCCCGCTCCACGGATTCGATGCTGGTCGGGCTCTTGAACAAAGCCGAGTTCGCAAATCGCATGAGCCTGTAACACAGCGCCGGCTCATGGGTGATCCGCTCGGTCAACTCTGGAAGATCCAGTTTCGGGTGTTGGAGCTCTTCCAGAATGTGCAAATAATTCGATTTGAAACGGCGCGTTTTGCGCCTGGAGACGATGACCGGCCTGGCAAAGAAATACCCCTGGAAGTAGGAATACCCCATGTCCAGCGCGCGCCGGAACTCTTCTCGGGTCTCTACTTTTTCCGCCAATAGCCGAACCTGCTGCCCGTACCGCGAGATGATTTTCTTTTGCTCTGCGACATTGCTCGCCCGCAAGTCTACTTTGATGAAATCGGCAACATGCGCGAGAGGATGGGGCGCTCTGGTGTCGATAAAATCATCGAGCGCGATCCTGTATCCCTTCTTGTGCAGGTCTTCGCAAGCTTCCACGATCTCCGGCCCCGGCACTACCGTTTCCAGAACCTCGATGACCGTCGTCTCCGGCGGCAGACTCAGCGCGCTGCGATTCAGAAGCAGTGATCCTGAAAAGTTGATGAATGCGCTCTTTCCGTCCAGCAGCGTGTGCATTCCCGGCGAACACAGACTGCTGATCACCTTCGCCGTCGCCACCTTCGCTTCCGTGCCGTCGAAGCTGTTCTCCAGGCTCGACCGAAAAAGCAGTTCGTAAGCAAAAACCTGTAGGGACCGATCGAAGATCGGCTGCCTCGCAACGAACATCTCTGCCGGTTCCGGGGGCATACGGCTTCGGCTCGTGATCTCTGCCATTGTCTCATGCCGCTGGATCCTTTCATCCCAACTCTTAAGGAAATAGTTGACAAGCGGCCCGGCTGGGTGCATACTAAATCTTAATTTCATAGGAATTGGAAGGCGAAGCAGTGGCTCGAAAGAAATCCGGCAATCTCACCGATGCGGAGCTGCGGTTGATGGATGTTCTCTGGGACAGGGGATCCGCTACCGTTAACGATGTCATGGAAGCGCTTCCCCAGGATCCGCCGCTGGCCTACAACACGGTTCTGACCACCCTGCGAATTCTGGAACAGAAAGGGTATGTGCGGCATACCAAAAGCAGCCGCGCATTTGTTTTTGAACCCGTCCTCGATCACCGCCAGGCCAGCAGCAAGGCCCTCCGCGACGTCCTGGCCCGCTTCTTTCAGAATTCCCCCAAGATGCTCGTATTGCGCCTGCTCGAAGAGCAAAAGCTGGATTCCCGTCAGCTCGAGCGTCTGAAGCGCATGATCGAGGAAAGCATGACTGAGGAAAACAAGGGGAGGTGACATGATGCCCTATAGCCTGATCGATATGATTGCGCGCCCGGCCGCCGGGACCGTCCTCAACAGCCTTTGGCAGGGCCTTGCCCTCACCATGCTCACCTGGCTGGTGCTGCGAATCTTCCCCCGCGCGAACGCGGCCACACGCCACGCCATCTGGGCCACCGCTTTGGGCGCCGTAGCGCTTCTGCCATTCGTGGAACTCCCGGGTTCTCTGAAGCCGCTGCCTGCTGCTGTCGTCCTCCCCCAGGCCCCGCTTCAACTGGGTGCGAACTGGGCTATGCCGCTCTGCGTGCTGTGGGCTGCTGTGGCCGGCATCCTGCTGCTCCGCCTGCTCTGGAGCTACGCCTATGTCTGCTGGCTGGCTCGCACGTCTACACCCCTGCCAGCGCTTTATCAGCGGCAGGCCCGCCGCCTCACGGGCTCCGCGGTCGGAATCCGCGTCTCCCGCCACGTCTCAGTACCGGTCGCGATCGGTCTGCGCCGGCCCGCCATCCTGCTCCCGGAGACTCTGCTCAATCGTCTGAGCGAGGACGAACTCGATCAGATCCTGATCCACGAGTGGTCCCACATCTGCCGGCGCGATCATTGGCTGAACCTGGCGCAGGAACTGCTCCAGGCCGTCTTCTTTTTTCAACCTGCCGTCTGGTGGATCTGCCGGCGCCTGCGCGTCGAACGCGAGTTGGCTTGCGATGATGCCGTCGTCTCCGCCACCGGCCGGGCGCTGCCATATGCGGGCTGCCTCACCAAGCTGGTCGAATTCAGCTCCAGCGGCCCCGAGCCGCTTTCTCCGGCGGCGGTCAGGCCCGGCAGCGAGGTGGTTCGCCGCGTGGAACGGCTGGTGCGTGGAGAAAGCGCGGGAAATGTGGTGCTCTCCCGCTTGGCTTGGCTGGGCGCCTCCGTGGCCCTGCTCCTGGCTGCCGGCCTCAGCCGCGATCTCCCGGCGATGGTGGCCCTCTCGGAGCCGCCGCAAGCTTCCGCTTCCTGGTCTCGTGCCGAGCACATGGCAGCGGATCTTCGCCGCCTTCAGGATCAGAATCGTCTGGCCGACGAACGTCTGCGCGCCGCCGATGAGACGCTCCGCGCCGCCCGCCAGCAACTGGCTGCCGCGCACCAGGCCATGCGCCGCGCGCAGCAGCAAATGATCGCGGCCGATCAGCGGATGCAGCAGGCCGATGAACAATTGCGCGCCAGCCGGCAGATGAGCTTGGCCGGCATTCTCGGAGCCCATGGCTGGCTGCTGCCTCCCATACAGGTTTCCTGCCCGGCGCCTGCTTCGAAACCGTTGCACCGGCTCAACAAGATCTAAGAAAAACCCGCACTGAGGTCCACCATGAAGCTTCAAAAGAAACTCGAACGCCATCTGTGTGTCTGGGCCGGCCTCGCCATGTGCGCTTTGGCTGCCGGCGCATGGCTGGGTGTCGCCACCAACCAGAGCGTACAGGCGGCTCGCGAGCCTGCTGCTGCTGCTGCCGCGACCCCACTCGCCGTTCCCCAACCCGAAAAACTATCCGGCAGTTTTTCGGAGCTGGCGAAACGGTTGCAGCCGTCGGTGGTGAAAATCACCAGTACCGGAGACGGCGGAGCCGCACGGTCGCGCGCCTCCCAGGATTCCCAGGACGATCCCGACCAAGACCAGGAGGATTTCCAGGATCAATTGCGCCGCTTCTTCGGCGGCCGCCTTCCCAACACCCCCCAGCGCGTCTACCATGGCGGCTCCGGCGTCATCGTCGACCCCAAGGGCTACATCCTGACCAACAACCACGTGGTCGCCAACGCCTCGCGCATTCAGGTGAAGCTGTTCGGCGATCCCGCGCAATACAACGCCCGCCTGATCGGCACCGATCCCGAAACCGACCTGGCCGTGATCCGTCTCGACATCGGAAAACCCCTCCCAGCCGCCGAAATGGGCAACTCCGACGCGATCCAGGTCGGCGATTGGGTAGTCGCCATCGGCTCTCCGTTCGGATTCCTGGAGGCCACCGTTACCGCCGGTATCATCAGCGCCAAAGGCCGCGACCTCGGCGACCCCGCTCACCAGCTCCAGCGCTTCCTCCAGACCGACGCAGCCATCAACTACGGCAATAGCGGCGGTCCCCTCATCAACCTGCGTGGCGAGGTGATCGGCATCAGTACGGCGATGGCAAGCGACACCGGCGGATATGCCGGAATTGGCTTTGCTCTGCCTGTGAACATGGCCGTGCGTATCTACAACGAGATCATCCGCACCGGCAAAGTCTCCCGCGGCGCGATTGGCATCGATTTCAACCGCGAGCAGAATCCGGCCCTGCTGAAGGCCTATGGCGCCTCTTCCGGAGTCTTCGTGCAGAGTGTGCGGCCCGGCGGACCTTCCGACCGCGCGGGCATCCAGCCCGGCGATATCATCGTCTCCTTCCAGGGCCAGCCGGTCCACACCAGCGAGGATCTCCTGGAAAAGGTGGCCAATGCCGCGGTTGGCGCCCCCGCCACGGTGACGATTTTGCGCGAAGGGCGTAAGATGGATCTTCGGTTGACCATGGGTGACCGGGCCGCGTTGGCTTCCGGATCTTCCAAGTCGACTGCCGGACCGGCGCCGGAAGCAGTTCCCGAGCCGGCAGGAGGGGTGCGGTTGGGAGTTTCCATACGTCCGCTGAGCGCCGCGGATCGGGATCGCCTGCAACTTCCAGAAACGGCAGGTGTTCTCATTGTTAAAGTTGAACCAGGGTCTTTTGCCGAGGATATCGGCATCCAGGAGGAAGACGTGATTACGGCAATGAATCGTCAACCGATCCGTTCCGTCGAGGATCTGCGGCACGTCCAGCAGTCCTTGCGATCCGGAGAGCCGCTGGCCTTCCGCATTCTGCGGAACACCCGTCGCGGAGGAGCGAGCTGGCAGCCACTTTACCTGGCCGGCACGCTGCCCAGGCCATGAAGAGCGCTCCCCAAACCCGGAGATCGGGCATTTTCGTGCCGCTGGTCATCGTGCTCGGAGCCCTCGTGGGTGGATTTTACGGCCCCGCGCTCGAACGTACTTCGGCCGCCTCGAATGCCGCCGGTGACCTCCCGGATAGTTTGCGATCCTTTACCGCGCTCTACAGTCTCGTCGAATCCAATTTCGCCGATCCCCTTCCGCCGGAACGCGCCCTCTATCAGGGCGCCATCCCCGGCATGCTGCAAACGCTCGACCCGCATTCGAGCTTCCTCGACCCGGCCGCCTTCGCCCAGATGCAGCAGGAACAGCGCGGCCAGTATTTCGGCGTCGGTATGTTGATCGGTATGGATGGCCCGCGCGTCACGGTGATGGAGCCGTTTCCCGCTTCGCCGGCAAAGTTGGCCGGCCTCCGTCGCGGGGATGTCCTGGTCGCTGTGGACGGCCGCTCCACTGAGGGCATGGATACCAGCCGCGTAGCCGACCTGCTAAAGGGTCCGCGCGGTACCCAGGTGAAGGTGAGCGTACGGCGCGAAGGCGCCTCCGAGCCGGTTTCCTACCAGGTCTCTCGCGGCGAAATTCTGCCCACGAACGTCCTCTCGTTCTGGCTCAAGCCGGGCGTGGCCTATTTACAAATCCGCTCCTTTGACGTCCAGACCACCAGCCACCAGGTAGAGCAGGAGTTCCAGCGGCTGGGAGAGTCGCAGATCAATGGTTTGATCCTCGACCTGCGCGGCAATCGCGGCGGCTTGGTCAGCGAAGCCGTGAATATTGCCGGCCGTTTCCTCCAAAAGGGCCAGACGGTCGTTTCACACCGCGGTCGAGCCTCGGCCGAGCAGATCTTCCGCGCCAGGAATGGCAGTTCCGAACGCCGCTATCCCATCGTTGTGCTGGTCGACCGGGGTTCGGCCTCCGCGGCCGAGATCGTGGCAGGCGCCCTGCAGGATCACGACCGCGCCTGGGTACTCGGTGAAACCACCTTCGGCAAAGGCCTGGTGCAGGCTCAGTTCCCTCTCTCCGAGGGCGCGCTGCTGCTGACCATCGCCCGCTACTACACCCCCAGCGGGCGGCTGATCCAGCGCGATTATGCGCAAAAGTCATTCTTCGATTACTACTACCAGCGCGATCCGGATGCCAAAAATCCGCTGGATGTGAAGATGACCGATGCCGGCCGCACCGTCTACGGCGGAGGCGGTATCGCTCCCGATGAGAAATACACCACGCCGCGCCGCAATTCGTTCCAGATCCGCGTCCTGGGAACCAATTCCCTCTTCCACTTCGCCTCGATCTACTTCGGTCCCAACAAACCGGAGCTGCCGGAAGGCTGGAAGCCGGATGAAGCCGTGATGAAACGCTTCCGCGAGCATCTGGCTAAGGAACCGGCGCCCTTCACCGACGACGAGTTCAACCAGAACCGCGAATGGGTCGCCCAGCAGCTTCGTCTGGAAATGTATTTCCGCGCTTTCGATAAGGCGCACGCGGACGAGCTGGCCTTCCAGACTGATCCCGAAGTGCAAAAGGCCGTGGTCAGCCTGCCGATCGCTCGCTCGCTGCTCGACCAGGTGCAGCGGGTCATGGCCAAGCGCGCCGTCTGACCGGCTGGTGACGAAAGTCACTGGAGCGGACCGCCGTCCCGTTCTATGATCGGGCTGGAGCTGCGATGCCCGTTATCATTGGAGCAAAACCCGAGAGTACCTTTGCGGATCCCATCGGACTTTTGGGCGATTGTCACCGCCGTATTGAGCGGTTCCTCTCGGTATTGATGCGAATTGCCGCGGAAGGCAACGGCGGACCGCTGTCGGAGGAGCAGCGTAGCGCCTGGGACACGGCTCTGCGCTATTTTCGCGAAGCGGCGCCGAAACATACCGCCGACGAAGAAGAGAGTCTCTTCCCCCGGTTACGCGCCATCCGGCGGCCGGAAATCCAGACGCTCCTGGCGCGGGTCGACAGCCTGGAAGAACAGCACCTCTGTGCCGCGAGAGCACACGACGAAGTGGACCGCTTGGGCCGGCGATGGCTCAGCCAGGGCAGCCTTTCTTCTGAGCCCATGTTCCAGCTCTGCACTCTGCTCGCCCACCTTGCAGAGCTCTACCGCCATCACATCGCCGTGGAGGACCAGGAAGTATTCCCGCTCGCCGCTGCCACCCTCTCCCCCGCCGACCGAAAAGCCATTGGAGGTGAAATGGCCTCCCGCCGCAACATCCACCTCGCTCTCTGATGCCGGAGCCGACCCGCGCATGCCAGGCAGGTTGGGCAGGGGCCAACCGAATCGCCGGCTACCAACACCGACTGTCGCTGTCTCCCCCATAAACTTCCGCCCTCCTGGTGCCGATAGAGCCTCCATAGGGAGTGGCGCGGCTGCGATGACCATTGACAAACGAATCATCTGGGTGGCGAGCCTGAGCGTAGGATTGAGCTCTGCCGTAGCGTTGCTGGTGCAGCGCATGGTACTTCAGACCCAGGGCATCGAGCTCACCAGAAACACCATGCGCGCGGCGGTAGTGGCAGCCGAGAACATGCGAACGGCGATGTCCACCCTGCGCAACCGGCACGCTTTTAACGACGAGGCGCTGCTGCGGGAGGCAAAAAGCGGCGGAGACTACCGGCAAAGCACCTTTTATCGTACGGTCCCCGTGGTTTCGGCCTGGAACTCGATCGCCAAGGTTGCCGCCCAGGAAGGATTCGAGTTCCGCACCCCCAAACGCCTGGCCCGCAATCCGAAAAACGAGCCTCTCGGCGACGAGGCCGCCATTCTGGATGTGCTCGAGAAAAGGGGGCAGGCGGAGTACTTTACCGCCGATCGCGCCGCGAACCTGATCGTCTATGCCCGCCCGATCCGCCTCACGGCGGATTGCCTCGGCTGCCACGGCGATCCGGCCGGCAGCCCCACCCGCGACGGTAAGGACATTCTGGGATTTCCCATGGAGGGCTGGAGGGAAGGCGAGGTACATGGTGCTTTCGTGCTGAAGGCCCATCTGGACCAGGTGGATCACGTGGCTTCCGCCCGGGCGCAATCCACCGCCTTCCGAACGACCCTGTTCTGGATGCTGCCCACGGCCCTGGTGATCGGCTTCGCCCTTTACTGGTACAGCCGTAAATCCATCATCCAGCCGCTGGCACAGGTCATCCGCGCCACGCGCACGTCAAGCTGTGAAACCTCCGCCGCCTCCCGCCAGATCGCCGATGTATCGCAAAGCCTGGCCCAAAGCGCCACCGAACAGGCCGCTACGCTGGCCCAGATCAGCGATGCGTTAGCCACGATCACCGAGGGGACCCGCAGCTCATCGGAGAACGCGCAACGAGCCAAGAACCTGGCCGACGAGACCAGCGCCGCCGCGGCACGCAGCGGCCAGGAGATGCGCCGCATGGAGCAGGCCATGGAAGAAATCCAGTCTGCCGGCCAGAACATCTCCCGGATCGTGGGCAATATTGATGCGATCGCCTTCCAGACCAACCTGCTGGCACTAAATGCCGCTGTGGAGGCTGCCCGCGCGGGCGAATCCGGCGCAGGATTCGCGGTGGTGGCGGACGAGGTCCGCAACCTGGCGCACCGCAGCGCCGAGGCAGCCAGGGAAACCACCGCCTTAGTAGCCGATTCGCGGGAGCGCACCATTCGGGGAGCGAAGATCTGCGCGGAGGTCGTAGCCCGCCTGAATGAAATCGAAGAGCGCGGCAAACCCCTGAACGACGCGGTCGCCACCATTGCTTCTTCAGCCGGGGAGCAGCGGACCAACATTGAGCGCGTAAGCCTGTCGATCAGCGAACTGAACCAGGCAACCCAAGGAGTCGCCGCGCACGCCGAACAGAGCGCCTCCGCTTCTTCGGAGTTGAGCTCCCAATCCGAGCAGTTGATGCATGCCATCGGCGAGCTGAGCACTCTGGTAGGGGCGCGGGCCGGGGAGGATCTCCAAGCCTGAGCCGCAAACCGCGTCACAACGGAGAAACCTAAGAAAATGCGTGATTTTCCCCCTGCTTTGCGGTAGCTTATTCCTGTAGTCTCGGGGCCACGTTCATGCAGATTGCCCTTCCGCACCACGTAGACGCGAGTGGGGCTGACCACTGGCGCGTGCTATACGGGGGGACGATTGCCGGAGGGTCAACCCTCCTGTTCTTAGTGCAGCCGATCCTCGCCAAGGCGCTGCTGCCCCGCTTCGGAGGCTCCGCCGCGGTCTGGGTCACCTGCATGTTGTTCTTCCAGGTGGTCCTGCTCCTAGGCTATCTGTACGCCTACGGCATCACGCGCTATCTCCGCCGCCGGACGCAGACTACCATCCACCTGATCCTGCTTGCCCTCAGCCTGCTCGTCCTGCCTTTGCGCACCGCTGGCAGCGCCGCCTCCGGCCAACCGGTGCTTTCCATCCTGCTGCTCCTGGCGGGCGCGGCCGGGCTCCCCTATTTTTTGCTATCCACCAACAGCCCGTTGCTGCAGACCTGGTATGCCGGCCAATCGGGAGCGCGCTTCCCTTACCGCCTCTTCGCCGTCTCGAACGCCGCTTCGCTCGTGGCTTTGCTGGCTTATCCGCTGGGCATCGAGCGCCTCTGTTCCCGCGTCGAGCAGCTTCACTACTGGTCCGCCGCCTATTGCCTTTGGATCCTCTTCGCCGCAGCCGCGGCGATTCGCTACCGCCTGCGCGGCTACAGCGGCCCGTCTGTGCGCATTGGGCTGACTACCGGCACCCAACCTTTGCTCTGGATCGCCCTGGCGGCCTGCGCCTCCGTCCTGTGGCTAGCCACCGCCAACCACCTCAGCCAGGAGGTAGCCCCGATCCCCTTCGTCTGGGTGCTGCCCTTGAGCCTCTATCTGCTGAGCTTCGTCCTCTGTTTCGATAGCGACCGCTGGTACCGCCCGGGGCTGTTCCGCTGGCTCCTGCCCGCTGCCTGGATCGCCGTCTGCGCCAGAATCGCCCTGCAGGGCTCCCTGGGCGGCCTCCGTTGGGAGATGACCGTCCTCGCCGCGGCGCTGTTCGTCTGTTGCATGTTCTGCCACGGCGAACTGGCCCGTATGAAACCGGAGCCGCAGCACGGCCTGGCCTTCTACTGCCTGATGATCGCCTTGGGAGGCGCGCTGGGCGGCGTTTTCGTCGGGCTGATCGCCCCGCATCTGTTCCGTTCTTACCTGGAACTGCCGATCGGCATCATCGCCTGCGCTCTGCTCGGCCTCCACCGGCTATACGGAGCTTCGCCCCGCCGCCTCCTCCGTACCGGCCTGCTGGTGGCCGCGGCTTTCCTGGTGACCACCCGGTTCAGCACCGGAGGCGCCGAGATCGTGCGCCTGCGGAATTTTTTCGGCGTCCTCCAGGTCAGCGATAGCGGCGCCGGCGAGTTCGCCGTCCGGACGCTGCTGAACGGCCGCACGATTCATGGGATGGAGTATCTCGCCCCCGGCAGGGTACTCCTCCCCACCACCTTTTACGGACCTGAATCAGGTGCCGGCAAGGCCCTCGCCGCGATCCGCACCCCCCAGCGCCGCGTCGGAGTGGTCGGCCTCGGAATCGGAACACTCGCCGCTTACGGCCGTCCCGGCGATCATTTCCGCTTCTACGAAATCAATCCTGCGGTCATCCATGTA
>CAZMRK010000493.1:0-8635 GCA_964568355.1 uncultured Solibacteraceae bacterium | reverse complement strand
CATTTTCCGGAGTTCGCGGCCGATGTGCACCGGCAGTACGCGGCGGCTCGCACCCGCCTGGGCATCACATCCTCCAAGCCGGAGGCGGTCTCCGCATGGCTGCAATCCAGGGTTGATTTTCCTCTGGAACTGCCGGACTATCCCGTCGGGCCGGGAGGCCGGAAGCTCTACGGCCTGGTCGGCGCCGGCCTGCTGCAATATGCCGGCGAGCGGGTGGCCTATGTGGCCTATGAGATGGATCACCAGCCGATTTCGCTGCTAATGGCCTCCACTCCCCAGGCGGCGCCCTCCGGCGGCGATGTCTACCGCTCCGGCAAGCTGACATTCCGCTTTTTCGATCGCCAGGGCCTTAAGGTAATCACCTGGACCGATCGCGGCATTCATTATGGGTTGGTCTCGGAGATGGGCGCGCGCGGGGCCGAGTCCTGCGTCATCTGCCACGGACGCGAGGGCGACCGGCGCGTAATCGAAGAATTGAAACCGGGACGGCGGGAATAGGCCAGCCGCGCGCTGCGCCCTACCGGGTCATCGACGGCGGAGCCGCGCTTGGGTCCGCGCCGAACTGGTGGTTCGGCTGGCTGCCCATCTGAAAAACCAGCGAGCCTCCCGCGGCAATATCCGCGTGCCGGAACCAGACTTTGTCGTACGGCTTGCCGTTGAAGGTAACCGACTGGATGTACTGCTCCCCGGGTGAGGCGCGGCGAGCTTCCACAATCAGGCGGTGCTGATTGCCCATATCGATGACTACGCGATCGAACAGAGGCGTGCCGAAAACATAGTTGCCGCTGGCCGGATCGACCGCGTAAAAGCCCAGCGCGCTCATCGCGTACCAGGCAGACATCTGCCCGCAGTCTTCGTTGCCGGCCAGTCCGTCCGGGGCGGCGTGGTACATCTCATCGAGCAGCGCTCTCACGCGCTGCTGGGTCTTGTAAGGCGCGCCGGCGTAGTCATAGAGATAGGCGATGTGGTGGCTGGGCTCGTTGCCATGAGCGTACATGCCCATCAGGCCGGTCATATCCGCCGGAACTTCGCCCTCGATCTCGGAACTTTGGCTGAACAGTGAGTCCAGTTTCTCGACCAGTTCTTCCCGCGAGCCAAGCAGTCGGATGTAGCCTTCCGGATCGTGCTGGGCCTGCCAGGTCGCTTGCCAGGAATTCGCTTCGGTGAAATCACGCCAGTTCTTGCTGACCCCGGTACGGCGTGGGTCGAACGGGGCGGCCCACTGGCCGTTTTCGAGACGCGGCCGCATGAAGTGCGTGGAAGAGTCCCAGAGGTTGCGGTAGTTGCCCGCCTGCTGAAGCAACAGCGCCGCATCGTCGGCGTGTCCGGTGAGTTTGGCTAACTGGGCCATGGCCCAGTCGTCGTAGCTATACTCCAGCGTTTTCGTCGCCGATTCGGCCTCTTTGTCGGACGGGATATAACCCAGTTTGCGGTAGTAGCCCAGCCCGCGGTAGTCGTCTTCCATGGCACGCTTGCGCAGCAGCGGGTAGGCCTCGTCGCAGTGGATTCCGGGAAAGCCCTTCACGCAGGCCTCGGCGATCACAGGCGCGGAATGGTAGCCCGTCATGCAGCCGGTCTCTCGGCCTTGTAGCGGCCAGACCGGCGCCCCCGCGGGGCTCTCCGCCGCCATCCGAATCAGGCTGTTGATCAGGCTGGGGATACGATCGGCCTGCATAATCGTATAGAGCGGATGCAGGGCACGGTAGGTATCCCAAAGGGAGTAGGTACTGTAGTTGTGCTCGCCCCGAGGTAACTGGTGCACTTCCAGATCCATGCCGCGATAGCGCCCGTCGGCGTCGTCGTACAGCGTGGGTGCTAGCATCGTGTGATAGAGTGCCGTGTAAAAAATCTGCTTTCGTTTGAAATCGGAGGATTCTACTGCCAGCCGGGAGAGCTCACGTTGCCAGGATTCGTGGGCGGCTCGGCGAACGCCTTCGAAGTCCCATGCCGGGATCTCGGCTTCCAGGTTCTTGAGTGCGCCCTCGGCACTCACACCGGAAATGCCCACCTTCACGAAAATCCGCTCGCCGGCCTTGGTCTTGTAGTGGACCACGCACTTGAGCCACTTGCCGGAAGCCTCGCGCGCCGATGCAGCCAGCGGCCGGTCCGCGGAATAAATCTGCGCGGAGAGGAACGGCCGGGAAAACTTCATGGCGAAGTAAATGTGCCGCCCGACTGCCCAATTGGCCACACGCCGGCCCCCCACGATGGTGTCCGGACCCGTCACTTTCAATTCCGCGGAGAGGATCTTGGGCGGCGCATCGGCGCCATGCAGGATGGCGTGCGCCAAATCGATCATGAAATGGCTGGTATCACTTTGGGGGAAGGTGTATCGGTGGATGCCGGCCCGCTGTGTAGCGGTCAACTCCGCCTGGATCCGGTAGTCCCGCAGCATCACCGAGTAGTAGCCGGGCTCAGCGACCTCCTCCTTGTGCGAGAAGCGGGAGCGATAGCCGCTTTCGGGATTAGCTCGCGTACCAGGAACCAGACGCGTTGGACCGGTACCCGGCATAACCAGCACATCCAGCATGTCGCCGATGCCGGTACCACTCAGGTGCGTGTGGCTGAAGCCCATGATGGAACTGTCACTGTAGTGGTAGCCGGAACACCAGTCCCAGCCTTCGTTGTACGTGTCGGGACTGAGTTGCACCATGCCGAACGGAACGGTGGCGCCTGGATAGGTGTGGCCGTGCCCGCCGGTGCCGATAAATACATTGACAAAGTGGGTGAGATCGGAGACCGGTTCCGCGGCGGCACCGGAAAGGCCGGCAACCGCCAGCAGCACTCCGACCGCTGCAGACAAGCGACCGAAATGAGAGAAACAGCACTGAAAAGAGCGCATAAACCCTGCGGCTTCAAGACTCTATTATCTCAATTCCCGGCCGCCTGCGGCCAGTGCAGCTATAAAATAGCCGCTACCAGCGCCCCTCTCGCCGTGGAGTAGAGGGGTTCACTGGCAAGCGTGACTTCGCTGATGGGAATAGGCAGATCGTAAGAGCGCAGGATTTTGTTGAATCGGCCGAGAAAACCACCGGGCATAGTCGAACCGCCGCTGAGCACCACGGGAACGGCCTGATCGAGTTTGGGAAGACTTCGCGAGCAGGCCTGGATCAAACCTTCGACGGCGGAACGCATGACTTCGTCGTAATAGACGGTTAGCGCGTTGTGGACTCGATTTTCGGAAAAACCATTGATTTGGAAGGATTGTTCTTTTTCGACGCGCAGCCTGGTGGCTAGTTCTCCGGTCGCCAGAGCGGCATGGGAGTCGATGAAATCGCCGGCCTTGGGAACACTGAAGCTGATCACCGGCAGAGATAGAACGGCCAGGCAGACGTTGCTCAGACCGCTGCCGAAGGACATCGCCACGCCGGTATAGCTCGAAGACGGCAGTTCACCGAAGATCACCGCCAGTCCCTCGCTGAGAGAAGTGGGCTGGTAACCCAGGTCGATCAGCACTTGGTGCAGGCAGGCTTCGTGATACGCCAGGGCTGTTTCGATACCAATGGTAGGCGCCGGCACACTAAAGGCCAGTCTCTGCCCTTCGCGTCCGGACCGGCCCACCAGCCTCGTAATGAGTTGGCGCACGACCGCCAGGCTGTGCGGTTCCCGGGGATTAAGGATTCCATCGACCATCGGCCGGCGCAACTCCACGTGAAAGACCTCGGCGAATTTCTGCGCATCGTTGCCGGCAATCAGAATCTCCGATCCCTGTACGGTATGAAAGACACTTTCCCGAGCCATCAGCGCAGCCGTGAGACGGGAATACGGCACCGTAACGAACGCGTTCAATTGTGATTCGTACGTGTATTGCTTATCCCGTCCCCTGGCAACGACGACCCGGCTCGTGCCCACGTCTAGGCCGATGGCTTGCCCGCTATCTACTTCGGTCATTCAGATCCTCTCTTAGTCGAACGGCAGAATGGAGTCGCGGCGCATCTGGTCCGAAATCCGCCGCAGGCGTTCCAGTTCGATGCGATCGAGCGGCGGCTGCTTCTTGGTCACCCGAGCTGCCACCACCAGCAAAAGCAGGGCGCAGATGCAGGCGCTTAGCACAAAGCCTCCGTTTACCGCCGGGGCGAGCCAGCCGGAACAGCGGCCCGCTCCAGGACCGCGGTCAAATCGCCATTACTGGCTGCACCCGGATGCACACACAGCGCTGCCGCTTCCACAATGCGCTGCGATTCCTGTTGTTTTCGCCTCAACCAAGCGTCAAATTCGTCCTGGCGGCGGGCCACTTCGTCCATGTTGGCCTGGATGCGCCGCATATAGTCCGCAGTCACCCGGTCCAACTCCGCCTGGATATGGCTGTTTTCCGTAGCTTTCCCGGCTTCGAATTCCTTGAGCCGTTTGCGCTGCTCTTCTTCGTAATCATTCAGAGCCCGCTGCCGCAGCATCGCGTCCTGCAACAGCACTTCCACCTCTACAGCGGCAGCTTCCAGCGCCATGAGCAGGGCGCACCGCTTCGCGTCCGGCGACATCGTGGAGAGATGGGCGCTGCTGATCATATCGGCAACCTTCAGAATGTTGTACCCGGCGTCCGGCAGCTTCACCGTGCTGCCACGATAGATTTCCGAGAAAGTCGCTTTGCCAAGTTCCGGACCGGGACCGGCCTTGATCGGGGCCGATGTGGGAGCGGCAGATACACGAGTCTCGGCCGGAAGGGCGGGCTCCGGCGCGGACGAGTTGCGTTCCGCTGAGCTGTTTCGGCCTGTTCCATTCATGGGTTTCTCGTCGTCCAATACGGCAGACTGAAAGAATTGTCTGAACATTCGAAGCTCTCCTTACACGTCTTCCCAGCGGTGATGAATGGCTTACACCGTTCCCTTGTCGTCACGCTGGAGTATCACCGAGGTAGTAGAGGTTCGCTGATACTTCTCTCACCACAAACCCGGAGAATTTTCCTGAGCCGAACTCCGTCTACCACCTAAGTGACATGCCTTATATCGGCAAGTTCCCCGGAAATCTATATAGCGCCAGGTGCACCCCGCCCGCCGATTTCCTACAAATGGCGTAGAATTGTCTTCGCCATGGCCCTGATTTCTTCTTTCGGCCCAGGTATCAGCCGCCGCAGGTTCCTGGCGGGGCTGGCACTCCCCAGTCTCCGGCTCATCGGCGCCCGTGACAGTACCACCAAGCCTCTCCGCGGCATATTCCCTATTGCCCAGACACCGTTCACGGAAGCCGACCGCCTGGATGTGGATACCCTCGTGGAGGAATTGCGTTTCATCGACCGCGGCCGGGTGCCTGGCTTCGTCTGGCCCCAGTTGGCGAGCGAATGGGCAGCCTTGCGGGAGAGTGAGCGCCTCGAAGGGGGCGAAGCGCTCGCGGCCGAGGCGCGCAAACTGCGCACGGCTCTGGTGTTGGGTGTGCAGGCGCCGGACACCGCAACAGCAGTGCGCTACGCCCGGCATGCCCGGAAGGTAGGCGCTGACGCGATCATTTCACTGCCGCCGTCCCGCCAGGCCGACCCCGTGGCACTGCTCGAGTATTACCAGGAAATCGGACGGGCTACTGACCTGCCGCTATTCGTGCAGGCCGTGGGGAACATGAGCGTGGATACGGTGATCGCGATGTACAAGGCCGTGCCGACCCTTCGCTATGTAAAGGACGAGGCCGGCGAACCCCTGGCGCGCCTCGCCGAACTGCGCCGGCGCAGCTCCGATGAGCTGAAAGTGTTCACCGGCTCGCATGGCCGGACCTTGCTGGATGAGATGATGCGGGGATTCTCCGGAAGTATGCCGGCTGCATCGTTTGCCGACCTCTATGCCGCCGCCTGGGATCTCTGGCATCAGGGCAAGCGCGAGGAAGCGCTCGACCGGTTCGGCCGCGCCTCGCTTCTGGTTCAAGAGGTGAGCACCTACGGCATCGAATCGTTGAAGTATCTCCTGGTGCTGCGAGGAGTATTCAAAAACTACCGCATGCGCCAGCCGGGCGAAGGCAACCGGGCGGCTCTGGACGACACTTCCAGGAAGGTACTGCGCGAGCTGTTGGACCTGATACGGCCTTCGCTGAGGGCGTAAATCATGACAAAAAACGTTTCCCGCCGCCGATTCCTCGGAGCATCGGCTGTTGGAGCCGCCGGGGTGACCGCGCCGGTTCAGGCGGCCCTGGCCGCGGGTGTCAAACCCGCCGATCTGCCCGATCTGACCATCCAAGAGGCCAAGGTCTATGTGACCGACTCAGGCCGCATCGCCGCCCTGGTGACCCGTAGCGGGATCGAGGGCAACTACAGCCTGGCCCCGCGCTATTGGCATCCCAACTGGAGCAACCTGGGCTGGCTCGAATACGCCAAAGCCACTCTCCCTGGAAAAAGTGTTCTGGACTTGCCGGCCATCACCTCCCAGTGGGTGCCGGAGGACCGGCGGCGAGGCCAGCTTTCCTACGCTTCGGCGGTCGATAACTGCTTGTGGGATATTCTCGGCAAAGCCGTCAATCTGCCGGTCTACCGGATTCTGGGCGCCTATCGCGACAAAGTGATGGCCTACGCCAGTTCCCAGCATCATGCCACGGTCGAGGACTTCGTCAACGAAGTGCGCAAGTCCAAAGCCGAAGGCTTCCGCGCCTACAAAATCCATCCTCCTTCGCCCAATGGCGGACATGACTACAAGCTCGACATGGAGGTCTGCAAAGCCGTCCGCAAGGAGGCCGGCGACGACTTCATCCTGCTGATGGATCCGGTCGGCGTATACACCCGCGAGGAGGCGATCAAGGTAGGGCGGCTGCTCCAGGACCTGAACTTCGTGGCTTACGAAGATCCGATTCCGACCAGCGACATCGATGGGTTGGCGCAGTTGTGCGCTGCGCTCGACATCCCCATCCACATCGGCGAGTTTATCTTCTCGCCCTACCAGTTCGCCGAGTACGTCCGCCGCAGAGCGGTCGACGTCGTGCGCTTTATCGTCGATAACGTCGGCGGGATCACCGGGGGCATGAAGATCGCCCGGATGGCCGAATGCTTCGGCCTGGAGTGCGCTCCGCACAACTGGGGCGAGGTCTTCGACCACGCCGTGCACTTCCACTGCGAGCTGGCCATGCCCAACAACGTGTGGTTCGAGATGACGGTGCCGCAGGGGTCAAGCGACCACCCCTATATGAAGGACCGCATCCGCATCGCCCAGGATGGCTACGTGCACGCGCCCACCAAGCCTGGATTAGGATACGAGATTGACCGCGGCGCGCTGGACAAGCAGATCCGGCGGATCGACCGTTGAGGTGATCAGCGTTTCTTCAGCGTCACGCCAAGCCCGCCGCCTTCCATGTAAAAGATTGTCTCCAGTTCCGGCGACGAAGTGACCGTCTTTACGTACTCGGGCGACATCTCGATGTTGTGCGCCAGGATCAGGCCGCCCGGGCGGACCAGCGGAAGGACCTTGCGCAGGTAGTCGGGATAGCCGCCCTTGTCGGCATCGATGAAGACCACGTCGAACGGGCCTTTCTGGCGCGTGACCTGCTCATGCGCATCGCCCTCGACGACGGTGACCAGGTTGTCCACGCCGGCTTTCCGAAAATGCTCGCGGGCCATCGTGGCGCGGCCGTGATCGAGTTCGAGCGTGGTGAGATGCCCGCCCGTAGCCTGAAGCGCCAGGCAAAACCAAAGGCCCGAGTACCCTGTGGAGGTTCCAATCTCCAGGATGGCCTTCGCCCCGGCGGATTCCGCAAACAGGCGCAGCGCGCGTCCATCCTGAACCGGCACGCTGAGATAGTTCTTGTGATCTCTGACAATCCCGGCCTGGACCGCCAGAATGCGCTTCTCCGTCTCGTTCTTCGCAAGGGGCAGAGCGCTTGAATCGGCAGGAGCGCGTCGCTGCGCGCCGGCCGAGGCAGCCATCAACGCAAACACAACCAGCAAGCTGGACACTCGTCGCACAAGCCCATCGTAGCGCAAGCTTTCCGCGTGCCGCGCCGCGACTCTTCACGACGCCCTCAAAAATCCGAAGCCAGCACATCGTAAAAAATGTGCAGCCCCTTGGTGAACTCCGCCACCGGGATGTGCTCCGTATCGCTGTGCATGGATCCCGCGGTGGTAAGGTCCAGAACCATGGGCGTCAAACCGTACGCAGTCACTCCCTTGGCGCGCAGCTTGACCGAATCCGTGCCGTGCGGAACCAGCATCGGCGTGACCACGGCGCCCGGATTGGTCTTCACGATGGCCTTACGGATCGCTTCGAACAGCGTCGTGCGGCTGTTGCTGACGCCGGGATCCTCGGGGTGGCTGATCAGCTCGACCGAAACGCGCGGATCGTTGATGCGCGCCTTCATCTCCGAGATGAACTCTTGAGCATTCGCACCGGGTAGCAGGCGGCAGTCCAGGGTAGCCTCGCTGGCCGAAGGAATCACGTTGACCTTGGCCGGATTGCCGACTCCGGCCGTGAGTGTGGTGAGCGAAATCGTGTTGGCCTGCAAGGCGTCCGTATATTTGTTGTGGGCCAGCGGCTGGCCGATATTGCGCACCATTTCGGCCACGATGGGATGCGGCTTGGCAGGCGGCTGCGCCATCGCCTTTTCGAGCGCCCGAATCAACGTGACATTGGCGTTATCGGCAATAGGCTGCGACCCGTGAGCGGCCGTGCCGCGGGCGTGGACCCGCAGCCAGGTACTTTGCTTTTCCCCTACCGAAATCCCGAACACCAGCTTA
>CAZMRK010000492.1:0-2763 GCA_964568355.1 uncultured Solibacteraceae bacterium | reverse complement strand
GGATCCCATGCCCGTCAGGGATTTCAGAGCACCATAACCGCGCGGGAACTGCATCCGCCCAAGCCTAAACTGTAACGGCGCAAAGCAGTAAACACGGGAATCGCCACCGAAAGCGATTCCCTGCGCCGAAAGCCACGCTACTCTTCGATGTTGATCTTGGGACCCGTGGGAGGGCCGGTCTCCTCGACCCTGGCCACCAGGTTTCGCGCCAGTTGCAGGAAGTCCGACGATTCCGGGGTTTGCCCTTCCGCCAGTGCTACCGGCTTGCCGGAATCTCCGCCGATGCGAACTGCCGGATGAAGCGGCAGTTCGCCCAGAAAGTGCACCTTCATCTGCTCCGCGGTACGCCGCCCTCCCCCCTGGCTGAAGACATCCACGCGCTCGTGGCAATGCGGGCAAACCAGGTAACTCATGTTTTCCACGATGCCCAGGATCGGCACCTTCACCTGGTGGAACATGTGGACCGCTTTGCGGGCGTCTTCGAGCGAGACGTCCGATGGCGTGGTCACTACGACGGCCCCGGTGATTGGCGCGGTCTGGATCAGGGTGAGCTGCACGTCGCCGGTTCCCGGGGGCAGATCGATGATCAGGTAGTCCAGCTCGCCCCAGTCGACGCCGCGCAGAAACTGCTGGATCACGCTGTGCAGCATCGGGCCGCGCCAGACCAGCGGCTTGTCGCCGGGATTGAGGAATCCCATCGACATCAGTTTCACTCCATACTGTTCAAGGGGCTGGATGCGGTCGCCATAGGCCATCGGCGTCTGGTTGATCCCCATCATGAGAGGCACGTTCGGCCCGTAAACATCGGCGTCCATCAGGCCGGCCTTTTGGCCCAGGCCGGCTAGTGAGATGGCCAGATTTACGGAGACGGTGGTTTTGCCGACGCCACCTTTACCGGAGCCGACCGCGATCAGATTCTTCACGCCGGGAATGGGCAGCTTGGGCATTTGCCCCGGCTGGTTTGGACTCATAAGACTCTATCGTAACAACGAATGGCAGCGGGCCCGGAGACCGCTGTCCTGGTAAAATCAGTCTCGAATGAGCCAACGGATCTCGTTGTTTGTGACCTGCATTGTGGATCAGCTCTTCCCCAATGTAGGGCTGGCCATGGCGGACGTGCTCGAACGGCTGGGGTACCGGGTCGATTTCCCGGAAGCGCAGACCTGTTGCGGTCAACCGGCTTTCAATACCGGCTATCGCGCTGAGGCGCGGGAAGTGGCGCGACACTTCCTCAAGGTTTTCGGCGATGCGGAGTACGTCGTAGTGCCCTCCGGTTCGTGCACTTCGATGATCACGCATCACTACGCGGAGTTGTTCGCCAAAGAACCGGAGATGCTGGCCAAGGCCGAAGCGCTCGAAACACGGGTCTGGGAGTTTTCCAAGTTCCTGCTGGAGGTGGCCCGCGCGGAGGACGTGGGCGCGCGTCTGGAAGAAGTAGTGACGTTCCACGACAGTTGCCACGCTCTGCGGGAACTGGGCATCCGGACCGGGCCGCGACGGCTGCTTTCGCACGTGCGGGGCCTGGAGCTGCGCGAGATGGATCTGGCGGAGGAGTGCTGCGGGTTCGGCGGTACATTCTCGGTCAAGTTCGCCGAAGTCTCGGGTGGCATGGCCCGCACCAAGATCGATTCCATCGTGCGCAGCGGCGCCGGCACGGTGGTGGCACTCGATGCCAGTTGCCTGATGCAGATCCGCGGCGCCCTGTCTCGCGCCGGCCTCCCGATCCGCACGATGCACCTGGCCGAAGTTCTGGCCAGCCGCTAAAGCAGAAAAATCCATGTCGGTCCTTTTTGACGAGAAGATACACAAAGCCCTGGACGATCCCAAGCTTCAATTGGCGATCTACACCGCCACCGGACGGCTTATGGATAAGCGCCGGGAGGCGGTGGCCTCGCAGGTGCTGCCGGACTACCAGGAGCTGCGCACCCAGGCCAACGCGCTCAAGAAGCACACCATCCGGAATCTGGACTACTACCTGGAGCAGTTCGAAGCCAACGTGGCGGCGCACGGGGGCAAGGTGGTGTACTGCAAGGACGCCACCGAGGTAGCCGATTTCGTGCTGTCGCTGGCGCGCGAGCGCCGGGCGGAGCTGATTGTCAAATCCAAATCGATGACCACCGAAGAGGTGGATTTGAACGAGCGCCTGGAGCACCACCAGTTGGAGTCGGTGGAGACCGACCTGGGCGAGTATATCCTGCAACTGGCGCATGAGCGGCCCTATCACATCGTGGCTCCCGCGCTGCACAAGACGCGCTACCAGGTGGCGGACCTGTTCACTGAAAAGCTGGGTGTACCCAATGAGACGGTGATTGAGAAGCAGACCATGATTGCCCGTTCGGTGCTGCGCCAGAAATTTCTGGCCGCCGATATCGGCATCAGCGGGGCCAACTTTCTGGTCGCCGATTCGGGCGCGGTGGTGCTGGTGGAAAACGAAGGCAACGCGCGTCTGACCACCTCGGCGCCGCGGGTGCACATCGCCGTGGCCGGCATTGAGAAGATGATTCCCCGCGCTCAGGACCTGGCGGTGTTCCTGAAACTGCTGGGCCGCAGCGCCACCGGCCAGGAACTGACGGTCTATACCTCGTTTCTGTCCGGACCGCGGCGTGGAGAGGAGATCGACGGTCCGGACGAATTTTATGTCGTGCTGCTCGATAACGGCCGCACCCGGCTGCTGGCCGACCGGGAGAAGCGCCAATCGCTCTACTGCATTCGCTGCGGAGCCTGCCTGAACCACTGTCCGGTCTATCGCAAGATCGGCGGGCA
>CAZMRK010000491.1:0-2828 GCA_964568355.1 uncultured Solibacteraceae bacterium | reverse complement strand
CGGGAATACCCGCGGCGGGAGTGTAATGTGTCTCGCCCGAGCGGAGCGCGTCGATTCCAGCGTCGACGACGTGCGCTGGTGTATCGAAATCCGGCTCGCCAATCTCCAGGTGGATCACGCTGCGGCCCTGGGCTTCGAGCGCCCGGGCGCGCACCAGCACTTCAAAAGCGGATTCCACCAGAATCCGGTCCATACGTTCGGCTAGTTTCATGCGATTTTCCTGAAATAGGGGACGCCGTCGCGGGTCTCGACCTGCTCCACACGATCGTCGATCGCGACACGTTCACCCAGAACGCGCGCGGTTACCCGGCCGCCTCCATCGAGCGTGACGATCGCCGTCTGATAGGGTACATCTTTCACGAACGCTTCGGGAGCGGAGTAGATGACGGTTTCGGTATAAACGGTTCCGGTGATGCGGCTCATAGGGCTCCCAGAATGGTCACCACGCAGGTGGCGCCGGAACCGCCCAGATTCTGAGCCAGCCCGGTCGAGTGCCGCGGAACCTGGCGTTCGCCCGCCTCGCAGCGGAGTTGCAGCACCAGGTCGCAGATCTGCGCTACGCCGGTGGCACCTACCGGATGCCCCTTGGATTTCAAGCCGCCGCTGGTGTTGACCGGAATCCGGCCGGTGCGGGCGGTGTGGCCTTCGAACGAGAACGGGCCGCCCTGGCCGCGCGGAGCGAAGCCGAGGTCTTCGATGGCGATGATCTCGGCGATGGAGAAGCAGTCATGCACCTCGGCCAGGTGGATGTCCTGAGGGCCCAGGCCGGCCATGTGGTAGGCAGTCCCGGCGGCGCGCCGGACGGCCGGAAACGTGGTGATGTCCTCCTTCTGGTCGAGCGCCAGATAATCGGAGGCCTGGGCGATTCCCAGGACCCGCACCGGCTTGTCCGTGAACTCGGCGGCGCGGTCGGCCGGAGCCAGCAGCACGGCAGCGGCGCCATCGGAGATCAGCGAGCAATCGTACAGGTTGAGCGGATCGGCGATGGGCTTGCCGGCCAGCGCCTGCTCCAGCGTGATCACTTTGCGCATGTGCGCATCCGGATTGAGCGCGCCATTGGCGTGGTTTTTCACTGCCACGGCCGAGAGGTGTTCCTTTTGGGTGCCGAACTGATACATGTGCCGGCGGGCGATCATGGCGAACAGGGAGGCGAAGGTGGAACCGGCTTTGCCCTCGCCGGAGCAATCGCCGGCCGAAGCCAGGATCTCGGCGACGCGCGGAGTGGGCTGCGAGGTCATCTTCTCCACTCCGACCACCAGAGCCAGGTCATAGAGGCCGCTGGCCACCTCGGCCCAGGCATGGAAAAACGCCGACCCGCTCGATGCGCAGGCGGCCTCCACGCGCGTAGCCGGCACCCCCTGGATGCCGAGGGCGGTGGAGACATAGGGGGCCAGGTGGTTCTGGCCGACGAACGCCGGTCCGGCGAAGTTGCCCAGGAAAAAGACCTCCACCTGGGCGGGCCGTACGCCGGCGTTGGCAAGGCATTTTTCGCCCGCCTCCACGGCCAGGGAGCGCAGGTCCCTTCCGGCAAATGCCCCGAAAGGGGTCTTACCTATCCCGACGACTGCGACCGGTCTCATATAATGAACGTATTGCCGAAAGTTGCGGCACATTTTATTTTTCCACGTTTTCGGGATCTGATCGTCAATCAGATTGTGAGACCGTGGAAACCATAACCTGCGCGGGCATGAGTGAAGCCGTCGAGCCCAGTCTCGAACTAGTGGAGCGGCAAAACCGGTTTGTTGCGGAACACTTACGGCGGATTTTCGTGCAAATCTATCGGATTGTGGGGAATGCCGCGGACGCCCAGGATCTGACCCAGGAGGCCTTCATCAAAGCGCTCCAGAGGCAGGAGCAGCTCAAGGATGAGCAAAAGGCCGCCCACTGGCTTTCGCGCATCGCCACCAACACGGCTATCGATTTTTTGCGGCGGAACGGCCGCGTGTCGTTTTGTGAGATCGACCTCACCCGGGAGAGTCCCGGCGAGAGCCCGGAACAGGAACTGCTGCGCTCGGAACAGCGCGAATACCTGGAAGACGGCCTCCGCCTGCTGACGCCCCGGGAACGCGCGGCCCTGATGCTGCGCGACGTGGAAGGGCTGCCCGCCGAAGAGGTGGCCCGGCTCCTGGACTGCTCGAAAGCCACCGTGCGTTCGCACATCGCCAACGCGCGCATCAAGTTTCGGCGGTACATGGAAAGAAGGAAACGGTAACGAGATGAAGCATCCAAGTGAAGCGACTCTGGCGCTCTACGCGGGCGGCGACCTCGGCTCCTGGAGCCGATGGCGGACAGAGCGTCACCTGGCGGGCTGCGACCGGTGCCGGCTGGTCGTGGATGAGTTTGCGGGCACCCGTGAGACGATGGCCGGCCTGGATGATTTGCCCGGGCTCCCCTGGAATCGCCTGGCGGCCGAGATGAAAGCCAATATCCGGCTGGGTCTGGAAGCGGGGGCGTGCGTTCGGGAACTGGATGGAAGGCCGGTGAAAGGTTTGGGACAGCCGGTTTTTCCGGGATGGCGCGCCCTGGTGGCGTGCGTCAGTATGGTGGCTCTGGTGGTGGCGGGAATCCTGCTGGAGCGTCCTGCGCCGCCAGCAGCCGAGCCCATCCAGGGGACCGTGCTGCGGGTGACTACCAACGGAATCGAGCTGAGCGAAGACGGGCAGGCGATGATCCTGCTGCATAAAGGGGATCAGGAGGTGACCTACTCGGCCGGCGCTCAGGGATCCATGGGAGCGCGCTACGTGGCCGCCGATAGCGGCTACGTGACGATGAACAATGTCTATGTGCAGTAGGTTTGCCGTTCTCTGGCTGGCGGGGCTGCTGACGCT
>CAZMRK010000490.1:0-6179 GCA_964568355.1 uncultured Solibacteraceae bacterium | reverse complement strand
GATATCCGGGCCGTGAACGGAAATCTGGAGGTCTTTGTCATCACACTCGCCCTCAAAGACGTGCAGGATGCACGAATATTCGATGAGAGCATTTACGAGGACCGCTTCGCCCAACCGCAATGAACTGCGGGATTTCCCGTACCCTCCGCCAGGCCGGAGAACAGCGGCCCGGTGTTATAATCCGAGAGAATCCCGGAGGGGAATTACCGTGAAATTCTTTCTGGATACTGCCAACCTCGATGAGCTGAAAAAAGGCGCCAGTTGGGGCATCGTGGATGGTGTAACCACCAACCCGTCGCTGATTGCCAAAGAAGGGCGCGCCATAGAAGATCAGATCCGTCTGATCTGCGATGTGGTCGATGGCGATATCAGCGCGGAAGTCGTTTCCACCCAAGCCGATCAAATGATCAGCGAGGGTCGTAAGCTGGCTCGCATCCATAAGAACGTCGTGGTGAAGTGTCCGCTGACCCGCGACGGCATCAAAGCCACCTCCATCCTCAGCAAGGAAGGCATCCGGGTGAACGTCACCCTGTGCTTCTCCGTATCGCAGGCCCTGCTTGCCGCCAAGGCCGGCGCCTATATCGTCAGCCCCTTCGTCGGCCGCGTGGACGACATCGGGTGGAGCGGCATGGATCTGATCCGCGACATCGTCAAGGTTTACAAGAACTATGCTTTCCCCACCCAGATTCTGGCTGCCTCCATCCGTACGCCTACTCACGTCATCGAGGCCGCCCTGGCGGGGGCGCATATTGGTACCATGCCTTTGAAGGTGCTGGACGCGTTATTTAACCATCCTCTGACCGATAAGGGGTTGGACCAGTTCCTCAAGGATTGGGCCAAGGTGTTTCAGGAAACCTCCGTCACGGGCTGATTTCCGCGGGTTGCGCGCCCAGGGATACTGATTTCCTGGCAACGAACTTGTCTACGATTGAACTGATTATCCTGGCCGAGGTGGCCGTCCTGGTGATCTTGGCGGCTATCTTCGGGGTCCGTCTGTGGCGCCGCTCCCGTATCACGCCGGCGGAGTGGGAAAGAAGGCGCCGGAGCGCTCTGGTCGCAACCGGAAAGATGGGCGACGCCAACATAGTCGATGTACGCGACGAGCTGCTGGTTTACAGCTACGAGGTACGCGGGGTGGAATACACCGCTTCCCAGGATGTCAGTATGTTGAAGGAATATCTCCCGGAGGATCTTTCTTCCGCCATCGGTCCCATCTACGTGAGGTACGACGCTCAGAACCCCGCCAACTCCATCATTCTGGCGGAGGAATGGAGCGGCTTGCGAAGCGGCCTTCCCCACCCGTAAGATAGTCCCACGAAAGCAAAATTCTAGAGGAGCATACATGCAAACGAAGCGCTTCAACGCAATGCGGGTGTCGCTCGCGGCCGTGGCGGCTGCCGCCCTGTTCGGCGCCGGAGTTCTGGCCGGAGCCAACAAGTTTGGCACGCCCAGTTCGGTGGTTCATGTGGTCACCATCCAATGGAAGTCTTCGGCCACCGCGGAGCAGAAGACCGCCGCCATCGAAGGGGTGCGCAAGATGGCTGGTGAAATTCCGGGCATCAAGAACATCTGGCTCAAAACCCTCAAAGTGCAGCCCCGCGACTACCATGCCGCCATCGTGATGGAGTTCAAGGACCAGGCCGCCTTCGACGCTTATGCAAACGCCCCGGCTCACAAGGAATGGGAGAAAATCTACCTGCCGGTACGCGGAGAAAGCACCACCCACGACATTACAAACTGATCCCGTCCGCCTTTTGCGCCGCGCCGGACGATTCCGGCGCGGTCCTTCGCGCCCCCCATCCCTATGGATATTCCAAAGGAACCCTGGTATCTTTTTGGTAATGTCCAAAGAAAAAGCCGGCGAATCCGGCAGGTCCGAAGTCTTGCAGGGCACGCTGGACCTGATGATTCTGAAAACACTCGATGCGTTAGGGCCGCTGCACGGTTTCGGAATCGCGCGCCGGATTGAGCAAATCAGCGAGGACGTCCTGCAACTGAATGAGGGGACGGTCTACACTTCCTTACTGCGGCTCCAGCAGCAAGGCTGGATCACTTCCGACTGGGGGACATCGGAAAACAACCGGAAAGCCCGCTTCTACTCCATTACCCGGCGTGGCCGGCAGCAGTTGACGCGCGAGACGGAGAACTGGACGCGCATCTCCGGAGTGATCGGTCGCGTGCTGAGCATGTAGCGCCCGCTTCAGCGGGCCGTGTCGACCGTCCGTCGACGCCTAAACAAAACTGTAGCTATTCCCCGATTCGTTCCAGACGATCTTCTTGTTGTGCTTGAACGAAAGCGTGGCCATGTGGCCGGAAATCGCGGCCTGCTGGCCCACCGTCGGCGGTGCGATCACTTCCTCTTTCCCCAGAATGGCATTGATGAAATTGCGGAAGTGGTTGATGGCGCCGTCCGACTCTCCGAAATCCTTCGGGCCGTTGAGGTGCACCGCCGCGCGCGCCTTCACGTTCTCGGAAGCCTTGCCGTTCAGCAGCTCGGGCGTAAAGTACAGGTCCTTGCGGCTGATGACCTCGATGGTGCCCTCATTGCCGCATAGCTGCTCGCCGTAACCGTAGTGATCGTTGCCGAAATAGCAGCTATAGTTAAGGTGGAACCGGCTCGGATATTCGTAGATGGCGCTGAACGTGTCCGGTGTATCCCGGTCATCTTTGGGGTCCGTCCAGCGATAAATGCCGCCGGACGCCATGCAGGAGGACGGAACGGTCTTGTCCAGCATGAAGTTGACGATATCGGTCTGATGCACCAGCAGGTCCGTCGAAATACCGCCCGAATAGTCCCAATACAGCCGCCACTGGAAATAGCGCTGCTTATCGAATTCGCGCTTCGGGGCATTCCCCAGAAAGCGATTCCAGTCCGTATTCTGCGGGTTGGTATCGGCCGGAATGGCGTAGCGCCAGGCGGGATTGTCGTTGGCCGAATTGCGGTACCAGAAGGCGCGCACGTAGTGGCAATCGCCGATCATGCCCGCCTTCACCATCTCCTTGGCCTTCTTATACAGCGAGGAACTGCGATTCTGGGTCCCTACCTGGCAGACTTTCCCGGACTTCTTCCAGGCCTTGATGATGTCCCAGCCCTCTTCGATCGTGTGGGCCAGCGGTTTCTCCACGTAGACGTGTTTGCCGGCCTCCAGCGCCGCGATGGCCATATCGTGGTGCAGATGCTCCGGCGTCATGATATAGACCGCGTCGATGGACTTCTTTGCCAGCAGGTCGTGGTAGTCCACGTAGGTGTCCGGCATATTGCCCCACACCGTCTGCACGCGATCCTTGGCCCGGGCGATATAGCCCTGGTAGGTATCGCACACTGCGGTGAGCTTCACGTGGTCCGCGGCTGCATCGTGCAGCCAGCCGATGCCGGCATTGCCGCGCGTGCCCACCCCAATCCAGCCGATATTGATCTTATCGTTCGCGCCTCGCGCGGAGATTACGGCCGGTCCTGCCATTACGGCAGCCGCCGCGGAAGTTTTCAGAAAGTCCCGGCGCTTGAGCTCATCCGCCATATGGGTTCTCCAGATCTGAAGGTTACTTTTCATCATAACAAATCCCCTTCCTCCGCCTTTCCGTGACTCCGCACCCCTCACGCCGATATAATTGTCTCTCCTAAGCCGTCATGAGTCCGCAGAATTTGAGTGCCGGCTATTTCCGCGCCAAGAAAAGCCATATTCTTGCGCTGTCCGGCGTGCTCATTCTGACCATCGCCTGGGTGGATTGGCGAATCCTCCTCGACGTATCCGTAGGGTTCCTCTACGTCTTTCCGATCGCCCTCGCGGCGCCCCTCCTCGATCGGCTCCAGATCGGACTGCTCGCGCTCATGTGTATGGTCTTGCGCGAACAGTTCAGCTCCACTCCCCATGCTCCCGAATTGATCACGCGCTCGATCCTGGTGATGATGGCCTTCGCCGGTCCCGGATTGTTTATCCGCGAACTGGCTCGCAACCGCGACCTGGTGATCCAGCACCAGACCCGTCTGCGCAAACAGGCGGAAGAACACTCCCAGGCGCTCATCGAAAGCAGCCTGGCCGCGATCGTTTCCGTCGACGCCGCCGGCAAAATCCTCATGGCCAATGAAGCCGCCCACCAGTTGTTTGGGGCCCAGGGCGGAATCCTCAGCGGCCGGCAGATCGCGGGCCTCCTGCCGGTGCCGAATCTGTTCTCGGCCGGTTCGGTGGGCCAGGGTTCGCGGCGCATGGTGGAATGCACCGCGCGCCGCCTGGACGGCGAGACTTTCTTCGCTCAGGCCTGGATCTCCACCTATACCGGCCAGGCAGGGCCCTACGCCACGGCCATTGTCTTCAACGCTTCCGAAGAGCTGCGCGACCGCGAGGAGAGCCGCTTGCGGCAATTGCTCATGAGCTCGCGCGTGGTGATGGGCGCGGCCTGGCACGAGGTCCGCAACTACTGCGCCGCCATCGGCGTGCTGCAAGCCTCCCTCGCGCGCATTCCGGAGCTGGCCGCAACCAAGCAGGTGGGCGCCCTCGGCACTCTCGTGGAAGGGCTGCGCAAACTGGTTTCGGCGGAATTGCGCAACGAGGGCGGAGACCGCACCGAAGCCGTCGACCTGCGCTCCGTGCTCTCGGAGCTGCGCATCATCATCGAACCTTCTTTTCAGGAGATTAACGCCTCGGTCGGCTGGCAGATTCCCGAGAATCTGCCCAAGGTCCAGGTCGATGCCTCCGGCCTGCTGCAAGCGTTCCTCAATGTGACCCAGAACGCGCGCCGGGCGCTGACTCAGGTGGAAAAGCGCAGCATGTCGGTGATTTGCGCCGCGCGCAACCGAAGAGTGTCCGTGGAGTTTCGCAACACCGGTCCGCGCATTCCCGATCCCAGCCGCCTCTTCGAGCCGTTTCAAAAAGGCGCCGACGTGACCGGTCTGGGTCTCTACATCTCGCGTGCCATCGTGCGGGCCTTTGAAGGGGATTTGCGGTATGTTCCCACCAGCGACGGCTGCTCGTTTGTGGTGGAACTGGAAGTCGCGGAAACCACAAACACAAAGGGGATAAAATGAGCCAGCCTTCCGACGCCAAGATTCGGATTCTGATCCTGGACGACCACGCGGTTTTCCGGGAAGGACTGGCGCTGCTGCTCGCCAGCGAGCCCGATTTCGAGATCGTGGGCAAGTGCGGCTCCGTCGAGGAAGCTCTTCCCTTGATTGCCACCAGCCGCCTGGACCTGGTCCTGCTGGATCTGGACCTGGGCGGCCGGCGCGGGTCGGAGTTCTGCGCCGTAGCCCGCGATATGGGTTTCCAGGGCAAAATCCTGGTGCTGACCGCGCAGGTGACCGATCAGCAGGCGGTCCAGCTTCTGGCTCAAGGAGCTTCCGGAATTTTCCTGAAACATACCTCGCCGGAGATGCTGCCGGACACCATGCGGCGCGTGATGTCGGGCCAGGTGTGGATCGATCCGCGCCTGCTGCCCCCGCCCACCGCGCAGGAGCCGGCCGTGCTGGCGCGCCTGAGCCACCGCGAACGCCAGGTGCTGATGGCGGTGCTGGGCGGCTATTCGAACAAGGAAATCGCCACGCGCCTCGAGATCTCCGAGAACGCCGTGAAATCCGCCATGCAGCAACTTTTCTCCAAAACCGGCGTGCGTTCCCGCAGCCAGCTTGTGCGCATCACCATGGAGTACATGCGGGACCGCATCGGGTAGACCAATACTGCCACCTTCACCACAAAAACACTTTCCCCGCCCGGAGCAGACGAACGTAGCGCCCGCTTCAGCGTGCTGCGTCGACGTCCTCGATCACCCACGGCGCCACCAAACCTCAAAAATTCGGAGTCACCGGCAACTTCACCACAAAAACGCTTCCCTGGCCCGGAGTGGACGAATCGAGCGATGCGGTTCCCCCATGAACACCCGCGATCCAGCGCGCGATGGACAAGCCGAGCCCTGCTCCGCCGCTCCGGTTCGCGGACGACCGGGACCGCGCCTTGTCCACCCGGAAAAAGCGGTCGAAAATCTTCTCCCGCGCGTCCTCCGGTACGCCGATGCCCGTATCGGTGACCACGATCGAATAGCCGGGATCGAGGCGGATCTCCGCGGTCCCGCCTTCGGGGGTGTACTTGATGGCATTATCGAGCAGAATCAGAATGAGCTGGCGGATGAGATCTTCGTCGCCGACATAGGGCGCCTCCCGGAGCGGTCCGCTTCGCAGCGTAATCTGT
>CAZMRK010000489.1:0-3761 GCA_964568355.1 uncultured Solibacteraceae bacterium | reverse complement strand
ATCGGTCACCATGTCGTACAGCGCGGGAAGCAGCGCATCCACGACCTCTTTGGTCTCCACGAACTCGATCTGCACCGGAAGATGATGGTTCCCCAGGCTGTCGTCATCCACCTCGTGCAGTTTCCGGTGGAATCCAAACCCAGCCTGCGGCCGGATCAGGCTCGCGCCCGATACCCCGCGTTTCTGCAGCAGCGTGAGAATTTCCCGGTACAGAAAATCCTCGGTGGCGCTAGTGTCTTCGTTGAGATATATCGTGACCTTCTTGGCTGGGCCGGGAAAGAGCATTGCGTCCAATCTCTGAGTGCTGAATCGCCGGGCGGTGCGCCAGCGTGCTATTGATTGTAACCGAACGTTAACCAAATTGTAACAAAAGGCCGGGCGCCCGACTAGAAACGTATGGTCTATTACGTTTATATAGCAGCGGGAACTTCTTTCTGGTTCCTGCGTATGCTTCACAGGAGGCGAGATCGCGTTGATTACGTTCCTGGTGTGGTGCCTGCTGCTGATCGTATGCTGGCCCCTGGCACTGCTGGCCCTGGTGCTTTATCCCCTGGTCTGGTTGCTTCTGTTACCGTTTCGCATCATCGGGATCGCAGTGGGCGGGGTGCTGGAACTCCTCTGGGCGATCGTCACGCTGCCCGCCCGTGTTCTGGGAGGTGCCCGCCGAATTTAGCCGTCCATCGATATACTGGAGGCCATGAGAGCCTTCCTGCTGTTGGCAGCACTGGCTGGCGGAGCTGCGTTTTCCGCCGATAGCGCGGGCGGAATTCGCTGGGCCGCCCCGGCCTCCTGGAAAGCACAAGCGCCACGTCCCATGCGCGCCGCCACCTACACGGTTCCGCCCGCAAACGGCGATACCGAGGTGGCGGAATGTGCCGTCTATTATTTCGGGCAGGGCGAAGGTGGTACTGCGGATGCGAATCTGAAGCGCTGGATCGGTCAGATCGAGCAGGCCGAAGGAGATCCCAAAACCGATCACCTGACCGTGCGTGGGCTGAAAGTAGCCACGCTGGACCTGGCAGGGACTTACATAGGAGGAGGGGGACCCATGGCGCGCACCGTGGTGAAAAAACCCCACTACCGTCTGCTGGGGGCCATTGTGGAAGCGCCGCAAGGGCCGGTTTTTTTCAAGTTCACCGGCCCGCAGAAGACCATTGCCGCGAACCAGAAGAGCTTTGACGCCATGGTTCGCGGCATTCAGCGATAACGCGGCGGGTTACAGGACCTCTTCCGACCAGTTCTGGAGAACTTCCTTCACCTTGGCTGTGAACTGGTCCGCCAGCGCACCGTCGATCAAGCGGTGGTCGAAGCTGAGCGAGAGGTAGCAGATTGAGCGGATAGCGATGGCATCGTCGATGACCACCGGTGTCTTCTCCACCGCGCCCACACCCAGAATCGCGACCTGCGGCTGGTTGATCACCGGAGTGGCGATCACGCTGCCGAAACCGCCGAAATTGGTGATGGAGAAGGTCCCGCCCTGCACCTCATCCGGCTTCAACTGGCGCGAGCGGGCGCGCGTGGAGAGATCCACGATCGAACGCTGCAGCCCCAGCACATTCTTTTCATCGGCATTGTGAACCACCGGCACGATCAGACCGTTTTCGAGCGCGACCGCAATGCCGATGTTGATTTCGTTGTGGTAGATGATATTGTTGCCTTCAATCGAGGCATTCAGCAGCGGGAACGTGCGCAGCGCCACCACCGTGGCCCGGGTGACGAACGGCAGGAAGGTCAGCGAAAGGCCGTAGCGCGTCTGGAAATCCGCCTTGTGGCGCTCGCGCATCCGGGCCACTTTGGTCATGTCCACCTTGTGAATCGTGGTGACATGGGCCGAGGTACGCCGGCTGAGAATCATGTGCTCGGCGATTTTGATGCGCATCGTACTCATCGGCTCGATGCGGGTCTTGGCTTGTCCAGCCGGCGGTAGCGGCGCCATCGAAGGAGGCGGAGCCACTGGCTGCGGTGTCGGGGCCGCGACGGACGGAGCAGCAGGGGGCGGAGGCGGAGGCGCTTGCGGAACGGGCTGCGCCTGCTGGCGCGCCAGATAGCCCTCCACATCCTGCTTCGTGATGCGGCCGCCGGCTCCCGTGCCCTTCACCTGGCTCAAGTCGATGTTGTATTCCCGCGCCATCTTGCGCACGAGTGGAGAGAGCGGGCCGCTGGCTTCAGCCGCCTCGGCTGCCGGCGGAGCGGCCGGTGGAGGTGGTGGCGGCGCGGGAGCCTCGGCGGCTGCCGGAGCGGGGGCAGGCGCGGCAGGCGGGGGAGGAGGAGCGGCAGCTTGCGCCGGGGCAGCCGGCTGCGCCGCAGCGGACCCGCCCTCGTCGATACGCGCCACTACGGTATTGATACCGACCGTCTTGCCCTCTTCCACCAGCATCTCAGCCAGCGTGCCCGCCGCCGGCGAGGGGATCTCCGTGTCTACTTTATCGGTGGAGATCTCAAACAGCGGTTCGTCTCGCTCCACCCGGTCGCCGGGCTTCTTCAGCCACTTGGTCAGCGTTCCTTCTACAATGCTTTCGCCCATCTGGGGCATTACTACGTCGGTCATAACGTGTTCTCCGAACAGGCGAGGCTCAGGTCCGCGCCCTGCGTTATTTCGCAATCAAATACGCGGCCGAAATGTTTGGCCACAATTGTGGAAACTTCCTGCAGATTGGTGTTGACGCCCAATTGCTCCATGGAGGTCACGGGCTTGGTGAGACCACAGGGCACGATGTACTGGAAATAGCTCAGGTCCGTGTGAACGTTGAGCGCGAATCCGTGGGAGGTCACCCAGCGGCTCAGGTGTACCCCCAGCGCGGCGATTTTGCGCTCTCCTACCCACACTCCGGTGAGCTTGGGAATGCGGCCGGCCGCGATGCCAAACTCGGCCAGCGCGTCGATCAGCACCTGCTCCAGGCCTCGGGCGTAGGCAGCCACATCGCGCTTCCACTCCCGCAGGTCCAGAATCGGATAACCCACCAGTTGGCCGGGGCCGTGATAGGTAATGTCCCCGCCGCGATCGGTGGGATGAAAGGAGATTCCGCTGCGGCGCAGCACCTCTTCGCTGGCCAGCAGATTCTCCGGATGGCCGTTGCGCCCCAGGGTGATGGTATGGGGATGCTCCAGCAGCAGAAGCTGGTCCCCGATAGTCCCCTGCTTGCGCTCGGCTACGAGTTGTCGTTGCAACTCGAACGCTTCTTCGTACCCGACGCGTCCCAGTCGCCGCAACTCGCACTTACGCATTGATGGCCAGACCGTAGACGGAGTTGAAGCCTTCCCCGACTGCTTCGTAGAGGGTGGGGTGCGCGTGAATCGTGCTCATGAGCGTTTCCACCGTGGCCTCGGCCTCCATAGCGGTTACCGCTTCGGAGATCAGCTCAAACGCATCCGGACCGATGATGTGCACGCCCAGGATCTCTCCGAACTTCTCGTCCGCTACCACTTTCACGAAACCGCCATGATTGCCCAGGATGGTTGCCCGGCTGTTGCCGGCGAACGGAAACTTTCCGATCTTGACCTGATAGCCCTGAGCTTTGGCTTGAGCTTCGGTGAGCCCGACACTGCCGATGCCTGGATCGGTATAGGTGCAGCCGGGAATGCGGTTGCGGTTGACCGGCTTGGCAGGTTTACCGGCCGCGTGGGCCACCGCCACCATTCCTTCCATGGTCGCTACGTGCGCCAGTTGCGGCGTTCCGGCCACGATGTCCCCAATCGCATAGACGCCCGGCTCGCCGGTCTGCTGATAGGCGTTTACCTTGACAAAGCCGCGATCCAGCTCG
>CAZMRK010000488.1:0-3219 GCA_964568355.1 uncultured Solibacteraceae bacterium | reverse complement strand
CGGATAGACGGAGGACACCGCCGGCTCGCGCGGAGCTTTGGTCTCGGCGCCCCAGGCGAGCGCGGCAAGCAACCCGGCCACAACTGTCCTGAGTCGCCAGTTCGCAGAAGACGTCCTGTGGGGTGGACCGCCCCACAGCCCGTCTAGACCCAGCCTTTCCCTCCGCATCCTCACAGCGCCTCTCTGCCCACGTCTATGCCCAATCCGGAAAAAATGCCTTCCAGTTTTCGTACAGGATCATATCCTGCACTTCCACCGGAATCTTCGGCAGCCCGGTCCCCTCCACCGGCCGGTTTACGTTTCGCAGCCCGGCCACAATGTTGTCCATGGTACCGGACGGAAAATCAGAACCGGGCAAAATCTTGTGCTCCACCCCGTATTCCATCGCCGTGACCAGTGCCTGCCAGTACCGCCACGGCCGGTAATGTACCGCGCTGATATCGGTATACACGTTCGGGCACTTACGGATCAATACCATGACGTCTGTTTCCCAGGGATGCCCCAGGTGCGCGATGATCATCTTCAGGTCTGGAAAGTCCATCGCCACGTCTTCCAGTTGCAGCGGCAGGCCCCATTTGAGCCGCGCCGCGCTGGGAAACGTAGTCCCCTGATGCCACATGATGGGCAGCCCGTACTGCTGGCACTTGCGGAACAGGGGCCAGTACCGGCGATCCTGTGGATCGAAATGCTGATACACCGGCCCCAGCTTCAGCCCCTTTAGTTTCAAGCTGCCGACGCAGTGATCCAGTTGCTCCAGGCAATCCGGCTGGGTTGGATCCACCGACGCCCAACCTTCGATCTTTTCCGGATGCGCCGCCGCGTACTCGGCAATCACCTCGTTTGGTACCCACATGCCCGAAGCCTTGGCCTGCAACCCGAACACGACCACTTTGTGCACACCTTCCGACACCCGCCAGTGGTCCTCCGGTTTGGCATCGTACACGTGCTTGTTCAGGTTCGCGGAATAAGCCAGCCCTCCGCTCCGCTTCAGTTTCACCAGCTTCGAAGCTAGCGCCTCCTCGGCATACTGCTCGCTCAGATGATCCGGGTACCACATCAGGTGTGTGTGGCAATCGACGACATAGGGAATTCCCTCCATAGCGTAGCGGAACCCTCCGTTTTTACAGACACAAACGCCAGTTGATCTTGACTTCCGTGTATTCGAGGTTTATAACACATGGAAAGCTCGAAAGGCTAAAAACTCAGAGGGGATGTTGGCCAAGCTGCCGGTTACCGCATGGCTTTTCGAGGCTGAACGTCTACCCTTCACAAACGGAGCTTGAAAGTTTATGTCCAGGTTACTGGCATTGTGTCTCTTGGCCGGTGTGGCGTCGCTTTGGGCACAGCCAACCGCCACCATCGTCGGACGCGTTACCGATTCGAGCGGCGCCGTAGTGGGCGGCGCTAGAGTCGTTGCATCCAATACCGGCACCGGCTTGCAGCGTTCCACCTTAACTACGGCCACGGGCGACTACGAATTGCCCCTGCTGCCCATCACCGGATCCTATAACCTCACCATCTCGAAAGAAGGATTTCAAACCCAGCAGCTTGACGGCATCACCCTGCAGGTCGATCAGCACGCCCGTTTTGACGTGGCGATGCAGGTAGGCAGCATCTCCGAGCAGGTGCGCGTGGAAGCCGCGGCGCCGATTCTCAACACCGAAAGCGGCTCCATCGGACAGGTCGTCGGCAACAAGAACATCGTGGACCTGCCCCTGAACGGGCGTAATTTCACCCAACTCGCCACCCTTCTGCCCAATGCCGTGGTGCAGACCCAGGGCACCGCGGGCTCTACCATGGTCTCGGTCTCCGGAGGCCGCCTCGGCAAGACCGAGTTCCTGCTCGATGGCATCAGCATCAACGAGCAACTGTTTGACGGCGTGGCCATCCGCCCCTCCGTCGATGCCATCCAGGAATTCAAGCTGGTCTCCAACTCGTTCTCGGCCGAATACGGACGCGGCAACGCCGTCATGAATGCCACCATCAAGGGCGGCACCAATGACTATCACGGCACCCTTTACGAGTTCCTGCGCAACGACAAGATGGATGCCCGCAATACCTTCCTGCCTTCCAAAGCCGCCTATCGCCAGAATCAGTTCGGCGTTGCCGGCGGTGGCCCCGTGCTGATTCCGAAGCTCTACAACGGCAAGGACCGCACTTTCTTCTTCCTCAACTACGAAGGCACCCGCATCCGTCAGGGCCGCGCCTCGAATCCCGTCGTGCCGTCACAAGCTCTCCGCAACGGCGATTTCTCGTCCCTCTCGACGGTCATCCGCGATCCGCTGACGCAGCAGCCGCTGCCGGGCAACATCCTGCCGTCCAACCGCATCGATCCTTCGACGCAATATTTCCTGCAGTTCATGCCCCTGCCGACCTCCGGGCAGACCGCCCCCTATGCCGCGCCGTTTCAGAGCAACTCGGACCAGTCCAACGTCCGTATTGACGAACGGATCAGCGCTAAGAACTCCCTCTTCGTGCGCCATACCTATACGCGCCGCGAAGATTTCAATCCCGGCGCTTATCCTCTGAACGGGGGCTATTCGCAGGACAATCGCACTCACAACGCCGTCATCAACGACACGCACATTTTCACCCCGTCGCTGATCAATGAGCTGCGCCTGGGCTATACGCGCTTCTATAACGCCAATATCAACCAGGGTCTGGGGACCAACCACACCGGGCTCGCCGGCATCGGCGGGTTCGAGCTGACGTCGCTGAACTTCCCCGGTTTTCCGCAGATGTCGATCTCGGGCTATCAGGGCATCGCCGGCAACGCTTACCAGCCGCTGATCAATCCATCCAACATGTATGAGCTGGTGGATTCGATCAACTGGATCAAAGGCGCACACACCGTGAAAGCCGGCATTGATTTCCGGGACCTTCGTTTCAGCTCGACCAACTCGGCCAATTCCCGAGGCGCCTTTAATTTCACCGGCGCCTATACCGGCAACGCCTTCGCCGACTACCTGGCGGGCTACCCGTTCTCCGGCAATCGCAGCTTTCCGCGCAACCAGTTCGGCGAGTATGACCGGCGCTATCACTTCTACGTCCAGGACGATTGGAAGATCAGCTCGCGCCTGACCTTCAACATCGGCCTGCGTTACGAATACAACGCCACGCCCTTCTACCTCGGCTACCAGGCCGCGCGGTTTGATTTCGTGACCAACAAAATTCAGGTCTCCCGCATGCCCAACGGCCAGATCAACCTGGTCACCCAGC
>CAZMRK010000487.1:0-13646 GCA_964568355.1 uncultured Solibacteraceae bacterium | reverse complement strand
GGATCCTCTGGATGCCTGCCTCCGGCAGTTGGCCCGCCTGCGCACCGATGCCGGCACCTTCGGCTGCCTGGGCAATCACGAGCGCTATGCCTTCGCCGAACAGCATGCCACCGATCAGGGCGCGCGCCTGGGAATTCGCTTTCTGCGCCAGCAGGCGGCTCTTCTGCGCTTTGGAGGGAGCGTGCTCAATCTCGCCGGCGTCGATTACCAGGAGTTCCGGCGGCGCCGGCACTATCTGCGAGGTGCCGAGCGCCTGGTCGCGCCGGGCGCCCTCAACGTCCTGCTTTCTCACAATCCCGATGTCTTTCCCGTGGCCGCGCGCCAGGGGTATCATCTGATGCTTGCCGGCCACACCCACGGCGGCCAGGTTACCGTGGAGATTCTGGATCAGTCCATCAATCCCGCACGCTTCTTCACTCCTTACGTTTACGGGATGTACTCGCAAGGTGCGGCGCGCGCCTATGTGACCCGGGGAATTGGTACGATCGGTATTCCGGTGCGTCTCGGCGCTCCCCCGGAAATCACGGTACTACGTTTAAGAAAGGCTTGAGATCGCGGCGAGTGCGATACCTCATCCTCAGCGACATTCACGCCAACTGGGAAGCCTTACAGGCGGTCCTGACCGCCGCGGCGGGCCACTACGATCGGATCATCTGCTGCGGCGATCTGATCGGCTACGGCGCCGATCCCAATGCCGTCGTGGAGTGGGCCCGCACCAATGTGGCCGTCGTGATCCGCGGAAACCATGATCGGGCCGCGGTTGGCATGGAAGATCTGGAGTGGTTCAACCCGGTCGCCAGGGCAGCGGCTCTGTGGACCCAGGAGCAGCTTACCCGCCAGAACGCCGATTTCATCCGGAAGCTCCCGCAGGGCCCTTTGGCCGTGGACGGCTTCCACCTGGTCCACGGCTCCCCGCTCGATGAAGACGAATACCTGGTCGGGTCCGCCGATGCCTCCCTGGTGTTTTCCTACGTGAATTCCCGTGTAACCTTCTTCGGCCACACTCATTTTCAGGGCGGTTTTATCTGGAACCGCTCACGTGTCGAGACGGTCGGTAAAATCGGCCTGCACGCGGAAAGACAATTGCTGGATATCGATCCGGATTGCCTCTACCTGCTCAACCCCGGCTCGGTCGGCCAGCCGCGGGACGGCGATCCGCGCGCCGGATATATCCTCTACGATCCCGGCGACCAGTTCGTCTTCTATCACCGCCTGCCTTATCCGATCGAAATCACCCAGGAGAAAATCCGCCGGGCGGGCCTGCCGCCGGCTCTGGCCGATCGTCTCGCTGTCGGCCGCTGAACCGCTTAAGCGGGTACGTGCGGCTCGTAGAACTGCCGGATCTTCCGCGCCGCGGCTCGTCCCACCACTTTGGCGAGCTCGTCTTCCGATGCCGCCCGCACCAGTTCCGAGCTGCCGAAGTGCTTCAGCAGCTTCTGTACCGTGCGCTCGCCCACTCCCTGGATCTGATCCAGTTCCGAAGTCAGGCTCTTGGCATTGCGCCGGGTGCGGTGGAAGGTGACAGCGAAGCGGTGCGCCTCGTCGCGGATGGATTGGATCAGGTGCAGAATCGGTGAAAACCGGTCGAGCACCACCGGGTCGTCTTCCTGGCCCAGCACATAGATGATCTCTTCGCGCTTGGCGATCGATGCCAGCGGCTGGTTGATCACGCCAATTGCTTCCAGCGCATCCGCCGCCGCATGCAACTGCCCCAGGCCGCCGTCGATCAGCACCAGCCCCGGCATGGCCTTGTCTTCCTGCTGCAGCCGCGTGTACCGCCGCGTCACCACCTCTCGCATGCTGGCGAAATCGTCATTGCCCACCACCGTGCGGATAATGAACTTGCGGTAGTCGGACTTCTTCATTCGTCCGTCTTCCCAGACCACCATGCTCGCCACCTTATCGGTACCCTGGATGTGCGAGATGTCGAAGCACTCGATGCGCTTCGGCGGATCCGGCAGGTTCAGCGCGTCCTGCAGCGCTTCCTGGATCGCCCGCGAGGATGGCTTCAGTATCCGGAAGCGTGCCGTAAAGCTGTGCTTGGCGTTGGTCTCCACCAGGTCCAGCAGGGCCTTCTTCTGCCCGCGCTGCGGCGTCACGATTTCCACTTTGCGATTGCGTTTCTCCGCCAGCAGTTCTTCGAGCGCCTCCCGATCTTCGAAGTCCACCGGAACGTGGATCGTCGAAGGAATGTACTGCTGGTCGAGATAGATCTGCTTCAGCAGGGCGGAGAAGAAGTGCGATTCGTCAAACTCGGTCTGGTCTTCCCAGAAGAACTCGCGCCGGTCCACAATCTGCCCGTTGCGCAAGTGAAACAGGTTGGCGGCCACCAGGGGCGGCTCGGCGTAGCAGGCGAAGATGTCGATATCATCGCCTTTGGCCGCCGCCATCTTCTGCCGCTCGTCCATCTCCTCCACCGTGTTCATCAGGTCACGCAGAGAAGCGGCTTCCTCGAATCGCATCTCTTCCGCTGCCTGCTCCATACGCTTGCGCAATTCCTTGGCCAGGTCTCCGTGGCGCCCTTCCAGAAACAGCTTCACGTTGCGCACCGCGTCCGTGTACGCTTCTTCGGCAGTCAGACCCTCCACGCAGGGCCCCAGGCAGCGGTGAATGTGGTATTGCAGGCAGGGTTTGGGATGATATCGGGTCAGGTCCACTTTGCAGGAAGGCACCAGAAAATGGCGGTGGATGAAGTGCACCAGCCGGTGCGCCAGGTTGGCCGGAAAGTAGGGGCCGAAATAGCTGGCGCCATCTTTGCGCAGGCGTCGCGTCACATAGACCCGCGGATACTTCTCCTGGGTCAGCTTGATGTAGGGGTAGGTCTTGTCATCGCGCAGCAGGACATTGAAGCGAGGCTTCCACTGCTTGATGAGGTTGTTCTCGAGCGCCAGCGCTTCTTTCTCGTTGTCGACCAGGATGTAGTCCAGGTCGCGCGCCTCCGAGATCAGAGTGTCGGTCTTGACGTTCAGCAGCCGCTCGTCGGAAAAATAGCTCCGCACGCGGCTGCGCAGGTTCTTGGCCTTGCCGACGTAGATCACCCGCCCGCCCGCATCTTTGTACAGGTAAACACCCGGTTGCAGGGGGAGATTCGCTACTTTTTCGCGGAGATCCATCGCCAAAACAGGTGACTATAATAAAATTATGTCACGCTGGGTCCCTACCCTGTTGCTTTGCGCGGTCGGCGTGCTGCCTGTCGCCGCCCAGAAGCAGAACGCCAAAGAACCGGAACTCAAACAGCGCGGCAAAGATCAGAAGGAACAGTCGCAGCAAGGTCCTGTCATCGAGCAGGCGCCTCCCGAAGAAGATGAGTCGATGAAGGTGAAGGAGTATTCCTTCAATCCCCTCCAGGCTGCCAAAGAATTGCAGGTGGGCAACTACTATTTCAAAAAGGGCAGCTACCGGGCCGCAGCTCAGCGCTTTCGTGAGGCCACGAAATGGAATAACGGGATGGCCGAAGCCTGGCTCCGCCTGGGAGATGCCGCGGAGAAGCAGCACGATGCCAAGGCTGCCAAAGAGGCTTACGACAAGTACCTGGAGTTGGAGCCCGAGGCCAAGAACGCATCAGAGATTCGCAAGAAGCTCGCCAAACTAGCCCCGTAGCGCTCGATTCATCGGGCCGAGCCGACACTCCTATCGACGTCCTTTTTTACCCGAAAAACCAAATTGGCGGCCGAAGCCGCCAACCTGGTTCAATGAAAAAGTTCAATGATGTTCGAGGAGAGAAAAACGTTAGTCGGTGAACTCCACCTTGGTCTTCGTCCCACCCAGGTGAATTTCATCGATACGGGCGGTCCCATCGACTGTTTTGGATACGATAGCCGTGCGGTCGAACTTCTTTTCCACCGTCTCAAACTTGGCGTTGGCTTCCACCGTCTGGCCCTTCTTCCCTGTCAACGTGACCTTGGAAGCACCCAGTTCCATCTTGTAGGTCCCGGGCTGTAACTGCGTTGTGCCGATCGTCGTAGGCTGCGTCAGAGAGAGTTCGTAACTTTTCGCAGAGGCTAGCGACAAACCCGCAACGGCAAACGCAACCAACAGCTTCATCTTCATGGATGAACTCCTATTCGTGAATCAAGGTTCACTTCTAGAGACGTTCATCCCCCAGGATTGGTTACGAAAATTGTACTTTTCGGAGTTGTCGTACTTTTATTCGCTTTCCGATCGCTTCTGCCGCTGGTAGGGTGACTTCAAGTACTTCGCCGCTTCTTCCTGAGCGCTTTGCGTGTTATCTTTCGTCCGCACCGCCAGTTGGTATTCGTTCACTGCGCGGTCGCGCTGCCCGGTCACATCAAAGATCTTGCCCAGGTTGATATGCGCCCAGACCTCGGTCCATTTCGGATCCAGGTCGCCGCCAAGTACTTCACGAAATTCGTTTGCGGCCGATTGGAAGTTGTTTTGCAGGAAGAACAGCTCCGCGATGCGATAGTGGGCCAGCGAACTGTTTCGGTTCGCCTCCAGCGCTTTCTGGTACTGTTTCAGCGCCTCGCCGAACTCGCTCAGCTCCGCAAACTGTTCGCCCTTGCGAATGGCCACAGCCAGCCGCACCTGGTTGTTGAAGCGAAGCACGCGATTGCTCGGATCGAGCGTCACCGTCTTGGGCTTGCCGAACGTGTCCACCGAAAACTCGGAGGATGTCCCCACCACTTCCACACGTTTGGTCTCCGGATTGCCTTCCGTCTCGATCTTCAGATCCACCGGCATCCGGAATGTGTCCAGATCCTGCGAGACCTTGCCCATGACGCGGAAGCCTTTCTGTGTGCGGAAGATGGTGTATTCCAGTTTGAACTCCGGCGCGCCGCTCGATTCGATCCATTGAATGAAGAAATACCCCATGTCCTGCTTGGTGATGTCTTCAACCACCTTGCGGAAATCATCGGTCGAAGCCGATTTCCAGGCGAAGCGCGTGGGATATTCCTTGAGGGTCTGGAAGAAGGCCTGGTCGCCGATCGTATAGCGCAGCATGTTGAGCACGGTGGCTCCCTTGCTGCCCGTGAGCGCCCATAGTTCGGGGGAATAGTCCTCCAGCCGTGCCGACTGAATAATGGGCACGTTGTCGATCGTCAACGCCTCCACCATGGCATCCCGGTAGGAAGTCTCCATCGCCCCCGGCCCGTTCACGTGCTCTTCCCAGAGCATTTCGGAATAGGTGGCCAGGCCGTTGGAAAGCCACAGATGGTTGCGCGTGCTCGGTGAAACCAGCGCATGCCACCACTGCCGGGAGATCTGGTTGGCCAGCAGTTTGGAGCTCACCTGGCCGCCGATGGCGCGCGGGTTCAGAAAAATCAGCCCCGGCGCGGCATATCCGTTGGGCGCGCCGTTCTCGGTCTCGACCACCGCGAGGTTGGCATAAGGCGGTAACCCGAACAGGCCGGTGAAGTAGCTCATGATCTTCCCGACTTCCTGGCCGTACGCGTTGGCCATCCCCTGCTCGGAGCCGCGGAAATAGACGGTGGTCGTGACGCCCTCTGCGCTCACCGGCACGCCCGCTTCCTTCACCAGCGCGATGCTGCCCGGAAACGAGTGCCGCTCAAAACGCAGACTGTAGACCACCTTGTCGCCGCTGGCTTGATGGGTATCGATACCGCTTCCCAGTACCTTGTACCCGGCCGGCGCGGTGATGTTCATATCCGCCGAGTAGCGATCTGTCGTGTAGCCGGCGATCGGGAACCAGCGCGCGGGATAGAGCAGAAACGAGTAGTCCTCGTGGATCCCGGCGAACTTGATGCCATAGACCGGAGACTCTTCATTACCAGTCAGATGTCCGTCATAGTGGAAGGTGACCTCGAGCGGCTGCCCTTTCGTCAGCGGCTGCTCGAAACTGAGCCGGACGGTGAAGTCCTGCTGCGAGCGCGACGCCGGGATCTGCTTGCCCTTGTCGTCCACCACCCGGGAAACGTTCAGGGCGTTGTTCAGCTCGAACGCCGCCGAGTTGATGTTGTCGTCCAGCGGAACAAAGCGCACCGTGGCCTTGGCGATCAGCGCCTGCGTGCGGGGCTGAATCTCCGCGTCGATTGCATAATGCTCCACCTGAATGCGGGAGCGGCGCTCCTGCGCCGGCGCAACCGAAGCCGCCGCGATCAGTGCCAGGGCCAACCAGAAATTACGAAACATGGGCAACTTGTCCCTCCATCAAAGCTTCCACCACCGCGGCAGCCCGCTTTATGGCCCCCTCTTCCGAAGAGAGTTTCCGGGCCACTTCCGCCAGCTCCGCCCGCATCCGGGCGCGTGCAGCATCATCCCGCAATAGCCTGAGGGCTTCGGCTGCCAGACATTCGCCGGTCATTTGTTCTTGCATGAGCTCCGGGACGACCGCTCGCCCCGCAATCAGATTCACCATGGAATAGAACGGTACCCGAACCAGCAACCGCCCTAATACCCAGCTTACAGCCGTCACTTTGTAATACGTAACCATGGGCGTGCCGAGCAGGGCGGCTTCCACCGTTACCGTACCGCTGGCCGCCAGCGCCACATCCGCATGGGCGATGGCGTCCCAATTCTCACCCTCTATCACTTGGATGGGCGCGCCGCCGATCCGTTCCTGAAAAAACGCCGTTCCCGTGGTCAACGACGCCGGCAAAAGGAAACTGGCCGCTTGCTCCCGGTATAACCGTTCCACCGCTTCCAGCAACGCCGGCAGATGTCGTGCGGCTTCTCCCCGGCGGCTTCCGGGGAGTACCGTAATCAGAGGACGGCTCAACGGCAGCCTGTGTTTCCGAAAAAACTCCGCTTTCTCGCAGGTCGGCCGTACCACCCCGGCTAGTGGATGGCCGATATATGTTGCGTTAAGTCCATGATTCCGAAAGAATTGCTCTTCAAAAGGGAAGATGCAGAGAAGCCGGTCCAGTACCCGCCGCATGTGCGGCAGCCGGCCCTTGCGCCAGGCCCAGACCTGCGGAGCCACCAGGTAAACCACCGGAATCCCCTGGCGATGCAGTTTTGCCCCCAGCCGGAGATGGAAATCCGGGGAGTCGGTCAGGATCGCCAGGTCCGGCCGCATCTCTTCCGCGGCCGCCTGCAATTTCCGGTATTCTTTGTAAATTCGCGGAATATGGGAGACAACTTCTACCAGCCCGACCACCGCCAGGCTGGCCGCATCCACAACCGTCCGGACACCCGCTCGCCGCATGCGCGGTCCCGTGCAACCGAAAAATTCCGTATCCGGCCAGTGCTGGCGTAGCTCTTCCGCCAGCATCGAAGCGTATAAGTCGCCCGATGCTTCGCCCGCCGAAATCAGGATCCTCCGAGCCATCTAAGCCAAGTCTAACAGGCCGGATACGCGCATTTGCGCGTCCCCGCGGCTAGCTCACCACAATCTGCTACTGTTACAATCGAAGCACCGGAATGTCCATTGAAATCGACCGCTCCAAGTTGACGGTGGAGGAGTTTGCCGCTCGCTTTACCGCCGATTTGGTCCCGCTCACCAACAAATTCTCTTACTTTTCCACCGTGCCCATGGCGGAAGAGGATTTGCGGCACTATTTGCAGGACCCGATCGCGGCGGTCCCGCCGCTGATCAGCGGCCTGCTGCCCCGCGTGGGCATCGTGCTGGTACCTTACCTGGAAAAGGGCAACGGGCGAAGCGGCGATCAGGTGACCTTCGAAAAACCCTCCGAGGGCCGGTACCTGACCACCTCCCGGGCTTCCCGGCCGCAGATGGAAACTCTCCTCTTCTCGATCAAAGATGAGGACATTGCCGATTATCATTACAGCTTCTACTATGCCCTCGCCGAGCTGGTCGCCGAGCGCTGGAGCCCGGATACCCAGGAGCGCTTCATGCGCTTGCTGCGCGAAGAGCTGAGCGCCGAAGTCCATGGCGAAGTCGACGAGCGTAGCTGGCATCTGAAGCAGGCCCTGGTCCGGCGCCAGGCCAATGTCCGCAAGGAAACCAAGCTCTTCCGGGACTATGCCCGCCAGGCCTTTCAGGACACGCTGACTCTCTATCTCCACGGCAGTTGCTGTGATATCGACGTCGAAACCGGCCCCCGCCAGATGCCCAGCCGCTACCTGCGCCGGCGCCTGGAACTGCTTTATTCCCTGTTCCCGCCGCCCGATGGCTACGCCGTCTTCCCCGAACAGCTCAAGAAGCGCTAGCCTGCCAGCCCTGCCAACATACGGGCAGCAACCTCTTTCCCCCGCTCGCCGACCTCTCCAATCGGCCCAACGCAGGATGGGCATCCGGCCTCGCACGGGCATCCGGCCAGCAGTTCCGCCGTCTGGGCCACCAGCTTCGATGCCAGCCGGTAGAGCGGCGCGCTGAGCCCCACCCCGCCCGGATAGTTGTCATACAGGTAGAGGTTGGGGGCGAAGCTCTCCAGGCCTCCGGCGATCTCCTCGCTCAGCGACGTCCCCAGATCGTGCGGATCGCACATCAGCAGCAGCGAAGCCACCGTCCGCAGCGCGTGTGACAGCCCGGTCATGCCGTTCTGCTTCTCCGTGGGCGTAAGATCGGAAAATCCCGCCAGGAACTCCGCCGGGAAGTGGATCCAGAATGCCGTGGTGTGCATCTCCTGCTCCGGCATGGAGAGCTTTCCGGCGCCGACATTCTCACTGGTATAGAACTTGATCTTCTTGAACCCGACGATCTGGCGATTTACCCGTACATCGCCGTGGACCTTGCGAGCGCCGCCCAGAGGTTCGCCTTCGAACTCTTCCAGCACCTGGACCTTGGTATAGTCGATCGCGTCCGTATAGTAATCGCACTCCACCCGCCGTACGTAGGCCTTCCGCTCCTCATAATCGAAACGGTCCACGTGATATTGCCGCGCTTCGTGCAGGTAGATGGCCTTTTCGTGCAGGCCGGTAAGCGCCGCGGTGAAGGACACTTCGCCGATCACCTGGGGCTCGCCGGTGATATCCACCACAACGAAGTTGTCGCTGGTGACGGCTCGCAGGCTGGTCGCGTCGGCCGGGTAAGTCTCCGAGGTCCAGTGCCAGGCGCCGGCCGAAAGATGCAGGAATCCGGCCTCCTCCAGATAGCGGCACAACTCGCCGGTGGCATGCGGTCCGAACTTCTCGCCGTCCCGGATGGGCAGCTCGAAAGCGGCGCACTTCAGATGTGCCAGCAGGATCTCCAGGTTGTCGGCATTGATGAACGCGTGCTCCGGCGACCGCCCGAAAAAATAATCGGGATGCTCGACCATGTATTGGTCCAGCGGAGCGCTGGAGGCCACCATCACCGCGATCGAAGCGCTTTGCCGGCGTCCGGCCCTTCCCGCGCGCTGCCAGGTGGAGGCGATATTTCCCGGATAGCCGGCCATTACCACCGCATCGAGGGAGCCGATATCGATGCCCAGTTCGAGCGCGTTGGTTGCCACCACGGCGCGGATCCTGCCTTCACGAAGAGATCGCTCGATCTCCCGCCGCTCGCGCGGCAGATACCCCCCGCGATAGCCGCGTACGGCCTCCCGCGGCAGCGGTCCGCGCTCGCAGGCGTCTTTCAGATACGTGACCAGGACCTCCGTGGCCAGCCGGCTGTTGGCAAAGACCAGCGTCTGTAGGTGGCGCTCGATGAATTCCAGCGCCAGCCGCCGCGTCTCCTGGATATAGCTGCGGCGGATGCCAAGCTGCCGGTTGACCACCGGCGGATTATAGAAAACGAAAAACTTCTCGCCCCGCGGAGCGCCGTTGCGATCGACCACTTCGAAGGGCTCGCCGGTCAGCGCCTGGGCCAGTTCCCGCGGATTGGCGATAGTCGCCGACGAGCATACAAACACCGGCTTGGATTGATAGAACTCGCAGATGCGCCGCAGCCGGCGTAGCACGTTGGCCATGTGGCTGCCGTATACGCCGCGATAATAGTGCAGCTCGTCGATCACGATATAGCGCAGATTCTCGAACAGCTTCGCCCAGCGCGTATGGTGGGGCAGAATTCCCGCGTGGAGCATGTCCGGATTGGTGAGCACGATATTGGCGCGCTGGCGGATGGCCTTGCGGGCATCCCGGGGAGTATCCCCATCGAAGGTAAAGGCCCGCATCTCCGATCCTATATCGTCGATCGCCGTCTGCAGCTCATGCAGTTGGTCTTCGGCGAGCGCCTTGGTGGGAAACAGGTACATGGCGCGGGCGCCCGGATCGCCCAACAACAGATCCAGCACCGGCAGGTTGTAGCACAACGTCTTACCACTGGCAGTGGGTGTAACTACAACGACATTGCGGCCGGATCGCGCCAGCGAATAGGACTCGGCCTGATGGCAATAGAGCTGGCGGATGCCGCGCCGCTCGAGCGATTGTCGCAGATCCGGGCGGATCTCCGTGGGGATCTCCGCGAAGATTCCCGGACTGGCGGGCTCGTGCCGGATCGCGCGGACTGGCGAGTCCTCGTCGTGCAGGATCGCCTGAAAGCGCGTCAGCGCAGCTTCGAGGCCCCGCGGCCGGGGAAGAATGCCTTCTTCGGAAAACTCCGGGAACGCCAGACTGAGATTCATTCTTTCGCCTTTTCTTTGCTCCGCTCTTGAATATAGCAGAGCGTGGAAAGGGCGATCAGAATCCGCGGCGCAAAAACTCGTACCGTTCCAGTGTGACCGCTACCGCAAAAAAAGGGTGGCCATTGCCCGATGCGGAGGTGACTTTTTCGGAACGCAGGACCTTTCCAATACAGCGGAGACTTACTGGACTCGCCTCGGTGTTATTGAGCGTGATCACATACTCGAGAGCGCCGCCTACATCCGGCTCACACTCGGAGGTAAATAGCACGCCGCCGGAACTGATATTTTTCGTCATTCCCATTTCGGCTACACGCTGAGTGCCGGTACGAGTGATCGCAACCGGTAGCTGTAAGCTGAAGCGCTTGGCTCTTCGCTGGTCCACTTTTTTGTAATCTAATGGCAACCCGCTACGCCGTCAATAGCTCGAAGAGTTGGCATTCCGCAAAAGGGTACTATGGATTCGTCATCGGTTCGGTAGGCTAAAGGTACTGCAATTTTTAACTCGCAACGTTCCGCCCACGCGGTAGAGATTTTGGTCTTTGGTTCCATTTCCCGCTCGATGGACATCGCTTTGTCCTCCCGGTTCCATTGTTTCCGACCAGCGTGTCCGGATTTCTGGCATGGAACGCTAAGGCTTACAAAACAAGGCTAATATTTATCTCATATGGCTGTGAACGCGATTCGCCGCTGTCCCTGGCCGGGCAACGACCTGGCGCTGCGCTATCACGACGAGGAGTGGGGCGTCCCGGTGCACGACGATCGGATTCTCTTCGAATTTCTGATCCTCGAAGGCGCGCAAGCCGGGCTAAGCTGGGACACGATTTTGCGAAAACGGGAACAGTACCGGAAGGTATTTGACCGTTTCGATCCCGCGGCAATATCCCGATATACACCAGCGAAGGTGGAAACTCTGCTCGCCGATCCGGGAATTGTGCGCAATCGCTTGAAGATACAAGCCACCATCCGGAACGCACAGGCCACTCTGGAAGTACAGCGCCAATTCGGCAGCCTGGATGCCTATATCTGGCAGTTTACCGGCGGGTGTGTGCGGCGCAACAAATGGCGCGCGATGAAAGAGGTCCCCACCTCGACTCCGGAGTCCGATGCGATGAGCAAAGACCTCCAGCGGCGCGGATTCCGCTTTGTCGGCACCACCATCTGCTATGCCTTCATGCAGGCCACCGGCATGGTTAACGACCACCTGGTGGACTGTTTCCGCTACCGGCAGGTGGGATGAATCCGCACGGGCTAGAATTGAAAAAACATGAGAACATTCACGATCGCGGTAATCGCCGGGGACGGTGCGGGGCAGGAGGTCATTCCCGAAGCCAAGCGGGTGCTCGAACAGACGGCCCGCCGGCACCAGGCCAGTTTTGCCTTCCAGGATTTCGACTGGGGCTCGGCGCACTTCTTCCGCTGGGGCCGCATGATGCCGGCCGGCGCTCTCGACCTGCTACAGCCCTGCGACGCCATTCTGCTGGGCGCCGTAGGCCATCCCGAGATTCCGGACCACACCACGCTCAACGGCCTGCTGCTCCCCATTCGCCGCGCCTTCGATCAGTATGCGAATGTCCGGCCGGCGGTGTTGTACCCCGGCGTCCAATCGCCGCTGGCCCTGCGCAACGGCCAGCAGATTGATATGGTGATTGTCCGCGAAAATACCGAAGGGGAGTACGCCCAGGTGGGCGGCTTCGTCTACAACCATCAGCCGGACGAGGTGGCGATTCAGACATCGGTCTTCACACGCCGGGGCATCGAGCGGGTGATCCGGTACGCCTTCGAGCTTGCCGTGAAACGTAACAAGAAGCGCCGCGTCACGTCGATCACGAAGTCCAATGCCCAGGGCTACGGAATGGTGCTGTGGGACCGGGTCTTTGAGCAGGTGGCCTCCGAGTTCCCGGCCATTGAGACCGAATCGCTGCTGGTGGATGCGGCGGCCATGAACTTCATCCGCCGGCCACAGAGCTTCGACGTGGTGGTGGGCTCGAACCTGTTCGGCGACATTCTCAGCGATATTTCAGCCATCCTGGTGGGCAGCATGGGCCTGGCGGCGAGCGCCAACCTGGATCCCCAGCGCCGGTTTCCCTCGATGTTCGAGCCGGTGCACGGTTCGGCGCCGGATATCGCCGGCAAGGGCATTGTGAATCCGCTGGCGACGATTCTCAGCGCATCCATGATGCTGGACCACCTGCAACTGCCCGAGGCGGCAGCCGAGGTGGAGCGGGCCGTGGCCGCGGTCCTGGCCGAAGGCAAGGTTCGCACTCCCGACCTGGGCGGCTCCAGCACCACCCGCGAGGTGACCGACGCGGTGCTGGAAAAGCTGGGATAGCGGCTCAGCCCTTCAGATCCGCGAAGGCCTGCTCGATCTCGGCTTTGGCGGCGGGGCACGGGGCGCTCTGCGGCAGGCGCGGCGGACCGCCGTAGTATCCATTGAGATCCATGGCGTGCTTCAGCCCCGGCACGCCGTATTTGGAGGTGACCAGGGAGGCTGCACGGGCAATGCGGTTCTGCCAGTCCCGCCCGGCCTCTTCCTCCCGTGTGCGGTAGGCCTCCCAGATGGCGATGGAGGCATAAGGCGCCGCGCTGGCGAATGCCACTAAGGCCCCCGAAGCGCCCATCAGCAGGGAGGGCCAGAGCGTGGCAGCCGAACCGGTGAGCACCTGGAAGCCCGCTTCGGCCTCGCGCAACACCTGCATCAGCTTCTCCAGGTTGCCGGAGGCCTCGTTCAAACCGATGATGTTGGGGTGGCGCGACAGCTCCGCCACAGTCTCGGCCGAAAGGTCCACGCCCGTGGATTGCGGACGGCTGTCGAGAATAACCGGAATGCGCGATTCGTCGGCGACGGCCCGATAGTAGAGCATCTGGAGCTCCGGGCGCTGGGAAATCCGTTGGTCGTCGTGCGGAGGGGTTACCAGGGCGGCCTGATAGCCCAGGTCGGCGGCGCGATTGGCGAGGGCCACGGTCTCGCGCACACTCTCGGCCGAGGCGCCGGCGATCAGCAGTTTGCCCGGCGCGGCGTGTTTGGCCGCCAGCTCCCAGACGGCGGTCTTCTCGCCGGTGGTCAAAAGCACGCTCTCGCCTGCGGAGGCGCATACGACGTATCCGGACAAGCTGGTCCGGTTCCACTTTTCCACGTTATGCTGTAATTTAGCCGGGTACAGATTCCCTTTGTAATCAAATGGTGTCGTGACGGATGGAAAAATGCCTGGTAGTCTCATTCTC
>CAZMRK010000486.1:0-2510 GCA_964568355.1 uncultured Solibacteraceae bacterium | reverse complement strand
GGGCAGAAACTGGTGCCGAGCATCACGCGTGTGTTTCGCCGGGACCAGAATCTGTATGTATACGCCGAGGTCTACGAGCCGGGCTCCGATCCACAACCCAGCGTGGCAGCCTCGCTGAGCTTTTTGAATGGGCAGAGGAAGGTGTTCGAATCCAATCCAGTGCGCCTGACGAAGCTGGATGGAGAACGCCTGCCGCTGGAGTTTCAAGTTCCGTTGTCGAAGCTGCCCCCGGGACGGTATACCTGCCAATTGAACGTGGTGGATGAAGTGGAGAAGAAGTTTGCATTCCCACGGGCGGCGCTAGTAGTGCGATAAAGCTTGATAAGTGCGACCTGCGTTTTCAGCGGGACACTTAACGATTGCACATTTTGGCCTGCGGCCACGTCATCTCCCGTAGACGGCCATGCAGAGTCTGCGCTACGTGCTCCGTGGGCTTCGCCTGAGCCCTGGATTCACCGCGGTCGCGGTTCTCACTTTAGCACTGGGCATTGGCGGCAATAGCGCCATTTTCAGTCTGGTGATGCATTTCTTTTCCGGCGGGCGCGCGTGCCTCAGGCCGAACGGCTGATTTCGCTGGCCGATCGCGACACCAAAGGTCCCGCCAAAGCGATCTCCTACCCGAATTTTCTCGATTGGCGGCAGCAGAACCGTGTGTTCGAGACCATGGCAGCCTATCGCGTCTTCTCTCTGGCGTGGTGACGTACGCGGTAAGCCGCCGCACGCACGAGATGGGCATACGTGTGGCGCTGGGCGCACAGTCGCGGGATGTGGTTCGGCTGGTTTTGGGACAGGGGATGACGCCGGTCGTGGCCGGCCTCGGTTGGGGATTGGCCAGCGCATGGGGCACCACCCAAGTGCTGCAAAGCTGGCTGTTCGGGCTGACAGCTAGCGATCCCTGGACCTATGCCGCAGTGTCGCTGCTGCTCGCCTCGGTGGCCCTGGCAGTGTGTTATCTGCCGGCGCGCAGGGCCACGCGCATTGATCCCATGGCGGCCCTGCGCGAAGAATAACCGGCACCTCAGCGTTATGACTGCAGGTGGCGAATGACCGCGTTGGTGAAGTCGCAAGTGGAGGCGCTGCCCCCGACATCTCCGGTGAGATGCGTCTTTTCGGCGTACACCTGCTCGATGGCGTGCTGGAGACGGCGCGACGCATCGCGCTCTCCGATGTGGGCCAGCATGAGCGTGGCCGACTGCATCAGGGCGGTGGGGTTGGCGAGACTCTTGCCGGCGATATCGGGTGCGGTGCCGTGGACAGCTTCAAAGACGGCATGACCGTCGCCGATATTGGCACCGGGGACGATGCCGAGACCACCTACCAGCCCCGCTGAGAGATCCGACATGATGTCGCCGTAGAGATTGGGCATCACCAAGAGATCGAAGGTTTCGGGACGCATAACGAGCTGCATGCAGGCGTTGTCGACGATCAGCTCGTTGTAGGTGATCTCCGGGAAAGCGGCAGCCACTTCGCGGCAGCACTTGAGGAACAGGCCGTCGCTCAGTTTCATGATGTTGGCCTTGTGAATCGCAGTGACTTTGCGGCGTCCTTCCCGGCTGGCGTATTCAAAGGTGGCCCGGGCAATGCGCATGGAGGCGTTCTTGGTGATGATCTTGAGGCTCTCGACCACATCGGGCACAACTTCGTGCTCCAGGCCGGAATACAGGTCCTCGGTATTTTCGCGGAAGATGACCAGATCGATCGGCAGGTCGGAAAAACGGGTTTTGAGCCCCGGTAACATGCGCACAGGGCGGAAATTCACGTAGAGACCCAGACGCTTGCGCAGGGCGACGTTGATGCTTTGGTGGCCGCCGGCGATTGGTGTAGCCGTGGGTCCTTTCAATCCGACGCGGGTCATCTCCAGAGAAGCGAACACGTCGTCGGGCAACAATTGCCCGGACTCCGCCAGCGCCCGCGCACCGGCTTCTACGCGTTCCCACTCGATCTCAACCCCAGTCGCCTCTACCGCACGCACAGTTGCATCGGCAACCTCGGGACCGATGCCGTCCCCGGGGATCAGGGTGATTTGATGGGCCATTATCGCTATTATAGCGGCGGGTGGTACATGATTCCGGATTGGGCTGCAGAACGGCGCGAAATGGTCGAGATGCAGTTGCGCCGGCGCGGCATCCGCGACCAGCGGGTTCTGGCAGCGATGGAGCAGATTCCGCGGGAACAATTTGTTCCGGCAGACGAGCGGGTGCGAAGCTATCGTGACGAGCCGGCGCCGATCGGCGGAGGACAAACGATCTCGCAGCCCTATATGACCGCGCTGATGGCGGAACTGCTGGAACTACACGGCGACGAAAAAGTGCTCGAAGTCGGCACCGGGTTAGGGTATCACGCGGCGGTGCTGGGCGCGCTGGCGGTGAGGGTGGTCTCGATCGAGCTCTTGCCGGAGTTGGCCGCACAGGCTCGCGAAAACCTGGAACGGACCGGCCGCGCCGGCAATGTGAAGGTAATCTGCGGAGACGGTTCGCAGGGCTGGCTGGAGGAAGCGCCTTACGACGCCA
>CAZMRK010000485.1:0-25410 GCA_964568355.1 uncultured Solibacteraceae bacterium | reverse complement strand
CCGAAATAGGTCGAGGTAATGCTGGTGCTCGGGTCGTTCCAGGTCATCGAGTTGGGGAGGTTGAAAGCATCGACGCGTACTTCTGCGTTGAGCCTCTCGGTCACGCGAAACGCCTTGAGGAGAGATGCATCCAGGTTAAAGTAACCGGGCCCGGTGAGTCCGTCGTACACCACGGGATTCGTCCGGCGGGTGAACGCAGGCAACTGGCCAAAAACGGAAGTATTGAACCACCGCCCCGGACCTGGATTCTCGATATGCGGATCGCCGTTGGCGATCAGTCCAGGAAACGAAAGATAGTTACCCGAGCGCCACGTAAGGATAGGACTTACATTCCACCCACCGATCACCGCGTCCAGCACCCGCGGAGTGTCGTGCAGGAACTGACGGCCATGGCCGAGGGGCAACTCCCAGGTGCCGCCAAATGTAAAGTGATGGCGCGGCATGGTATCCGCCTGCCAGGTTCTCTGGCGAAGGTAGTTTGCGACGTCATCATAGTAGACCTGCGTCCTGGAGTACGTATATGAATATCCGCTCAGAAACGTGAGGCCATAGCCGTAGCTCTTCCTGACACGCACAGCGGCCTGCTGAAACAGCGTGCGAGAGTTGTTTTCGTAGTCCGTGACGTTTAGGGAGCCATACTGGGGGTAAGGCACCATGAGGGCGCTCAGGTTCACCGTCCGCTGATTGCGTAGAGGACCGGGGAACTTGTCTGCCGGGAGAAGCTGATAGAACGGATTGGGGACGGATTGATTGATGGCCGTCTTGTACGTATACCCGATGCGCGGGTCGACCTGGTTGACGTTGCGCGACGAGGGATTGTTGAAGGAGTTGATGAAATATGTCACGTCCGCCACCAGGCCGAATGCGACCTGGCGTTGGAATGACACATTGATTCGGTTGACGTACTGCCGAGGCCGGTCCTCGGCATACCAGGAGAGCGAATCGCCCAGCCCGGTGTAGGCCCCCCGGCTTTTCCCCAACGCCGGCTGAATGGGATAGCTGCTGACGGGAAACGGATCATCCAGGCTCATCTGCGGAACGCCCAGCACGGGCGACGGGGCGGCCGTTTGCAGGGAGTATCCGTAGTAGTTTCCTTGCGTGGCGTTGGAACTGAGTGTCCAGGGAGCGACGTAGCGGCCCCAGCCCACCCGGAAAGAGGTTTTGTCGTTGATGCGAAGCGCCAGTCCCAACCGTGGGGAGAGAGTGCCCAGCCCCCCGCTCCATTGCCCGGGGTCGTTGCTCTCCGTCCACCGATAGGCGCCATTGAATGTCCATCCGCCCTGATAGTATTGCTGGACCAGCGGAGGAACCGCGGGAGCATTGGCGCCCTGCAACTCAGGGATCGGGACGGTCAGATCGGGCCCCTTGGCGAGCCGGTTCTCGGCTTCCCGGAACGGCTGCTCATATTCCCAGCGCAGCCCCAAGGTGAACGTCAGGCGACGGCTCGCCTTCCAATCATCATTGAAGTAGAGACCGAATGTTCGGAAATAGAGGTTCGTGCCCACCACCACCGGCATCTGCCCGCCATTGATGGCCCCGGTCAGAAAACTGGCGAAGCCGTCGCCGCTGGAGCGTGTGTCTGGATTGTTATAGGTATTCGCCGTCGAGGCGGCCGTGAAGCTGAAATAAGGCCAGTTGATCTGCGGGACCTGCGACGACCGCAAGGCACGCGATTCCAATCCGGCCTTCAAGTAGTGCGAGCCGCGTTGATGGGCTACCTTGAAAGTTTCGAAGTCCTGCCACTGGTGTTTCTTGTAAAACGGACCATTCGCCCCGATCCCGTTGGAGTACGCCGACATGATGCTGCCGCCGTCTCCCTGCGTGATCTGCATTCCCGGAGGCGCCGGCGGAATGACGCCTGAATCGAAGATGGGCTTGTACCAGTCGCTGCCGGTCCAAAGCGTATCGTAGCCCTTGAACGCGGACTTCGGGTTGGCATCGTCGTAGTAGCCATAGTAGGCAAAATTCGTGTCAACCACCGTGACCGGGTTGGCCACCCAGCTTACGCCGCTGGTGATCTGGGTAGCGTCACGCCGCGTACTCCGATCGCTCATCCAGGCAAGATCCGAACCGGTCGGGTTTGCAGCGGTAATGGGGGTGCGAAACAGACTCACGCGGCCTGTATAGCGGAGCCTCTCGTTGATGACATAGTCGGTGCGATCGGAGAAATTGCGGTAAGGCGTGGCCAATGGAAGAGGCACTACGTAGTTGTTTGCATGGTAGGGGCCGACGCCGGCCTGGTTCGGCTGCGGCAGGGCCGCCGCATATGCCGCTGCGACGTGGCTGATCGCACTTTGGGGAATGATATTGTTCGGAAATGGCGTCCGCGTCACGGTGGAGCCATCGGGCGATGTCTTGGTCGACCATGGGTCGTAGATCGTGCGCAGCCCGCCGAGCAGGTTGAGGGACTGGGAAAAATCGCCCTGCCGCTCGGCCGCGGTGGGAAGCTCGCCCGTCAGAGTTTGCGGATCTGTCAGTTGCCATCCCTCAAAGGCAACGAAGTTGAACCATTTGTTCTTCCGGATCGGGTGCCCAAGAGTGGCGCCGAACATGTGCTTGCGTTGTACATTCTGGATTCGGTTGACGCGGTCGAGAACGGCGTTCATCCACGGATAGACGCCCTGGTAAAAAGCGTTGCCGTGTACCTCATTCGTGCCGGCCTTCATCGTCACGCTGATCGCCGCGCCGGTGCTTTGACCGAACTCGGCATCTACGGAATTTACGCGGACGTTCACTTCAGAGACCATATCCGGCGAAGGTACATAGCCCGTGTAGGTTCCCAAGCCGACCGGAGCGCCGTCTACCTGCAGGTCCATTCCACGAATTCCGCCCACCGTGTTCGTGCTATTGGTATTGCTGTGGTAGGGCTGGCTTTCGAGCCGGGTCTCCGACTGGACTACACCCGGGTCGAGCTTGCCGAGAAGAAACGGTGAGCGGAAAAACTGAGGAACGTTCTCCGCGATCTGGTTGTCGATCGTCGTTTCCAGCTTTGGTGAGTTGAACTGCACCTGGGCCGCCGCCGCGGTTACCTTCAACTCCTGGGCAACCGTGCCCACCTCGAGCGTGGCATCCACGGTTACGTCACCACGCTGCTGCAGCAGGACGGAGGGCGCGTGGAACTCCGCGAAGCCGTCCGCCACGATGGAAAGGCTATAGCGGGCGGGTTCGGCCAGATCGAAAAGATAGTACCCTGCCGCATTGGTCTGCGTCTTCCGGGAAACTCCCGTGCCCAGGTTGGTGAGTGTGATACGTGCTTGGGCGACTGCCGCCTGGGAGCCGTCAAGCACGGTTCCCTGGATCCGGCCACGATACTCCTGGGCGAAAGCAGAAAAAGGAAATAGCGTCAGAATGAAGCAGATCGCCGCAGTCCGCGGGCATAGAATCGCGCTCAATGGCAATGTCATATCGAGTGTGCTCTTGTACGTTTGATCAAGTCCCTGGCCGCGTCCCCGACGCCGCGATGTGGCGTGTGCCGACCTGGCGCACCACCGAGGCGTCGCGTCCCCAAGTTTCAGCTCGCGAGCCAAGCGTGATCTTAACCAGCTCAAGTGAATTTTTTATGAACACGTTTTCAAAAAGTGATTACATTGGCCTTCGGCCTGATTTCCACCCGGATTTCCCGCTGCCAACCTGTCCGGCCATCTCCCCGAAGGCCGCGAAACGGCGCACACGTTTTCGTCCGTTTCTCTCCTTTCGCGGACAGGCGGCGTCACACTACTGTCACGTTGACTTGGTAGGGTTTAGGCGATGAGCTCGTTTGCAGGTGAGGACAAACGCGAGCTTCCCCTCCTCGACCTGGCGCCCAACGAAATCCAGAGCGGCCTGAACCACATTCTTCGGAGTGAGACCTTCCGCCATTCGGAACAACTTCGAGTGCTGTTGTCCTATCTCGGCCAGAAGTCGATCGAGGGTCAGGCAGACGAACTGAAGGAGTATAGCGTCGGCATCGACGCGATGGGTAAACCGGAAAGCTATAGTCCACGGCAAGACGCAACTGTTCGAATCCAGACGGGCAGGCTGCGGCTGAAGCTGGAAGAGTACTTCCGCACCGAGGGAGCAAGCGCGCCGGTAATCTTTGAGCTTCCGAAAGGCGGATTCAAGATTGTCTTCCGGAGGCGAACGAAAATACCGCCGGAGCCGGTGCAAACGGCGCCGGCGTCAGCGCCATGGACACGGGATGCGAGCATCCTGCGCCGGGTTTGTCTTGCCTTGGCCATCGGACTGCTCGCAGCGACAGCCGCGGCCAGTTACGCGTTCCTCTCCCGCAGGCCCTACGTTTCCACCTTGGCGGCGTCGGTCTGGAACCGCGACTTACTGGAGATCTGGCATCCGTTCCTCATCTCCGGCCGGCCTGTGACAGTGGCGCTGGGGACCCCGCTCTTTGTCTCATTCGACGGCGTACCCGTGCGTGATTCCAGGATGAACGAATGGCAGGCGGGCTATTTGTCTCCAACGCTCGACCGAATCCGCCGCGCACTTCGCAGCACGGACGTACACCCGGCCTACCAGTACAACGGATTCGGCGAAACGGTTGGAGCCCTTCGCATTTTTCGCCTGTTTTTGTGCCGGGAAAGAGACGTGTCCTTTCGCAGGGCAAACTCTTTGGCATGGGAGGACCTGCGCGAGCGCGATATTGTGCTGTTGGGGTCGCCCAAATCCATCGCACACCTGAAAAGATTTCGTGAAGTGCACACGCAGTTGCCGTTCGACATAGGCCAGGACGCCATCGTGAACTACTATCCCGCCCAAGGCGAACAAGCAACGTATCCGGGGGCATCGCCGAGCGACGCACCGTCTTACGAAACCTACTCCTTGATCACTCGCCTGCCTGGAACCGACGGGGCCGGCAACGTCATGATCCTTGGGTCGCCGGATACGCAAGGTACTCTCGCGGCAGTGGAGTTTGTTACCAGTCCCAGCTATGCCGCCGAACTACATCGCCTGCTGGTCCGGAATCGCAAGGCCCTTCCCGATGCCTATCAAGTACTGATCAACGTGACCGTACGAGCCGACGGCCCCTTGACGATGAAACCGGTAACCTTCCGGATCCTGCGCACCGGATCCAACAGCTCCCTGGTCGCGAAGATTCCGTAGCCGGTCGTCCCTGAGCCTAAGTTCACTTCTTCGGAGGAGCTGTCGAGGAGCGAACAATCAACTCCCCCCTCAGATCGATTCTCTCGCCGGAATCATGACCGGTCAGAATACGCAAAAGCATATCCGTTGCCAATCGCCCCATCTGGTGCTTGGGCTGGCGCACCGTGGTTAAAGGCGGGACGGTATAGCTGGCGAGAAACAAGTCGTCAAACCCAACGATGGAGATGTCCTCGGGGACTCGTAAAGACTTCTCGTGGATGGCCCGTAATGCGCCAATCGCAGTCACGTCGTTGTAACAGAACACGGCGGTTGGCGTCGAAGGCAACGCTAATAGCTTTCTCATCGCCAACGCTCCGCCCTCCAGATTGCCGTCTCCATGCACGATCCATTCCGGCCGGGCCGTAATCCCTGCCAAATCGAGTGCCTGGCGGTATCCGCTAAAGCGGTCCAGGTCCGTCTGGAAGCCGAAGCGGTCTCCGATATAGGCAATGTTGCGATGCCCCAGCGCGATCAAATGGCCCACAGCTTCCCGGCTGCCCGGAATGCTATCGATGTTGACCGAGTACTGATACGAACTGGGGTGCTGATTGTTGATCAGGATAATCGGCGTCCGCATCTGCTCCACGATCGGATCGTAGAGGGCGCCCACCCGGGAGGCGGCCACGAGGATCCCATCAACCCGGCGTTCGTGAAAGGACTGGACCACCCGCATCTCGCTCTCCGCATCCCCGTGGCAATTGGCGAGGTACACCGAATAGTGATGTGCGCTGGCTACCGCTTCGATGCCGCCTACCATCTCCGCCACAATCGGATCGGCGATCGTGGTAACGACCACGCCGATCGTCTGCGTTCGGCTGGTCGCGAGGCTGCGGCCCACGGCGTTGGGCCGATACCTGAGCTGTTGAGCGATTTCCCGGATTCGCTTCGCTGTCTCCGGCTTCACCAGATGGCTCGAGTGCAGTGCGCGGGAAACCGTGGCATGCGAGACGCCCGCCGCTTTGGCGACGTCTTTAATTGAAATGTAACTCAGCTTTGAAACCGTGTTCATACGGGATTAACAATCCCTGGTTACGATCACGTCGTAGCGTCTTGTTGTTCACTGTATTCGGTAATGCCCTGAAGCGTCAAGAGACATCGCACAATTATGGAACTGAACGCTGCGGCCTGGCGGCCACTTTTGGCCCGCCTGATGCGACCGCACATAAGCCGCAGCTTCGTGTACACGCTTGCATAAGTTAACCCGGAACCTTCATGTTTCTTCTTATTGCTAACCCTTCGATCAGAAAATGGATATTTGCGTTTCTATGCGCCTCGCTGCCGGCCGGTTCTCTCGGCGCCGGAGAGCCCGTGCGGCTGATTGCCCACCGTGGTGGCGTGGTAGATAGCCATCATCCCGAAAACTCTGCGGGAGCGGCCCGGGAGGCAATCCGCAGAGGCTACTGGATGCTCGAAATGGACCTGCAGGAGAGCAAAGACGGCCACCTGGTGGTCCATCACGATGATTTCGAGAAGTCGTTCGGCGTCCGCAAAGCTCCGCGCGCACTTACGTGGAACGAGATCCGCCAGTTGCGCGCCGCCGAAGACGGTTCGCGCCCGCTGGAGTTCAGCGAGTATGCGGCCATCTGCCGGGGGAAGATCCAGCTCATGATCGACACAAAGGCGCCCAGCCATCCCCGGGCATTCTACGAACAGCTCGAGCAGACGCTACGCGACAACGGCCTGCTGGAGGGTGCTTTCTTCATCGGGACCAGAGAGGCTCGCGCTTATTTCAAGGGTAAGGCCCGTATCAGCCTGGATCGCGCCGAACTGCAGCAGAAGCTCGATGCGGGGGAAGACCTTTCCCGAACCTACTTCCTGTTCGAGCATGGCACGACATTGGACCAGAAAGGAATCGCACTGGCCGGGCGGGCGGGTATCCCGGCGGTGGTTTCGATCAATGACTTCCACTATGCCGGACGAGATCACATGCAGGGAGCCCACAGCGACATCGAGCGGCTACGCCAGTTAGGACTGACCTATTTTCAGATTGACTCCACGTATGACATCTGGCTGCGCTAGCGCTGAGCTTGTGAAGTCCACACCCTTCGCGCCGCCGTTCGGTGCGGCGGGAGAAGATTTCGCAGACTCATTGTTTTCCCGGCAGCGGCTCTTTCGAACGCATCCAGGCCGTATACCAGACGTCCCGCAGCATGCGGGCGCCCTCGGCCAGTCTGGCCGCCGTGAAGGGAGCGGCAGCAGAGGGCTCCTTTCCGCTGCCGAAAGGAGCTTCCTTTTCCCAGATATAGATCTGCTCGACGTGGGAGTTACTCGCCGCGATGTAGGCCTCTGACTCCCGCAGCCAATCGCCCAGCAGACGCGGCGAGCGGTCCACCCGGGCGGCGACATCGTCGAGCGAAATCGCCCGGTTCACGTACTGGGACTCGTAGCGACCGTGGGGATCGGATCGGGTGTACCCGTTTGGGTTAGGCACGCTGCTATGCCAGCCGTGAACATGAACGGAAGCGTGCATGGGCTGGGACACGTCCGTCACCCAGTGCCCCAGAACTCCGGCCATGAACAGGATGCTCTGCTCGTGCTGCCGCTTGATCCGCTGCTCTTCGGGCGTCGCCTCCGGCAAAGCGCGCCATCTTCGAAGGGCGCCGGTCAGCATCTCCGCCCATTCCTGAATCGCGTAGGCGGCCGTTCCGAAGTCGCGCACGGAGTGCGGCGGATCCAGCCGGCCCTGCTTGGCAAGCCCGATCAGAAACAGATGGCGATTCGCCGGGAGCGGGTGCGGCACGAGCTCCCACTTGAAGGTGTGGTTGACGCCGGCCGTTTCGGTCAAGGCCGGCTGTTCGCTGGTCCGCCAGCGGTCCGGTTCGCTGATCAGGTAAGCCATCTGCTCCACCGCTTCGCGGAAGAAAGCCGGCAGGTCTTGTGGCAGCGCGCGCAGGGCTGCCCGCGCCTGCATCTGGTGGCCTTTTGCGCCCCAGCCCCACAGCGGCCGGATCGCGGGTCCAACGGCCACCAGCGCCACGGCAATCAGAGAAAATCGATAAGCTCGATCCAGCATAAGAATCAGAAGCGGACCCGGAGTCCGATTTGCGTCTGGCGGCCGATCCCCAGGCCATAGGGGTTGAACTGCCCGCTGGACTTCCCGAAGTACGTGGAGGTCACGCTCGTGCTCGGGTCGTTCCAGGTCATGTTATTGGGGGCATGGAAGACGTCCATTCGCAGGACCGCAGAAAACCTCTCTGTAACCCGGAACGACTTGGCGAAGGAGACGTCCAGATTAAAATAGCCGGGGCCTGTCAGGCCGGAATACGTGATTGGATTGGTGCGTGGAGTATAGGCCGGCAATTTGGCGAACACCGCTGTGTTGAACCACCCGCCGGGGCCCGGATCCGAGACGTGCGGATCTCCGCTAGCCAGGAGGCCGCCGAATGAGAGATAGTTGCCCGATCGCCAGGTCAGCAGGGGGCTCACGGCCCAACCGCCCAGGGCTGCATCCATTATGCGGGGCATGGCATTCAGGAACGCCCGACCGTGACCCAATGGGATTTCCCAGTTGCCTGCCAGCGACACCTGGTGCCGTGGGCTGGTGGATTCCTGCCAGGTCTGCTGTTGCAGGTAGGTCGCTATGTCGTCGTAATAAGTGAGGCTTCGCGAGCGCAAGTACGCATAGCCGCCCATCAAGGTAAGCCCATAGCTGTATGCCTTCCGAAACTTCATCGCCAGTTGTTGGAAGTGATCTCCGCCGTTGCCGCCGTAATCGGTCACCGTAAGAGATCCGTACTGCGGATAGGGAACCATGAGGGACGTCAGATTGACGCTCGCCTGGCGGCCCAGCGGGCCGGGAAATTGACTGGCCGGCAGCAGGTTATAGAAGGGATTGGGAACCTGCACATTGGTCGCCGCTTTGTAGGTATAGGCAATCCGGGGGTCGACCTGGTTGAGGTTGCGCGTGATGACATTATTGGAGAACGTCATGAGCCCTGTGAATTCAGCGGTAATCCCCAACGGAAGCTGGCGCTGGACCGACAGGCTGTAGCGATCCGTGTGCTGCCTGGGCCGGTCGGCATTGAAGTACGTCAGGCTGTCTCCCAGCCCGGTAGAAGCTCCCAGCGACTTTCCCGGCGCAGCCTGGATCGGGTAGGAGGCGGGGAACGGATCGTCCAGGTTCAATTGGGGCACTCCCTGAACAAACGGCAAGGCGGGAGTTGTCACGTTAAAGCCGTAGGCGTTGGCCGCCGTCATATTCGTGATGGCCAGCCACGGCGTGATGAACCGGCCCCATCCTACACGTACCGCCGTCTTGTCATTGAGCCGGAGGGCGATACCGGCACGCGGCGAAAGCGTTCCCAGGCCGCCATCCCAAGCTCCGGGATGGCTGCCGCCTTGCCATTGGAATGCGCCGTTGAAAATCCACGGACCGTTGTAATACTGTTTCACGGCAGCCGGCATCTGCGGCGCATTGGCCCCCTGCAGCGCGGGAATCGGAACACTCAAATCCAGCGCCCGCGGCAGCCGGTTTTGCGCTTCGTGGAAGGGCACTTCGTATTCATACCGCAAGCCCAGGTTAATTGTCACGCGGCGGCTGAGCTTCCAGTCGTCGTTGAAATAGGCGCCGTAGCTGCGATTGGAGACCTCCGTATTCTGGCTTACCGGCATGCCGGCGCCGCGGGAGAGGTTGTTATACGCGCCCAACAGGAAGGCGGCATAGCCATCGCCCGAGATCGCGGTATTGGGGCTTACGTAGGTGTTGGCGGTCGCTGTCGCGTCAAACATGAACGCCGGGATGCTGATCTGCGCCACCTGAGGAGTGTGCGCCCCGCGTGTCTCGAAACCGCTCTTCAGATAGTGCGTGCCCCGCTGCTGCGCGATCTTGACGCTAACCGCGTTCTGGTGGGGACGCTTCACCCAGTAGGGTCCGTTGGTGCCCAAACCGTAGGAGTAAGAATTGAGGATATACGACCCGTTCCCGCCCATGATCTCCATCCCGGGCGCCACCATCGGAATAGCCCCGCTTGCGAACATGGTCTGATACCAGGAGTTGTTCGGCCACAGCTTGGGCCAGAGCTCTTTTCCCTGGTTCAGGCTGCCGGTCTGGAAATGTGATTGCTCAAAGTAGCCGTAGTAGGCGAAGCTCCCGCTGATCACGGTGTTGGCGCTCTTTACCCAAGTGAGGTCGTTGGTGATCTGGGTCGCATTCCGGTCGCTGCCTCGTTCGCTCAGAAAGAACAGATCGTTGCCCGTCGGGCTCGAAACACTGGCCGGCGTGCGGAAGAGGCTGACCCGGCCGGCATACCGCAGCTTCTCGTTGATCACGTAATCGGTGCGGTCGGAAAAGTTCCGGTATGGATAGTAGATGGGAAGCGGAACGACGTAGTTTAGGGCATGGTAGGGACCGGTGCCCGGCAGGTTTGGCTGCGGGAGTGCCGCCGTATACATTGCGGCTACACGGCTGATCCGGGACGCCGGAACGATGTTGTTGGGAAATGCGGTGCGTGTAACGGTCTTGCCGTCCGGCGAAGTCTGCGTCGTCCAAGGATCGTAAATAACACGAAGATTACCGGACGAGTTCAGCGATTGCGAGAAATTGCCCTGCTTTTCCAGATCGGTAGGCAACTGTCCGCTCACGGTCAGCGACGCATCGGTCATCTGCCAGCCCTCAAAGGCCACAAAGTTGAGCCATTTGTTCTTTTTGATCGGATGGGAGAGCGTTCCGCCGAAGAAGTGGTTCCGGCCGACATTCATGGTCCGGTTCACGCGATCCGAGATGGCGTTCAGCCACGGGTACATTCCTTGGTAAAACGCCCCGCCATGAACCTCGTTGGTGCCGGACTTGAGAAGGATCGAGATCGCCGCGCCGGCGCTATTGCCGAACTCCGCGTCGACGGCGTTCTGCTGCACGTTTACCTCCGCTACCATGTCGGGCGACGGAGAGTAACCGGTATATTGACCCAGTCCGACCGGCGCGCCATCCACTTGCAGGTCCACCGCAGTGGAAGCAGGGCCGCTGATATTCTGATTGGAGACGCCGCCGGCGTTAAACGGCCGTACCTCGTTGGTGGCCACCCTCTGCACCGCTGTCGGATCCACTGCCGCGAGGAAGAATGGCTGTCGAAAATACTGCGGCACGTTCGCAGCGACCCGGCTGTCAATGGTGGTTTCCAGCTTGCTTGTATTGAACTGCACCTGGCCCAGATTGGCGGTCACCGTGACCGTATCGCCGGTGGCGCCGGCTTCGAGTGCAGCGTCCACGGTGACGTCGCCGCGTTGCTGCAGCACCACCTTCTCCACCTGGAACTTGTGAAAACCCGCCATCTGAACGGTCAGAGTGTAGGTGCCGGGTTCTATCAGATCGAATAAGTAGTGGCCAGTCTCGCTGGTGACCTTATTCGCGGACGCATTGGTACTTGCATTGACCAGCGTCACATTAGCGCCCACCACCACTGCGTCGGTGGCGTCTACCACGGTACCTTGGATCCGACCGCGGTACTCTTGGCCGTATAGAGTCGCCCCGCAGAGCAGAGCGATCCAAACACACAGGCGCGGCATTGCGGCGAGAAGCTCCGGATGTTTTCTCATAGAAACGCCTTCCATCGTGGCAGAGAGGTTTTCGGGAGAGCAATTCCGCGCGGGAACCGGCCAAATCGGCTAACTATATGGGTATCAGCATGTTATGGGTGGTATATATCCTCCATGTAACCCCCTGTAACCACAACTTGCCCGCCGGAATCCATGTCATTTCCGTGAACCGGGGGATGATAAAGCTGGAGCCGTGTTTGGGGGATCAGTCCTCCGACCGGCCAACCATTCCTATGAAACGTACCTCGCTCTGGTCTATCCTCTTCCTCGTTGTCTGGACGGCAGCGGTGTTTGCAGCGCCTCCGGTCCTGAAATTTCGTGCCGACGGTACCTTTAAGATCCTGGCGATCAGCGACCTGCACTACATCCCGGAGCCAAACCGGTATGGCATTGAACTCACCGAGAAGTTGATTTCCCTCGAGAAGCCGGATCTGGTAGTCGTCCTGGGCGACAATATCTCCGGCGACCGATGCGCCACTCCCGAAGATGTGAAGCGGGCGGTAGACAATGTGGCCGTCGCGATGGAAAAAAACCGCGTACCCTGGGCGGTCACGCTGGGTAATCATGACCAGGAGCACGCGGCCAGGACCCACATCACCAGAGAGCAGGTCTTCACCTACTATGAGAGCCATCCGCACAATATGAATGGAGGATGGGTCCGGGATATTCACGGAGCCGGCAACAAGAACATACTGGTCTGGAGCTCCGACGGTTCGAGGCCGGTCTTCAACCTCTGGCTGGTTGACTCGGGAGAGCGGGCTTCAAACCCCGAAGACCGATACGACTGGATCCACACGGATCAGATCAACTGGTACTATCAGACCTCCCAGGAGATAGAGAATCGCTATGGGCAGAAGATTCCCAGCCTCATGTTCTTTCATATCCCGCTTCCGGAGTTCCACGAAATGATTCTGACCAAGAAGATCCTGGGAGAGCGCCATGAGCCGGAGTCGCCGTCCCGCGTCAACGGAGGGATGTTTGCGGCGGTCTTGGAACGAGGCGACGTCAAAGGAATTTTCTGTGGCCACGATCACGTCAACAACTACGTCGGACAGTTCCATGGCGTCACTCTCGGGCAAGTGGGTGTAGCCGGCTACTACGGATATCCGCACACGCCTCCCGAGGATGTGACTAACGACCGTGCCCGCGGGGGCCGGGTCTTCTTCATCCGGCAATCGGAAGCCCAGCGCTTCAAGACCTGGATGCGGTTTCGCGACGGCTCCACAAATTGGGAGCACTGGTCCGATGCCTACGAGCACGACCAGATCCGGTAGGGCAGCCAGCGGCTTTTTGGGACAAATTGCCCACGGATACCCGCAAATCATTGATTCTAAAACAGTAATAAATGCCATTCGGGCATCGTGTCCCAAATAGATCCCTGCGTCCTGCTTTTTGAGGAAATTCCCGAAGCAGTTGATGACCAGGCGCAGGTCTTCGCACACCGCCCCAAAGGGTCTAAACTGTCCTCGATGGGGGGCGGAAGCCGATCGTCGATCGCGTTGTTCATCGGAGGACTGGTCCTCCTCGTGTGCGGTCTCGGGTTGCTCTGGAGACATACGGGGCACACAACCTGGTTGATCGGCATCCCAAATCCTCCCGGAACACGTGATTGCTACACGCTGGCGCTGGACTATCCAGCAAGAGTGGCGCTCAGAGAACAGTATGTCGTAACCGGGACAGTTACTCCGGTGGGCTGGGGAGTTCGGGAACGCCCCAATGTGACGCTCCAACTATCAGCAGCGGGCATGGAAGTCGATCCGAAAAATATGTTGGACGTATCCTTGCCTTCTCCCGAAGCGAAGACAAGCACTGTCAGGTGGTCCGTCAGGCCTCTCGCCAAAGGGCGCTTTCACATGGTCGTCAACACCAGTTCCATGAGCCACCCGCTACGATTTATCGGCACGGATGGCATTTTAACGGTCGATGTGTATGAGCCCTGGACCACAATCGTTTCGCCCTACACGGGAGCACTGCTGACGTTTCTTGGCTCCCTGGCAACACTACCGGGTATTGTGCAGTTTATCCAGCAGTACCGGCAGAAGAAAGCGACGCAGGCCCGGATCATCATGGATTCCTGAGATTCCTTTCCCTTTTCCATCCTGCGGCGCCGGCCAGCTTCGCGCCGGGAATGAGTATTTCGAAAGTCTCCGACTGGCGGCGGATGGTGGAGGCGGTCAACCGAGGGATCGATCCGTTGGTGTCCTGATGTTCAGCCAGCTTTGGATTGACTGGGGAACCAGATACCGCTTCATGGTGTCGAATGGCTGTATGCTGAACGACCTTCGGTTCGCGGTTCGCGTCCTTGGCAAGAGCCCATCGTTCCTGATCGCCGCGGTTGTTTCACTTGCTTTGGGGATCGGAGCCACGACAGTGATGTTCAGCGCGTTCCGCGCGGTTTTTCTTCGCCCGCTGTCTTATCCCGATCCAGACCGCCTGGTTGAAATTTCGAAGGTCACTCCGGATGGCGGTGGGGCAAGTACGACGACCATCGATGTGCAATTCTGGCGTCAGTTCAGCCGGACTTTCGAGAGTTTCGGCACATTCGCGTTCTACCACACGATGACTCTTTCAGGACGCGAGCCGGCCAGCCTGGTGGCCCGCGTCGTCGAACCGGACCTCTTCCGCACACTCCAGGCACAGCCACTGCTGGGGCGTACCTTTGTTCCTGCCGATTTTGAGAACTCCAGCCCCCATGGCCTGCTCCTAACCTGGAAGATCTGGCAATCGCAATTCAACGGCGATCGCGGGGTGGTCGGGCGCCAGGTGATGCTCGATCACAGCGTTTATACGATCATCGGCGTGATGCCGCGCGAGTTCCAATTTCCCACACCATTCTCGAATGTGCTGATCGCCGACCGCGGCATCACGGATCCACGGACGACGGCGCGCGGCGTGATCGGGCGCCTCAAGCAGGGCATCTCGCCCGAAGCAGCTCTGGCGGAATTGGAAAGAATGCGGCCGGCCCTGGCGCAGTTGTACCCTGAGGCGCATCGCAACTTTCGCTTCCGCCTCGATCTGCTCGGACAACGCGACGCCCAGAGATATCGCACGGCGTTTCTTACCCTCTCGGCGGCCGTCGGACTGCTCGCGCTCATTGCCTGTCTCAACGTCGCCAATCTGATCATCGCGCGCAGCATGGCGCGCGAAAGCGAGTTCGCGATACGAAGCGCGCTCGGCGCGGCTCGCAGGCGGCTGATGCGCCAGGTCTTTGTGGAAAGCCTGACCCTTGCGGCGGCTGGAGGCGCCCTGGGAGTTCTTTTGGCCTGGATCGGAAATCGCGTGCTGGTGACGATGCTCCCAACGCAGTATCAGGTTGTCCGCCTCCTCGAAAGCCGCATCGACGTTCCCGTGCTCTGGTTCGCACTGACGCTGACAACTGCCACCGCCCTGGTTTTTGGAACCGGTCCCGCATTGGTTCTTTCGCGCTTCAGTTTGCGCGAGATGGGCCGGACGACCACACCGGGCGCCGCGCGGAAGCGTTGGCGCGGAGCGCTGGCGGCTGCCGAAGTCGCACTGTCGCTGATTCTGCTGATTGGCGCCGGACTGCTCATTCGTAGCTTTGCCGCGCTGGCGGGCGTCGATCCGGGATTCCGTCCCGATCATGTGCTCACGGCCATGATTCCGGTGAGTCATCAGCTTTCAAAAGACAAGCCGAAATTGGTCCAGCGACTGTCGGGCATCGTCGATCGAGTGGAAGCCCTTCCGGGAGTCACCGCCGCTGGAATTTCAACGGCCATTCCCATGGGAACGGTGAGAGTGAGCTTGCTAATCGAACTCCCGGGCCATAAGGGTGGGGAAGTCGGCATCAACTATCGGGCGGTGAGCCCGGAGTATTTCCGAGCGCTCGGCATTCCGCTTCGCCTGGGCCGGCTGTTTACGGCTCATGACAATGACTCCGGGGCTTCCGTGGCGATCATAAATGAAGCCTTCGCACGTAAATACTGGCCTGGCCAGAACCCAATCGGCCAGAAATTAGGCACCCGGGGCGAAATGACAGTAGTCGGCGTTGTCGGAGACCAACATCAGCGGACGCTCGACAAACCAGCGGAACCCGAGTTCTATCATCCCTACCAGCAATATCTCGGGCCGGCTCTCGGCACCATGCTGGTCGTACGCACGCAGGAAGATCCGGCGAGAATGGCCGCTTCGCTTCGGCAGACCGTTCACCAGGCCTATCCCGATCAGCCGGTTTCCGAGCTTATGACCATGGAGGAACGCGTTTCCGAGTCGATGGCAGAGCCCCGTCTCTACACCTCTTTACTGGGGATCTTCGCTGCGATTGCACTGGCGCTCACTGCAATTGGCGTTTACGGAATTATGGCGTATTCGGTGGGCGAGAGGGTGCGTGAATTCGGCATTCGCATGGCCCTCGGAGCGCAGCGAACGGACGTGCTGCGGGTTGTCCTGCGGAGTGGCTTGACCCTGGTCGGGGGAGGCGCCGCCGCAGGCATCGCAGGCGCCTGGGTGTTCAGCCGTTACGTCGAAAGCATGCTCTTTGGAGTCGCGGCACGCGACCCGGTGACATTCGTTGCCGCTCCAGTGCTCTTGTTAGCGGTAGCAGCCATAGCCTGCTATTTTCCGGCAAAGCGAGCCACCTCGATCGACCCAAACCACGCGCTCCGGGAAGGGTAAGGAGCAGAAATCAGAGCCTCCTCCCGCAACAGCCGGTTTCTTGCACTACTCGATGACCAGGACTTCGTATTCCTCCAGCCGGGGGATGGTCAGCACTTGACCCACCGGCAAAGAGGACTGCTTCACGAGCGTGAAGGCGCGCTTCACCGGACGGTTCACCTTCACCCGGACATTGTCCAGGGGCAGAATCCGCCGGATGGGCCGGGTCATTTCGCCGGTGAAGTTCATCAGGTGAACCAGCAGCCGGCTGCCTTGCGACCGCACCACCAGTTCCACGGATTCGGGAGCGTTTTCGAGTGTTACAGCCGGCTGGGAGAAGCGTTCCGCCGCGTTCGCCGTGATGGCCAGCAGTTCCGGCGTATGGTAGTTGGCAATGGTCGCACCCAGGTCGCCGCTGAAATACAGCGCTAAGCCCTTGCCGTAGGGGTGCGCCAGGAAAGCGGCGTCGTCCGAATCTCCCGGAACGCCATCGTAGCGCCCGGCCAGCGGCTGCGTGTATTGCACCAGTGGCTGTCCCTGGCCTCGTTTCACTTTCACGTAATAGATCGGGGAAGGAAGGAAGTCGCGCTTGAGTCCGGCCAGGTACTCACTCCTGGCGACCGGCTTCATGAAATCCCAGCGCCGGGGCCCAGCGATCTTGCGGGCGTCGCCGGCTCCGAACACATCGGCCAGAGCGAAGTCCGGCCGGCGGATGCCGGTGGCGTCATAGAGTCCGGTCTCGAAGGTGGCGAAGAGCTTACCGCCGGCCTTCACCCAGGCGCGCAAGTGTGCGGCGGTGGCGTCGCTCATGCATGCCACGTTGGGCAGGAAGATGGCCTGATACCGGTCGAGCGACTCGCGCTCGAGCGCCGTGTCATCGATCACATCGAAGGGCACGTGGGCGCGCAGCAGCGCTTCGGAGACACCAGAAAACTCCGCGTCCAGGTCACCGATCGCGCTGCCGGCTACGCGATCGACGTCGATCAACTGCGCGCCACCGCCCGCGTAGAAGTTGGCGGTGGTATCCGACCAGACCACCGCCACGCGGGCTTCCGAACGCGTCCTGGTGTAGTACTCGGCAGTGCGCTTGAGATAGGCGTTCATAGCCGCGATGGTTTCCATCTCCGGCTGATCAAACTCGAACTGGGTGATGCCGAACCAAACGGAGGCGTTGTTGGCGATACTGTCGGCATAAAGCAGCCGGAGCTCGGGATCGGGAAGAATCGAAAATGTCCAGGGCTTATGGCTGGCCGCCGAGAAGATGACGGTGGGTTTGCCGCCGGCCTGGGTTTCGAGAAGGCGTGCGGTGAGGCCGGGCTTCCACAGCGGCACTCGGGTCAGATCGCCGGAGATGAAGCCGCCTTCGCTGCCCAGAATGTCCTGCTCCGCCACCAGCACGCGATTGAGCCGCCCGGTGGCCCAGTTGGCGCCGCGCACGCCGCCGTTCATATAGAACGCGATATTCGGATTGATGCCCTTGAGCACGCGCCGGGAGTCGCGCAGGAAATCGGCGAGGCTGGACGCCTGAAAGTCCACCAGTTGCTGGAACGCGGCGCCTTGCCGGTTTTTCTTGGAAGGAAGCTCGCGGCCGAACTTCTTCTTGCAGGACTGGCAATAGCAGGTATCGGGGCGGTAGACGGGGCCATCGTAAAAGATGCCGTCGATGGGGTAGGCCGCCAGGTCCCGCAGCACCTGGAAGCACCACTCCCGCCAGCCGCTGTTCACGCAAAAATCCGTTCCGGTGTCGTAGACCTTATCCAGCGGCTTGCCGTTCTCCCGAATTTGCTGCCAATCGGGATGTTTGGCGCCGAAGGCCATGGTATACCAGTGCACATTGAAGTAAATCATCACGCGGATGCCGCGCTTGTGGGCCTCCTCCAGATACTGGCGCAGGTAATCCCGGTTGACCTTACCGGCTACTTTGGAGACGAAATAGAAACCCTGGTCATCCAAGCCTCCGGCCATAGCCATGATGTCCAGGTGTTCGGCGTTGTACCCGAGCGCGGCTTTCCGCGCCGCCACTTCGGCGGGTTCGCGAAAGTCCACACGGCTCATGCTGGTGGTGAGGTCGAGGATGCGCAGCGGCTCCTTTTCCCACCACTGCCCATACAGGGCGGTAGCCAGGAGTGGCCAGGCGAATCCAGCTCTCCAAAGGCCTAGTCTCATACTTCTAGAAAAGCACTTTCAAACCGAACCGGATCTGACGCATGCCGCCAACGCCGGCGATCTCGCCCGCGGTGGCGGTGGTGGGGATACCGGCGGGCCGGTTCTTCAGGTTCCGATGTCCGGAAATTGAAGGATTCCGGGTAGCTTCCGAGGGCGTCCAACGATATGGATGGAAGACCGAGGTCCGATCGCCGTTCTTTTGTTTCGTCGGTCTGCTCTCAAAAGATCAGCTTGAGGGCGAATTGGCCCACGCGAGGAGCCGTCCGCGTCGAAAGCACCTGGCCGAACGTCGAAGAACTGAGATTGCCGACCGGCGTTCCAAAATCCGCGTGGTTGAGGACGTTGAAAAACTCACCACGGAACTGAAGGCGCATGTTCTCCCGAATGCGGAAGAACTTCATGAGCGAAGCGTCCCACTGCGCCAGCCCGTCACCGCGCAGGATATTGCGTCCGGAATTGCCGAACGTGTAGAGTGCGGGCATCAGGAATGCACTGGTATCGAACCAATGGTCCAGCGCAGGACTATCGACTTCGCCCGATCCGACGCGGTCCGCGCGCTGCGTGCCGCCGCCCACATTCGCCCGGTCGCGGCCGGAGGTGACGGTAAACGGCGCTCCGGACTGCAGGGTCACGATACCGCCGAACTCCCAACCGCCAAGGAAGAAATCGGCGGGAGCGGGGGCCCTCGACATCAGCCGTTTACCGCGGCCTATGGGCAACTCCCAGAGATAGCCGACGCTCAACCGGTGGGTGTAGTCGAAGTCAGAGACGGCTCGCTCCAGGCGAATGTTGTTCATATCCTGAACGCCGCTGCCGAAATCGCTGCTGGCGATGTCGATGGATTTCGAATACGTATACGAGGCCAGCACGGCAAATCCATTCGAGAAAAGCGTCTCGAATTTCAACTGCAGGGCATGATAGTTCGAAAGGCCGATGTGGCGTGACGCGTAACCTTCGCTGAGATCCGGGAACTGGCGCCGCTCATCGACAGGGCCGGGGCCGGGCATCATCGCGCGATTGAACGGAACACGTGTCTCCAATTTGGTCCCCTTGTTTCCGACGTAAGCCGCATCGACGCTCATATTGTGGCCAAGCTGGCGCTGTAAGGAGAAGTTCCACTCCTGTACGTAGGGGACTCGAGAGCGCGGGTCGAATACGATCGGTTGAATGTTCGGACTCGCCGCGCCCGGCGCATCGAACGGCACAAACAAGTTGTGATTGCTCAGGGTTGGGGTGGGCAGCGTGTTGTCTACGCCCTGGGAAATGATCCAGGGAATCGACGTGGCGGTCAGGTCGGAGTTGTTGTTGCCGTTGATCAACTCATAGAAGATGCCGTATCCCCCGCGGATCACCGTGTCCTTCAGAAGGGCCGGCCGCCAGGCGAACCCAAATCGGGGCGCCCAGTTGTTTCTGTCCGGAAATCGTAAAGAACGGTTCGGCAAGCCGGCATCTTCGGCGCGGATCATCATCGATCCGAAAAGCTGCCAGGCCAGCGGGGCCAGAGTCTGTGCGGCTAAATCGGGGCCTTTCCCGGAAGCATGAGCGACGACGAACTTGCCGGTCACCGGGTCAAAGCTGGTCAACTGGTTCCGCGAATCCACGGGCCACGAGTCGTATTCGTATCGCAGGCCGAGATTCAGAGTGAGACGCGGCGTGACGTGCCAATCATCCTGTATATAGCCGGCGAGGTTATAGCTCAACTGATTGTAGTTGTCCTGCGGGAACTGGCGAAACGCGCCGATGGGCTCGCCTAGCAGGAAATCGGCCCAACCATCGCCCGTATAGTCGCCGCTGTAGGTGAGTGAGCCGCGCGATACCGTGGCCGATTGGCTGGACCACAGGAAGCGGCGCAGGTCGGCGCCGAAGCGGAGGTTATGACCGCCATGAATAAGCGACAGTTCTTCGCGAATCTGCCGGTTATCGGTGGGATTGATCAGGGGGAACCAGTCAAAACCGTTAATACCCTGGTAGCCGCCGATACCGATCGTGGGAAAGCCGGGAAATCGCGCCGAGGTTTCGTTGAAGCCCTGCAGCCCGGATTCGACCGTGTGGTTCACGCCGATCGAGTCTGGCGTGAGTACGTTCTTAAAGCGTGACCATCCGAGCGTCAGCGCGTTCAGGATCCTCGGCGTAATGGTCCGGTTGTACGTTATAGACGCACTTTGCGCCTGCCCCTCGCGGAGGTTGCCGCCCTGGGCCGGGAGCGGCTCCGGAGTGAACAAACGATTTCGATTGAGCGTGTAACTTACGGCGAGCCGGTTGTTGTCGTTGACGTAGTAGTCGTAGCGCCCGTTGACCTGGTCGCGCTGAAAGCTCTCGGAAGGAGAAGTGATGAACTGCGACCCAGAATTCGGCAGCGGGAAATATTGCATGAAGTACGTTGCCACCGGATCGATGCGGTTCGTAGGAATCGTGTTGTTCGCAAAGAACTGCCCGGTTGACGGATCGATGACCGGAGTATCCCCGAAACTGCCCTGCCGCTGCGCAGCCGTGGGCACGGTGATGTTGTAGTTCAGCCCCTGGCGCTGGCGGGTTCCTTCGTAGCCCGCAAACCAGAACATCCTGTCGCGGCGGATGGGACCGCCGGCCGAACCACCGAACTGGTTCCGCTTCAATACACCACGTTCCGGTTGAAAGAAGTTGCGCGCATCGAGCTTATCGTTGCGAAGGAATTCGTAGAGAGTTCCGTGCAAGGAGTTGGTGCCGGATTTGAGCCGCACCGTGACATTTGACGGTCCCATTCCCTGATCGGCCGAGAAGTTTCCGCTTTCCACTCGAAACTCCTCGATCGAATCGATCGACGGGCTGATGGGGAAGCCCTGGAAAAGCTGATCCACATTGAGCACACCGTCCAGAGTCGAAGTGGTTTTTGTGGAGCGGTGGCCATTGATGAGGACCTGCGAGTTTCCGGTTTCGTAGGTGGAGCCTGCCGTCGTGGCCCCCGGCGTGAGAGCCACAAGCTGGACAAAGTCACGCCCATTGAGGGGAAGATCGACGATTTTCTTATTTTCCACGCTCTGCGCCGTGCTGGCCTGATCGGCTTGCAGGAGGACGGCGGTTCCGACCACTTCGACCTTTTCCGTCACCGGACCCAATTGAAGAGAGACGTCGACGTGGGCCACCTGGTCGATTGTGAGATAGACGTCGTTCACGACAGACGCACGAAAGCCATTCGCTTCCACTCGAACCGTGTAGCGTCCGATTGCGAGGGGCGAGATGGAATAACGTCCGGCGGCATCGGTGATGACTCGACGCTCGACCCCGGTCTCCCCATTGCGCACCACGACGGTCGCACCGGCGATCGAAGCACCAGCCGGATCCGTCACCACGCCCACGATCCCGGACTCCTGCGCGCAGATCCCCGCAGAGACCAGAATGAATACAAACGCAATGTCGACGAGGACTTGACGAAGAATCGAGTTCATGAACGAAGCTCCTTCGGTGTGTTTTTGACTTCGACAGCAACCCGGCCGCAATGGCTTCGCCAAATAATTGGCGCTTTTCCTTCCGATTAGGTGAACAATACCACAGAATTCAGGCCTGGTCAGGCTTGAATCGACCGGAATATAATCCTTTCATGAAATGGCTGGCAGTGCTGCTTTTGATCGGAGCCGCCGCGCCCGCGGCCGTTCCCAAGACGCCGCAAGACCCGCTGGCTGCGCAGGTGACCATCTATCGGGACTCTTACGGTGTGCCTCACATCGTCGGAGAGACCGAAGAAGCGACATTCTTCGGCTATGGATATGCCCAGGCGGAAGATCATCTCGATCGCATGATGCTGCAGTATCGGGATGCGCAGGGACGGCGCGCCGAAGTGCTCGGGTTCGAAGCACTGGGCGACGGATATCTGCACTTTATTCCCTATGAGTACCGATGGGACGGCGACTACCTGCAGCGCCTGCTTCGCACAAAACAGGCCGTCGTCGAGAACCGCGCGAAGATTGACCCGCAAGTGTACCGGATTCTGGACGGCTTCGCGCGAGGCGTCAACGAATATATCAACGAGCACCGCGACACGATTCCCGCCTGGATCGATTCCGTCACGCCGGAAGATATTGAAGCCCTCGAGCGCAGCCATTACCTGCGTTTCTACAGCATTCATGACGCTTTGATCAAGCTGAAGAGTGCAACTTATTCGTTCCCGAATTTCGGCTCGAACCAGTGGGCGATCCGCTCCGAGAAATCCGCAAATGGCCATGTTATGCATGTGGAACACACGCATATGCCGTGGGCCAACCGGTTTCAGAATTACGAGGCGCATCTGATCACGCCAGGCAAACTGAACACGGGGGGCATCAGTTGGTTCGGCAGTCCATTCTTCCTCGATGGCTTCAATGACAAGATCACCTGGTCCGCTACCTGGAATGAGCCGAACATTTCAGATGTGTACGAGGAGAAAATCAATCCGGCAAATGCGCTTCAGTACGAATACGACGGGGCGTGGCGCGACATTCGAGTGGAGCGCGCGGTCTTTCGGGTCAAGGGTCCGAGCGGGATGGAGACGGTTACGCTTCCGCTCTACTATACGCATCATGGGCCGGTGGTGAAGTACGATCCCGAAAGGCATCGTGCCTGGTCGGTCAAACTGCCCAATTTCGATGGCGTGAATTATTCACTCGGGTTATACGGATTGATGAAGTCGCAGAATCTGACGGAATTCAAAGCGGCGGTGGCCAGACAACTGATGCCAAGGTGGAACCTCCTGTACTCGGACAAGCGCGACATCTTTTGGGTACACAACGGCAACGTGGCCCAGCGCGCAGAAGGTTTCGACTGGAGGAAGCCGGTACCCGGCTGGACGAGCAAAACGGAATGGGGGCCGTTTTTTCCATTTGGCTCCTATCCTCAGTTGCTTAATCCTCCCGCAGGATTCCTGCAAAACTGCAATAATCCGCCATGGGTCGCGACGAAGAACTCCGGGTTGAATCCCCTGGCTCCGGCGCCGTACTATCTGCTGCCTGCGCCGAAAGAGCATGCTGGTGAAGAAGTCCTCAACACCCGGGGCGAGCGATTGTTCCAGGTCCTTGATCAGCAGAAAAAGTTTACTCTTGACGAAATGATTGATCTGGGTTTCGATACGCACGTTATGCCTTCCGACGTCATCGTCCCGCTGCTGGCGAAGGCTTACGCGAGCGTTCCGAGTTCTGACCCGAAGGTCAGCGAGGCGCTTCAGCAGATCGCTGCCTGGGATGGAAAGTCGAGCAAGGAATCGACGGCTTACACCTATGTGCACTTCTGGGGCCGCGCCTATCGCGATCTCTTTACGGCGGCAAAGTTCCAACGCTTCGTCGCCTATGATCGGAAGCAACGGGTCGAGATCAACTCCGCAGAAGAGCAGAAGATGGCGCGAGCCGCGCTCGAAGAAGGATTGAAGCGCATCGAAACGTACTTCGGAAAAAGCGAAGTAGCATGGGGCAAAGTCAACGTGGTCGTACGAGGCGGCGAGTTCCCTCTGGGAGGAACGGAATTATACGGAGTTCTGCACCCCGATGAGGGTATTGAACAGGACAATGGGCAAATTCACTGCAATGACGGATGGGGGCATTTGCTGATTGTCATCGAGAGTGAGCCGAAACAGATCTGGAGCCTGCTGCCCTACGGACAGTCCGAGCATCCATCGTCGCCGCACTACAACGATCAGGCAAAACTACACAGCGACCGTAAAGTGAAGCAATTCTGGTTCACGCCGGCCGACATCCTTGCACATACCGAATCGGCGTGGGGCGACCGCGAACGAATCAAGAAACTGATCAGTCAGTAGCGGCAGCACGCTTTGTGGCGTGAAGAGGTATATTCCGTATCCTCACTCCAGCATGCGGAGCCAGAGTCCTCCCCACGTCAGCCCTGAACCGACCACTGCGATCACGACGACGTCGCCCGCATTCAGGGTTCGCCAATGCTGAGACAACACACTGGGGGCTCCCGCCGCTCCACAGTTTCCGAAGGTTTCAATATTCGAGAGGTGTTTCTCCTGCGGAACGCCCGTCTTCGAACATACGGCCATTAATGCGGGAAGGTTCGCCTGGTGGCCGATGAAATAGATATCGTCGTGGCAGGCAAGCTGCCGCATGTCGCAAACCAGCGACTGCATGGTCCGGATAGCGAACCCGTGGACCGCCGGCCCATCCTGTACGAAGTGACCGGCGAGCGGCATGCGAACGGCGCGCCACCTGGCGGGACAGGACCTCGCCGGAAACGATTCAATCGCGGTGCCGGAGGGAATCGACTTTGAGACAATCACCGCGGTCGAGCAATCGCCCCAAATGGCAGCAGAGCGCGGGTCGCCGTAGTTAATCGTGCGCGTGTTGTTCTCCACTTGGGTAATGAGTACGAAATCTGGAAGCGCTTTTGCGTCCATGCTGTCCAGCATCTGCACCTGAACAGCAAACGTCGTGCAGGCCGAATTCACATCGAACGCCGGCGCCTCGATCCCCAAAGCCTCACTGATGATGCACGCTTCCGCGGGTGTCGAGGATTGCGGTGAACAGCCGCCGCTGATGACCAGGCCAATGTCGGCGGCAGAGAGTCCGGCCGACTGCAAAGCGCGCGTCGCAGCCAGACAACCGGTCTGCCCGTTGCTATAGCGGGACGCCTCGTGCGCAGCCCGCGGATCCCGGTTCTTCGTGCCTCGAATGTAGTCCTTCTCCAGAACGCTGCGGCGCGACCGGATTCCCAAACGGCGGAGGATCCAGGGCTCATCCACTCCGATATCGAGCGAGACGAGAAAGGCATTGTCCAGCTCGGTGTCCGGATGAAAATGCCCGATCCCGTGCAGATACAGCAAAAGAATGCTCCTTCCCGGAGAATATAGTGAGAGTTTCCGCCATTTCGTTCCAGCTTCCGCGACACATATTCGCCGGATGGTGCGCGCGAATACGTTACGCGGGCAGCGGGTCGCAACTTGAAACGCTGCGGCCATTCGTGTCACCACCATTCAATTCGCAGTTGCACACAGAGGAGCACGTCATC
>CAZMRK010000484.1:0-6208 GCA_964568355.1 uncultured Solibacteraceae bacterium | reverse complement strand
CACGAGAACAGGCCGGTGCCGGATGCCGCTCGCCAGGGCGCTTCGAGCCGTTTGCGGGCCATCCTGATGACTGCCGCGGCAATGATCTTCGGCATGGTACCGATGGCGATCGGGTTCGGCGAAGGCGGAGCCCAATCGGCGCCATTGGGACGGGCCGTGATCGGCGGTCTGCTGCTGTCGACGTTCGCGACCCTCACGGTTCTGCCTTCGATCTATGCGATTCTCCAGAAAGGAGCTTCGCTCACCTCACCGTCGCTCAATCCGATGGATCCTGCGAGCCGATATTATGAAGCGCAATAAAGTGATCCTCCTTTCGATGTGTGCTCTTGTTTTGGCAGCCTGTCCGGGCTTGGCGCAAACCGCCGAATGGACGCAGGTGGTAGCCAAACCCGTGTCTCGAACGGTCGAACTGCCTGGGGAGTTTCTGCCATTCCTTACGGTTTCCTTGCACGCCAAAGTTCCGGGCTATGTGGACCGTATTCTGGTGGACCGTGGGAGCGTGGTGAAGCGAGGAGATCTGTTAGCCGAGTTAAGCGCTCCTGAAATGGCCGCGCAAATTGCGGAAGCCGAGTCAAAGGTGCAGGCCGCTGACGCGGACCGTTTGCAGGCCGAAGCACAAGTGGCGGCGGCACAAAGCACCTATGAGCGGATGAAAAAGGCGGCCGAAACCCCGGGAGCGATTGCGGGCAACGAACTGATCCAGGCGGAAAAACAGGTTGAAGCCGCCAAGGCGTTGTTGAATTCCCGGCAGCAGGCCAGCAAGGCAGCGCAGGCGGCAGTTCGATCGCAAAAAAACCTGCAGGCGTATCTGACCATCTCGGCGCCGTTCGAAGGAGTTGTGACCGACAGAATGGTCCACCCGGGTGCTTTGGTGGGACCAGGGAATGATATCCCTCTCCTGGTCATCCAGCAGGTATCGCGCCTGCGGCTCGTGGTTCCGGTGCCGGAGCAGGATGTCAGTGGAATCGCGAACGGCGCGGCTGTTCCGTTTCAGGTGCCTGCCTGGCCGGAACGAACTTATTCGGGATCGATCGCGCGCCTCTCCCGCGCTCTCGACCAAAAGACGCGCACGATGGCCGTTGAACTCGACGTGTTGAATCGGGATGGCTCATTGGCCCCTGGCATGTACGCGTCCGTCAAATGGCCGGTTCGCCGCTCGCGGCCGGCCTTGTTTGTGCCCAAAACCAGCGTGGTTACCACCACCGAACGTACCTTCGTGATTCGCGATCAAAACGGCCGCGCCGAATGGACGGACGTGAAAAAGGGTGTCACCGATGGCGATCTGGTGGAAGTTCTCGGAAATCTGAAGTCCGGAGACCGGGTCATCCGCCGGGCAAGCGATGAGATCCGGGATGGCTCACCCATTCAGCTTGCAAAGAAGACTTCCTGACGCGCGGGCTCAAGAAGCGCCCTTGGCCAGCAGGCGGAATAACTGGTGCAGAAAGGTGATGTTGTCGCACTGCACGTAGTGCATGGTCCCTCCCATGCGGGCGAAACTCTTGCAGAAGCGCAGGTAGTAAGCCGGATTGGTTTTGGGAGGCTCGCCCGTAGTCCAGTCCCAGCCGCCGCCGTCCTGGAGATCCACGACATAGATGCTGTGACCGGAGACGATCGGCCGCCCGGCTTGCAAACGCAGGTTATTGACGCAGCTCAGGCTCTTTTCGAAAACCTGCGGCGCCATGATCGCCGAGCCGATGGATAGCACCACGCCGCCGTCCAGCATGTCGACCGAGTCGCCGAGCAGCCGGAAGTCGCAGGCTGCCGCGCGTCCCACCACTCCGCCGTCATACATCGGATGATTGGCGATGATGTCATAGCCGATGCCGGGGTGCACCGTCATGGCAACATCGTGGCGAAAGGCCTGCGCCAGAATCGAGGCATGTTTCCAGCGATGCTCCACGGTGATGCGCCCGCAGGGAACGTGGTGCCGCCGCATGAGACGCAGCAGATCCGCGCGTGCCGAGCAGAAAGCATTCTTCGGATCGTCACGGATCTCCCGCTCCAGTTGTTCCGGCGCCGGCAGGGTCACGCCGTCTTCCTGAATGAAGCGGCCCAGCGCCGTTCCGTATCCCTCGCCGCGAAGCCCGCCTCCGAGCAACGCCAGAAGGATGTTGCGGCCGGTCTCATCCCAGGTGCCGAAGGTGCCGGTGGGGACGTTTTCGCGCACGCTTTCGGTAGAACGGCCCAGCCAGGCGTATTCCCAATCATGAATGCTGCCGGCGCCGTTGGTCGCCAGGTGAGTCAGCCATCCCTGAGCCATCATCCGTTCCAGAATGAGCGCGGCACCGTTCCGCAGCAGGTGAGCCCCGTACATCAGGATCACGCCCGCGCCGCGGGCTCGGGCATCAGAAACCGCTTGTGCACAGGCTCGCAGGTGCGGCAGCGCGGCTTCGGGACAGGCGGGAGGGTCCGAATCGGGGTCGCGCAGAATCTCGTCAGCGGAGGTGAGGCTTTTTCGCTGAGATAGCGGGAAGACTTTAAGTTTGGTCCAATCCAGGGTGCGGGGCTTCACCATCCCTGTGTACCCCGCTTGCACCGGGATTGTCCAGCGAGGGCAGAGGGGACCGCTTGCTGACGCGCGCGGCTCGGCACACGCGGTCGGTACACGCAGCATGTTTACCGAGGCGCGACCGTCAGGGAGCGTCCACTATGCAGTCACGTACAGGGTGATGCCGCGCCGGTTCACCAGGAGAAGATTGTCTTCCTGGGAGTTCGCCACCGCGCTCTCAAAATCCGCGGTGTTGCGCACCGGCTTGCGGTTCACTTCCTGAATCACATCGCCGGGACGCAGTCCGGCATCGGCTGCCTCGCTAGCGGGCTGGACGTCGGTGACCACGACGCCTTTGGAATTGGCCGGAAGGCCCAGTTGTCGTGCCGATTGAGCATCCAGGTCTTCTACCGAGAGTCCCGAGAGCGAGCTCTTGGAGCCCTTGCCTTCCCGCCGGACGGCCGCTTCGGTCGTGGGCAGTTCACCCAGCTTTACGGTCACGGTCCGTTCGGATCCGTCGCGAACCAGGCGGAGCGCGACGCTCTTGTCGGGCTGCATCATGGAGATGGTCATGCGGAGGTCGTTGCTGTTTGCAACCGGCTTGCCATTGACGTCGAGGATGATATCGCCCTTCTGGATCCCGCTCCGCTGCGCCGGGCTGTCGGGGCTCACGTCGCCCACCAGCGCTCCGCGCGTTTCGGTCCGCCCGAAAGCTTTCGCGATGGACGGAGTCACGTCCTGCGGCACGATGCCCAGGTAAGCACGCGTCACCTTGCCGGTCTGGACGATCTGCTCCATCACGCCGCGCGCCATATTCACGGGGATGGCAAAGCCGATGCCCTGGTTGCCCTCCGATCCGTGGGCGATGATGGCGGTATTGATGCCGATCAGATTTCCGCGATCGTCCACCAGTGCCCCGCCCGAGTTGCCGGGATTGATGGGCGCATCGGTCTGAATGAAGTCTTCGTAGTCCTCAATGCCGAGGTGAGACCGCCCGGTGGCACTGACAATTCCCATTGTCACGGTCTGGCCGACGCCGAAGGGGTTGCCTACCGCCAGCGCATAATCGCCCACCTGCACGTTCGAGGAATCTCCGACGACGATCGAGGGCAGTTCGCTCGTGTCGATCTTCAGTACGGCGATGTCCGTCTTGGGATCGGTCCCCACCACCTTGGCCTTAAACTCGCGCCGGTCGGACAGCGTCACGCGTACGTCGGTAGCACCGTCGACAACGTGGTTATTGGTCAGGATGTAGCCGTCGGTGGTCATAATGACGCCGGAGCCGAGAGCCTTCTCGCGCATCTCCGGAGCTTCCCGCGGCGCGCGGAACTGCCGGCCGAAGAACTGGCGGAACAGCGGATCATCCGAGTCCGGCCCCATAAAACCCGCCGGCATCTTGGACACCTTCGAAGAGGAGATACTGACGACCGTAGGCAGAACCTTTTTCACCACCGGCGCAAAGCCGGCCCGGCTGGATCGTTCTTCCGGATGTGCCAGCCGCAATTCGAGCGCCGGACGCTGGCTTGCCAGACGCCCCGCGGTGGCCAGACCGGCCCCACCCAGCCCCGCTACCAGCGCCACTGCGAGCAAGGCCGCCTGCGGGCGCTTCCAAAACTTGTGCATGTGTATATCGCCTCCAAACGAAATCGAATGGCCCCAGCGCCTCTTGAAGTTCCGGACTGGTGGCCTATCTAGATGGACGGAGAGGCCGCCGTTTGGTTCATCCCGGGAAGTTGGTATTCCGGGTACCGGCGATTGGGTACAAGCGGGCGAACGCTCAGGAAATAATGCCCTTTCGGACGGCGTAGAGGATCAGTTCGGGGATGCCCCGCAGATTCAACTTCTGCATGAGCCGGGCGCGGTGGGTCTCGACGGTATAGACGCTCAGGCTCAACAGGTCGGCGATCTCCTTGCTGGACTTGCCTTCGGCCACCAGTTGCAGGATCTCGCGCTCGCGAGGGGAGAGCAGGTCGTAGGAATCCTCCGCGCCCGTGCGCTCCAGTTTGCGCATGTAATCCTCCAGCAGCACCTTGCCCACCGCCGGGCTGAAGAACGCCTTGCCTGCCGCGGCCGCGCGGATAGCGCGCGCCAGATCCGCCTCGGCGGAGTCTTTGAGCAGATAGCCCTTGGCTCCCGCCCGGAGCGCCCGCAGAATATACCCTTCGTCGGAGTGCATGCTCAGCATCACCACTTGCGTATCGGGCGAGGTCGCGCGGATCTGGCGGCACGCCTCGATTCCATTGAGGACCGGCATGCCGATATCCATCACCGCCACCTCCGGCTTCAGCGTTTCGGCCAGTGTGACCGCATCGCGGCCCGTGTCCGCCTCCCCGACGACCTCCAGGTCCGGCTGAGCCTGGACGACCATGCGTAGCCCGGCGCGAATGAGCGTGTGATCGTCGGCCAGCAACACGCGGACCCGACTCACGAGGCGCTCCCGGAAGACGGCAGCGGAAGCTCGGCGATCACGCTGGATCCGCGCCCCGGCTCGGATTCGATCCGCAGCGTCCCGCCGAGCCGCTTCACCCGCTCTTCCATGCCCAGAATTCCGAGGCCGCGCAGCTTCGCCGCATCAAATCCCCGGCCATCGTCGCTTACCTGTACCTTCATGCTCTTCTCTGACCGTTCCACCACCACTTTCGCATTGCGCGCCCCGGAGTGCTTTACCGCGTTGTTCAGAGCTTCCTGGACCAGGCGATAGATACAGATCCTGTACTCGTCCGGCAGATCCTCCGGGACAGCATCGGAATCGACGGACACCTCGATCTGGCTGCGCCGGGACACCTCGCGCCCCTGCCAGTCGAGAGCCGCGGCCAATCCCAGGTCGTCCAGCATGGAGGGGCGCAGCAGCAGGGCAATATTTCTCACCGATTGGAAGGTCCGCTCCGCGACAGACTTCAAATTGTCCAACTGTGTCCTGACCTCGGGACGTTCCGGAGAAGTGGTATGGGCCAGGCGGGCGATGTCCACCAGCATGGCGCCCAGCGCCTGCCCGATCTCGTCGTGCAGTTCCCGCGAAATGGCTCGCCGTTCCGTCTCCTGCGCGTCCACCAGGCGGGCCGAGAGCTGTTGCAACTCCTGGCGGTTGCGGGCCAGTTCGACATAACGGGCGCGCGTCTCCCGCTCCAGCCGGATGATGTAGGCCATGCTTCCCAGCACCAGCAGCAGCCCGCTGCCGAAGCTGATCGCCAGCGTCCGGCCGAGCCCGCTTTGCAGGTTGGCGAATTCGCCCGCCAGCGCCTGGTCGGCGTAGCGCAGCCGGTCGGTGTTCCACGTCTGCATCCGGCCGGACCAGTCCAGAATCTGCTTCTCGATGGGTCCCACCTGCTCCACTCGCAGATTTTCGACCTGCCGTTTTCGCTGCTCCGGCGGCGCACTGAGGATAGAGACGTAGAGCGTGCGCTGCCGCAGGAAAACGCCCTGCATCTCATCCAGCAGCGCAGCCTCTTCGGAGTCCCGATCGCCCGGGTAATGCTTCAGTATGGAGTCGATTTCGAGAGTGAGCTGGTCCAGGTGGCGGCGCGCCGCCTGATCGCGGTCTGCCTTAGTCTGCGCCACGAACTGTTGTACCGCCTGGTTGTAGCTCTGGATGGAAAGCCAGAGACCGGAGAGCGTCTGCGTGCGTTCGGCCAGCGCGCGGGTCACCGCCAGTTCCTGGGTGTGCATCTGCCGGAGAAAGCGCGCCGCCAGGGCGCCGGACACCAGCAGCAGAATCAACAG
>CAZMRK010000483.1:0-3532 GCA_964568355.1 uncultured Solibacteraceae bacterium | reverse complement strand
ACGAGTCCGACTCGCTTGCCCGCAGTGTCCCCAGATTTTCCAGCCGCGTGAGCAAGCGGACTTCAGGGGCCTTTGTCCCTATTCCACCCACAGGATTCCGCGGGCGGCGGCTTCACGGCGAAGCTCGCCAGCGGGGTTGGTGTCTTTCGGAGCGAAGGAGAGATGAAAGGGTGTGCCGGCCGGGAACTGCGCCAGCTTTTCGAGTAGCTGCCGCGGTGAGTTCAGGACGGTATATTGCGCTACGCTGGCGCGGAAGCCATCGGCTTCCTGAAACCAGACATCGACGCGGATCGGCTTTCTCCAGGCTTCCAGATCCGTGTGAGACTCCCAAAGGCAACGCCGATTCAGACAAAGCGATTCCAGCAAGCGCAGCTCCGTCTCATTTGCAAGCCAGTTGCGGGCACGCGCGAGCGCGCCGCGCAGAGCGGTCTCCAACATCTCATTCGCCTGCGTGGCTCCCATCTCCTGGCGGCGGTCCTTCCAATAGTTGTGAAAGTAGCGATAGGCCGCCCACAGAGGCTCGCGCGCGGCCGGCGATCCGTACTGCCGCAGCGATTCCGCGGCAGCCATTTTCAGGCGTACATCGTTGTGCATCAGGTACGCTGTCAGATACTTCTCCAGTGCCGGGTGCAGGTAGGTTCTCGCCGTGACGGTGAAGTACTCCAGGGCGCAAGGAGCTTCCGCTTGCATGTTCCAGGGATGGCGATGGAAGACGGCATCGGCATAGGCGGGATCGGTCCGCAGAAAATAGGCCATCAGCTCCGGCTGGCAGGAGTTCTGCGGCTCCTCGAAGATAGCCTTCAGGCGATCGAGCACGCGCGGCGAGGCATAGCGCGCGATCATCCACGCCACGATGCGGGGATTGCCGGCGGGATGACGCCTGGCCGCGGCCAGAGTTTCGATCAGCTCGTTGTCCATCGGTGGGACTGATTCGGGCGGCAGCAGGGCCAGCGTGGATTCCTCGATCCGTGTATCGGGATTGCGCAACTCCGCCAGCATCCGGGCGCGCCCTCGCTCGGCGTCTACTACATATAGACGGCGCAGAGCGCTGTTCCAGTTCTGGACGTCGTTGTAATCCGTCACCTTGGCGGCCAGGATGCGATCGAGCAGCGCCGTCGTTTCCGGGCCGCGCAATACAGGCGAGTCAAGCAGTCCGTTCCGCAGGTAAGGAGGCAGGTCGAAATAAGTTCGCGCGGCTTCGCGGCGCAATTGCGGCAGCCATGCAGGAAGGGCAGGCGGATGGCCGCTATAGCCGAAGTTATTGCGCACATTTTCGACATATTGGAGCAAGCTATAGATGGCCGCACCTTTCGCGGCGCCGGTGTGGGAGCCCAGGTTCTCCGCCAGAAAGCCGGCCGCCTCGCCGAGCAGGGCGGCACGCTGTGCAGCGACCTCCGCATTCCACTTGCGGGCATCATAGTCCGGCCGGGCGCGCCTGCAGATGTCGGCCAGGTAGTCCAGATAATAGTAGCTGACGTACTGTGCCGGATCGGCCAGGCGGGCGCGCATCAGGGCGCAGACTTCGGCCGGGCGACTCGATTCCCACATTCCGAAAAGCAGATCGTTAGAGCTGGGGGAGTTGCCCAAATGCGCGAGGGCGGCCTTCCAGGCGAGCGGATGCTGGAGGAATCGCAAGCGGCGGGCGGCGGTCTGAGCCTTCTGGTAGTCGACGTCGCGAGTCTCGAGCACCGTATTGGCCTCGGCGATGGTTTGCCGGATCCACGGGAGCGTGGCCGGGACGATCTCGAAAGCGACCTGGTTCGAGACCAGGTAAGCCGGGGGCTCGGCAAAGCGCCAACTGCCCTCCAATTCGGTTCCCTGGAATACCATTACGCGCGTCAGCAAGGCCACCCGATAGCGCCCGGGCTTCAGCCGCGGAACATAGACGTTGAGATCCGAGCCCCGCTCGATCGGTTCCGCGGTGAAGTTCAGCAGGAGCATTGGATCGCTCTTCGAGAAGGTGCGCATGTCCGTGATATGACAAGGACGGGCGAGGCTGCCGCAATCGAGGGCAGGGTCAACCAGGAAGCCCGCAAAGCTGAAGTGGCCGCTGCCCGGGCGGAAGGTGAACGTAAACGGGATCAGTTCGCCTTCGTGATAAGAAGCGCCGGCGGGCAGACGCATAGTAAGGGCGCTGCCCTGAGGATTCCCGGATTGCGCTCCTGCGCGAGGCGCCAGTAGAATGAGCAGGGCAAGGGCAAAAACGTGCCGCAGAGCAGACATAGGACATCAGATTGGACACCGGTGCGGGGCTCGGCGTTCCAGCAGAGTGTCGCCATGAGTGGCGACGGCACGCAGGAGTGCGCGCGCTACAGGGCGCTAGCGTTGTTTATATTGGCGCATGGCTTTGCTGATTTGTTTCCATTTTTGTTTATCTTCGCGGCGATTCTCGTGGCGGCGGATTTCATTTTCGAGCTTACGATAGCTTTTCCAGCGATCCGCGTCGAGGTCGCCGCTTTCGATGGCCTGCGCTACCGCACAGCCAGGCTCGCCCTGATGCCGGCAGTTGCGGAAGCGGCATTGAGCCGCGAAATCCGCGACATCGTCAAACGCGCGATCCAGGCTATCGGAACCGCCCCAAAGCTGGAGTTCGCGGAGCCCGGGCGTGTCGATCAACAGAGCGCCGCCGGGAAGGCGGACCAACTCGCGGTAGGTAGTGGTGTGGCGCCCGCGTCCATCGGCCGCCCGCACTTCATGCGTGAGGTGCAGCGGCCGGCCCATCAGGGAATTGACGAGTGTGGACTTGCCGACGCCCGAGGATCCCAGCAGGGCGAAAGTCCGGTGCGGCTCCAACAAGGCGGAGAGGGAGATCAAACCGTCCGGCCGGCGAGTGCTGGCCGGCACCACGGGCGCACCACGGGCCACGGAGCGGGCCTCAGCCAGGCGCGCCGGGAGATTCTCGCACAAGTCGGATTTATTGAGCACCACAACAGGATCGGCACCGCTCTCCCAAGTCAGGATCAGGTAGCGCTCCAGGCGGCGCAGGTTGAAGTCCTGATCGAGGCCAGTCACGAGCAGAACGACATCGATATTGGCGGCGAGGGCCTGTTGATCTTCGCGCTCGCCAGCCGCTCTGCGCGAAAAGCAAGTGCGGCGCGGCAGCACATGATGGATGATGCCCTGTTCCCTGCCGGTGTGTTCGACGGCCACCCAGTCGCCCACCACCGGCAGCGCCGATGCGTCCGCACTCCAGTACCGTAACGCTCCGGCAAGTTGTGCGGTCCATTCCATGTTCTCGGCATACAGGCGGTAGATTTCGCGCTGCGCCAGCGAAACACGCGCGAGTACCAGTCCCTGGGCCGCAAAGACAGCAAAGGCAGAGCGTACAGATGGAGTGACGCCCTCTTCTTCCAAAAACATGACACGTTTCCTCAGAGGTTGGAAAACAAATCAGGTTGGAAGCGGCGCGGGCCGTGCTAAAACCGGCCGGCGCCCTTAGCGGACAGTCATAGGCGATTCACCGTCAGCTTAACCTGATTGCCCGGCAGCGCGCAAGGTATAGTAGGAAGTTCATCCACAAAATGAGAGCAAA
>CAZMRK010000482.1:0-11192 GCA_964568355.1 uncultured Solibacteraceae bacterium | reverse complement strand
TCCAGCGCCTCGATGCGCTGGTCCCGATCTGGCTCTACTTGCCCGGGCTCCGAGCCCGCGATGCGGTTCGTCTGGCCCGGCTGGGCGCCTGGCAGTGCCTCGGTGACAAGCCCGGCCCCGAGGAGTGGGTGCAAATGGCGGAGGACGCCGCGGAAGAAGCTCGGCTCCGGCGCCGCTTTGCTCACCGCCCGCCGGGCGAGGAAGGCTGGAAGCGATTACTGGTCGGCGAGAGCTCCGCCATTCGCGAATTGGAACAGATCGTGCGCCTGGTGGCGGCCCGCCGCTGCACCGTTCTGATCACCGGTGAAACCGGGACGGGTAAAGAGATGCTGGCCCGCTCCTTGCATCTGGCCGGCCCGCGCGGCCGTTTTCCAATGGTTTCTGTCAATTGCGGCGCCCTGCCTCCCCAGCTTCTGGAAGCCGAGCTGTTCGGACACGTACGCGGCGCCTTCACTGGCGCCGTTCAGAACCGCGTAGGGCGCTTCGAGCAGGCACACAAAAGTACGCTGTTTCTGGACGAGGTCGGCGATCTGCCCCTCGATTTACAGGTGAAGCTGTTGCGCGTCTTGCAGGAGCGTGAATTCGAGCGCCTGGGCAGCTCCGAGCCCGTGCAGGTGGATGTGCGGGTGATCGCGGCGTCCAACCGGGACCTGCCCCAAATGGTACGCCAGGGTAAGTTCCGCGAAGATCTCTACTATCGCTTGAACGTGGTGCCGGTCCAGATCCCACCCCTGCGCGAGCGGCTGTCGGATATCCCGCTGCTGACCCGCCATTTTGTGGAAAAAATCTGCAAAGCCGACGGCCTACCGCTCCGCAGCGTGGCTCCGCAGGCGCTCGACCGTCTGGCCTCTTATGCCTGGCCCGGGAATGTTCGGGAACTCGAAAACGCCGTAGAGATGGCCGTCGCCATGTGTGGCGAACGCACCGTCCTGTATCCCTCGGATTTCGTGCTGCGTCCCACCGCGGCCAGGCTTCCAGAGCACGCCGCCGAGCCCATGCGCCTGCCTCCCGGGGGCATCGACTTCGACCAGGCCGTGCGCGAGTTTGAAGAAAATCTCTTGCGCCAGGCGCTGCAGCAGGCCGGAGGGAACAAAACTTTGGCCGCCGAACTTCTCGGCCTAAAGCGGACGACGCTCCTCGCCAAGCTGCGGGCCCTGGAGGAATCCGACGTGTCCGTCTCCTCTCCCGCACCGCTGCACCTGCCCCTCCCGCGCCGCCGTCCCGGCAGTTCGCGCCTCTCCGAGGCGTCCTCTCCGCTGGCTTGCGCCCTCCGCCCCTGAGCAGGTGCGGCCAGACAGGGCCCGTCCGCACATCTGTTACGATTCCGGCTCAAACCCGCTAGACGCTAAGGTCCGAAGCGCAAGCCAATACAGGAAAGAGAATGCCACGGCGCAGATACGATTCTAGGCGACCAATATTGCCCGGCAAGGCCCGCGCTATGCGCGAAAAGGCCCCGGCAATTGAAGAAGGGCCATCGCGCCAAAAACATCCTGTCAAACCTCAGGACTGCTCCAGCACCAGCCGCTGGACCTTTAGCAGCAGCTCCACTTCTTTCTGCGCGATCCCCAGTGCCGCCGCGATCGTCGGCACCGATTCGCCCCGTCGGTGCAGCCGCAGTACCTGTGCGCGCTTGTTGAGATTGATCCCCGAGCGCGGCGGTTCCGCCACGCGCTCCGGTTGCGCCTCGGTTCGGTCGGCCCGCGATTCCTCCTCCCGGGCGCACAGGCCTTGCAGCGCCGCCTCCAGGATGTCCAGGCGAGCGCAGATGCGCTTCTGAAACGCCCGCATCTCCAGCTTGACCGCCACAAACAGGTATAAGCCGCCCATCAGTCCGCCCGCCATGAAGGCGTAAGAAAAGAAATGAAGCGTCCAATTGGTCTGCATGTTGCCCTTCTCTTATTCCGGGGAGCCGGGGCCGCCGGTCGCGGCCGGCTTCCCCAACGCGCACGGGGTATCCAGCCGTGCTCCTACCAGTTGCTGCACCCGCACCCCATAGTTTCCATTGACGACCACTACTTCTCCGCGTGCGACCACGCGCTCATTCACCACCACATCTACCGGGTCGCCCACCGACCGGTTCAACTCGATGATCGAGCCCGTCGTGAGGCGCAGCACGTCCTGCAAGGGTAGTTCGGCATGTCCCAACGAGATGCTCACTTGCAGGTCCATGTCCAGTAACCGCCAGTAAGCGGAGTCCTGGCCGGTGGAAAGATCCGCTCCGGGCCGTTCAGGCATACTCTCTAACCTCTTCCCCGATGGTGCCGGGAAACTCCCTCGCCCGCCGGCTGCTCATAGCCGCCTCCCCGCGGATTGGACGCTCGCGCCGGGCGATGCCTCCACCGGTGACAGTGTCCAGCGCTTCTGAATATAGGTGCGCAGGCGCAGCACCGCTTGGGTCTTCAATTGCGCTACGCGTGAGAGCGGTAAGCCCATGACCTGGGTAATCTCCCGCAAGCTCAAATCCTCCTGGTAATACAGGCCCAACACGCTCTGCTCGATCTTCGGAATCCCTGCGATTGCCTCCGCCAGCAGCCGCTCCAACTCCGACCGCTCCATCAGCCGCGCCGGCGAGTGCTCTTCGTTGTCGCACACAAATTGCAGTAGTTCCTGACCCTGCTCCCCGTATTCCAGGCTCTCCAGATCCAGGCCCTGTACCTCGCCCAGCCATTTCTGGTATTCGTCCAGATCCAGCTTCAGTTCCGCGGCGATCTCTTCCTCGGTCGGTTCCCGGTGATAGCGCTGGCCGGCCGCCAGGATGGCTGCCTCAATCTGCCGCGCCTGCTTGCGCCGTGCCCGCGGCGCCCAGTCCAGATCGCGCAGGCTGTCCAGGATCGCTCCCCGGATCTTGTGTTCGGCATACGTCTTCAGCTTCACGTTCCGCTGTGGATCGAAGTGATCGATCGCCGAGATCAGCCCGATGATCCCGGTCGAGATCAGATCTTCCAGGCTGACGCTCTCCGGCAGCCGCGCGTGAATGCGCCGGGCAATCAACCGCACCTGGGGCAGGTTTTCCAGGATCAATCGCTCCCGCTCCGCCGCCCCGGTGTCTTCTGCTTGATACGAATACATACTCCCCTCTCTTGGCTCCGCTTGGCAAAGGCCTACACAATGCCCTTGCCCTCCGGCGCTTCAGGCACCCGCCCAGGTCCGGCGGACCGCCGGCCGCAGAATGCCCTCCACTACCCGGCTCCTGGTGGCTGGCTCCAGATCTTCCGGGATCATCTGCCCGTGGGCCAGAAACGACAACGGTTTGCCCGTACGTGCCGCCGCGCAAAAAACCGAGCCCCAGGCGCTGCTCTCATCCAGGCGCGTGAACAGCAGTTTTGCCGCGCCGAACGCGGCGAATGCATCCAGGGCGCGCGTCACGTCGGCCTGACGCATGGAGGCCGGCAGCACCAGATGGGTATCCACTTCGCTATGCGCCGACAGCCAGCGTGCCAGTTCGGCGGCGTCTTCCATCGTGGAAGGACTGAAGCCGGGGGTGTCGATCAGAATCAGGCTCTTGGAGCGGTGTTCGGCCAGTGCCTGTTCCAGCGTGCGCGTGGTTTCGAGTGCCTGAAAGCCCACTCCCAGGATGGCTGCATAGGTGCGCAGCGGTTCCGCTCCCGCGATGCGGCAGGAGTCCATGGAGAGCAGTTGCACCGGACGCCGGGCTGTCAGGCCGTAGGTTACCGCCAACTTGACCAGCGTGGTGGTCTTGCCGGCGCCGGTCGGCCCTACCAGAGCGACGATGCGCGGCTGGCTTCCATCCGGTTCCAGCCCCGCCGCGACGCGAAAGCGGCCTTCCAGCTCTGCCGCCAGGCATCGGCGTATCTGATCTTCTTCCGGCGGCTGCCCCGCACCGTCCCGCGGTGCCGGACTTCCCGTCAACCGGACACGGGCTGCCTCCACGATCTCCCGTGCCAGTTCCGGCTCCACATCGGCGGCGGCCAGCATCTCCCATGCGAGGGCCAGTTCCGGCGCGGACTGCGCATCTCGCCCTCTCGCCATGGCCTCTCGCATCTGGGAGACCTGTCGCCGCAAGTCCCGCAGTTCGCGCGAGACCAGCCCCCACGCCGGGTCGGTGGCCTCATGCGCCGGCGACTCCGACCGGGATTCCGGCCGGCGCACAGCCGGCGTAGTGGCGAAGACCACTTCGTACTCTCCCAGGTGCCTGGCCTCCGGAGGCGCCTGGCGCGAGTTGAGCAGCAGCGCTTCAGGCCCCAATTCCCGCATGGCCTGGTCCATCGCCGCTTCGACGGTGCTGGCAAAGTAGGCCTTGATTTCGAGTCCGTCGGGTAGATCTGGTGTCGTCGTCATCGGTCATTTCCATCCGCCGCGATCATGCAATCGTCCCCAGCGAGACCATGCGAATCTCCGGCGGTATTTCGTTGTGCGAAAGAAAGTAGAGATTGCGGAGCGATGGCTCCACCATCTGGCGCAGAAAATAGCGCGCGCCCGAAACCGTAACGGCCGCGACCGGCGCCGCCGGCGTGCCGACCTTCTGCTCGATGCGGTTGAGCAGGTCCCGGACCGACTGGGGCGAAAGCGTCAGATGGCTGTTCTGCTCGCCATGCTCCACCGCGGATTCGACCATCGTCTCCAGCGCCGGGTCGAGCAGAAAGACCGGCAATTCTCCGCCGGTGTTGAGATAAGGCTTGATCACGGTGCGGCGGATCGCCTGGCGCACATATTCGGTAAGCAGAATGGGATTGCGCGTCGTGGCTCCGGCCTCGCCCAGCGCCTCCAGAATCGAAACCCCGTCGCGGATCGAGACCCGCTCCCGCAGCAGGTTCTGCAGAACACGCTGCACCGCGGCCAGGGGAAGCAGCTTCGGCACCAGGTCTTCGACTACCTTGGCGTGCTCGAGTGCTACGCGGTCCAGCAGCTTCTTGGCGTCCTGGCGCGAGAACAGTTCGTGCGCATAGCGGCGGATCAGTTCCGCCAGATGAGTTCCCAGCACGCTGACCGGATCCACCACGGTGAACCCCGCCTGGCGCGTGCGTTCCGCCTGCGTCGAGGGGATCCACCATCCCAACATCCCGAACGCCGGCTCACGAGTCTGCTGGCCGCCCGGGGGCGGAGCCGGCTTGCCCACCGGAATGGCCAGGTCGCAGCCCTGCGGAAGCTCGTAGCGGGCTACTTCCGCGCCTTTCACCGAGACCACATACTCACGGGCGCGCAGCGCCAGGTTGTCGGTAACCCGGACCGGCGGCAGCAGGTAGCCCAGGTCGCCGGCCAGTTGCCGGCGGATGCTGCCGATACGGCGCAGCAGCGGCGAATTTTGCTCGCCCTCCACCAGGCTCACCAATCCCAACCCCACCTCCACGGCCAGCGGATCCACCCGCAGCAGGTTCTCCAGGTTCTCCGCGGCGGCTGCCGGACGGACGGCGGTTTCGGCCTTGGCGCGCGTCTCCGCGGCCTGGCGCATGCGCCAGGCGCCGGCGCCGAGTCCCACGCCCAGCAGCAGAAACGGAATCTTGGGAAGACCCGGAAAGGCCGCCAGCGCCACCAGCACCGCGGAGGCAAGCAGCAGAGGCTGCGATGTGCCGAACAATTGTTTCTGAAACTCAGCGCCCAGGCGTGCCTCGGAACTGGCCCGGGTCACGATCAACCCGCCCGAGATCGAGATCATCAGCGCCGGGATGACGGTCACCAGGCCGTCGCCGATGGTCAATACCGTATAGGTTTCGAGCGCTCGCCGCAGGTCCATGCCGTGCTGCAGCACCCCGATCAGAAATCCGGCGATGATGTTGATGCCGGTAATCAGCACGCTGGCCACTGCATCGCGCTGGGTGAAGCGCGAGGCGCCGTCCATGGCCCCGTAGAATTCCGCTTCCGCCGCCAGTTGCTTGCGGCGCTCGCGAGCCTCCGCCTCGTCGATCAGGCCGGCATTCAGATCCGAATCGATGGACATCTGCTTGCCGGGCATCGCGTCCAGGGTGAAGCGGGCCGTAACCTCGGAGATGCGCACCGCCCCGTGGTTGATCACCACGTACTGAATGGCGATCAGGACCAGAAAAATCACGGCGCCGATGATGTAGTTGCCGCCCACCACGAACTGGCCGAAAGCTTGAATCACCTCCCCGGCGGCGCTCGTGCCGGTGTTGCCGTTCATGAGGATCAGGCGCGTGGAGGAAATGTTCAGCGATAGCCGGAACAAGGTGAGCAGCAGCAGCGTGGTGGGGAAGACGCTGAAATCCACCGGGCGCAGAATGAACAGGGCCACCATCATGACCACGACCGAGAACAGAATATCGGCTGCGATCAGCAGGTCCAGCAGAAAGCTGGGCAGCGGCGTAATCAGTGCGATCAGAATGCCCAGTACTGCGAGCGGTACGCCCAACTCGCGCAGATGGACCTGCAGGGCCCCCGGAAAACTCCAGGACGCCCCTGCCGGAATGGCTTTGCTTTGCGCCAAGACTCGCTTCTTCTCCTTCTGGCCGGCATCCTGCCGGGTCCTTCTAGGCCGGCATCCTGCCGGGCATCAGCCGGAAGATGTAGGCCAGGATCTCCGCTACCGCCCGATACAGGTGCGTGGGAATCTCCTGCCCCACCTCCGCGGACCGGTAAAGCGCCTGTGCCAGCGGTGGATTCTCGACCAGAGGCACCTGGTGCTCGACGGCTTTCCGGCGGATCCGCAGTGCCAGATAGTTCTTGCCTTTGGCCACGACGACGGGAGCCGTCATCGAGGCGGCCTCGTAGCGCAGCGCCACGGCGAAATGGGTCGGATTCACTACCACGGCGGTGGCCCGCGGCACCTGCTGCATCATCCGGCGGCGCAGCACATCGCGCCGCAGCCGCCGGATGCGCGCCTTCATCTGCGGATTGCCTTCCACTTCCTTCAACTCGTCCCGGATCTCCTGCTTGCTCATGCGCAGGTCCTGCTGATGCAGGCGCCGCTGGCGCAGCAGGTCCACACAGCCGAAGACCAGAAAAACCAGAGTGATCTTCCAGAGCAGTTGCTGGAGCGAATCCGCCACCAGACGCGCCCCTGCGCCCACGCTGGTGAGCGGCAGCGTCAGAAAGGCCGCCAGATTGTCGCGCACCAGCACCCACAAGGCGGCTCCCACGATCGGCAGCAGCAGAAGTGCCTGCAGCAAGGCCGGCAGATTCTGCCTCGGAAGTTCCCGCAGCTTGTTGGCCGGACTTAACCGGCCCAGGTTGGGTGCCAGCTTTTTCAGGCTCAGGCCCATGCGGGTGCTGGCGAGTTGCAGGCCCAGGGTCAGCGCCGTCAGCCCCGCCCCGGCCAGGAGCAGCGGCCGGAACGTGTGCCAGAGCAGGTTCGCCGAAAGCGCCACGATGTCGTGCGGCGCCAGTTCGCGCCGGAACGCCGCGGCCAGCAGATAACGCCATTCCTCCCTCACCGTTGCCACCCAACGGCTGCCCCAGGCCGCCAGCAGTGCTACCCAGGCCAGCAGTTGCAACGCGCTGACGAAGTGCCGCGAGCTGGGAAACTGGCCTTCCTTGCGAGCTTTTTCGAGCCGCTTGGGTGTTGGTTGCTCGGTCTTTTGGCTCTTGTCCGCCATGGCTCAGCGCTCCAGCACCAGACGCACGATGCGCACCATCGTGGTTGCGGAGCCGCGGAACACCGCTGGGAACAGGGCGATGGTCGAGATCAGCACCGCCAGAGCGGCCAGCATCTTCAACGGAAAGGCCAGGCTCAGCAATTGCAGTTGGGCGTGCATGCGCCCGAACAATGCCAGCGAGACATCCACCAGCACCAGCAGGCCCAGGGCCGGCATGGCCAGGCGCAGGCCGGTGGCGAACATATCCGAGCCCAACCGCCAGACCTGTTCCGCCAGCGGGCCGGGAACAAGGAAACTCCCGGGGGGATGCACGCGAATGCTCGCGGCCAGTGCGCGCACGATCTCGCGGTCGAGGCCCAGCGCGAAAAACAGCAGCCCTGCGGTCAACTGGGCGATGACCAGCAGCACGCCGGAATCCGCCTGCGTGTCCGGATCGATCGTGGAGGCATAGGCGTAGCCTGCCTGCAACGCCGTGATCTGTGCGCCTACCATAAAGGCTTCCAGCAGGAAAGCTACTGCCAGGCCGATGCTGGCGCCCAGCGCCGCTTCACTCAACATCCATCCGGCCATGCGCGCCAGCACCACTTGAGAGGTATCGACGGCAGGCCACTCGGGCAATAGGGAGATCGTGACTGCCAGCGACAGCACGATCCGGGCCGGACCGAAACTGTTGTGCATGCCCGGCAGCGGCACCCAGGTAAAAACGCCGGCCACGCGCGCAAGCACCAGCAGGAACCCGTACAGGGCCGGAAGCGATAGCAGCGAATCAGTGTGCATAGCGCCCTAGGTCCCGCAGCAGCAGGATGGTGTAGCCCGTCATTTTTTCGAGCATCCACGGCATCAGCAGCAGCAAACCGGCCAGAAAGGCGGCCAGCCGCGGAACCGTGCTGAAGCCGCTGTCCTGGATCGAGGTCACGATCTGCACCAGGCTGATCACGATCCCCACCACCAGCCCGATCGCCAGCAGCGGCGCGCTCAGCCAGAAGGTCATCATCAGTGCCTGGCGAATGATCTGGACGGCGAATTCCGGTGTCATGGATGCCTCTAGGAGATGCTCTTCATCAGCGAGCCCACCACCAGGTTCCAGCCGTCCACCAGTACGAACAGCAGGATTTTGAAGGGCGCCGAGATCATTACGGGCGGCAGTTGGATCATGCCGATCGACAGGGTGACCGAGGCCACTACCAGGTCGATGATCAGAAACGGCAGGAACAGTACGGCTCCGATCTGAAAGCCGGCCTTGAGCTCGGAGAGGATATAAGCCGGAATCAGGACTCGCAGTTCCAGATCCGCCGGAGTGTGCGGCGCCGGCGCATGCGCGATCTCGAGAAAAAGTTTGACGTCTTTCTCCCGCACAAAGCGCATCAGGAAACGCCGCAAGGGCTGGGCCCCGGCATCAAACGCCTGGCTTGCGCTGATCTCGTTGCGCTCCATCGGCACCCAGGCTTTCTGGTACATCTCCATCCCTACGGGCTGCATCACCGGCACGGTCAGAAATAGCGCCAGTCCCAGCAGCACCTGATTGGAAGGCGTCGATTGCGTCCCGATGGCCTGGCGCAGGAAGTGCAGCACGATCGTGATCCGGAGAAAGGGCGTGATGCACATCACCATGGCCGGCAGCAGGGTCAGCAGCGTGAGCAGAATCAGGATCTGCATGGGAACCCCGACCACCCCGGGTCCCTTGCCTGGCGTGCCCAGCCAGTCGAGCGGAGAGGCTGCCGCCAGGGCAGTCCCCGCCCCCGCGGCCGCCGCCGCGAGCAGACGCGCCAGCACCCGCCTCACCGCACCACCTCCCCGCGCCCGGGCTCTTCCAGCCCGGGCTCGACCAATCCGCAGCCGGAAGGAGAAAGCGCGATCAGAATGGTGCGTCCGTCCACCCGCACCAGGTGCAGGGAGTGCTGCGGCGTCAGGGCCAGTCGCTCCAGCAGTTCCAGCCGGCGCCCCGCGCGGCTGCTGCCCGCGGTGAACTGCGCCAGTCCTTTGTGCCGTAGCCACCACAGGGAGGCTCCCAGCAGCAGGAACACACCCAATACCGCCAACAACGGTTGCATCATCTCCATTGCGTCTCTTCTCCGCTCCGCCCGTTCTCGGCGAACGCGTTATTCCCGATCGTCCAGGTTGGTGATGCGAACCGCCATGGTGTTGTCCACGATGAGAATCTCTCCCGAGCCAATGCGGATCCCGGCGACATAGATATCAATGTTTTCGCCGGCCGATCGTTTCATGACCACCAGGCTCCCGACTCGAAGGTCCATGAGCTCGCTCACCGGCATGCTGCGCCGGTCCACCTCCACTTCCAGGCGAACCGGCACATCCGCCAGCCTGCTGATCTCTTCCATAGCTCCCATCGGCACAATCGCTCCCCGGCTTTACCGTTTGAGGTTCAGGGTCTCCTGGCTCAGTTCGTCCGCCGTGGTAATGACCCGCGCATTGGCCTGGTAGCTGCGCTGCATCACGATCAGGTTGGTGAACTCGCGGGCGACGTCCACCGTCGATGCTTCGAGCGCTCCCGCCTTGATCGACCCGCGTCCGGCCGTATCGGCGGGACCCACCGCTGGCGTCGCCGTGTCGTAGGTGGCTTGCAGGTTGTTTTCTCCCACTGCCTCCAGTGATCCCGGATTGCGAATCGCAGCCAGCGCCAGTTGCCCTACCAACTGGTCCTGGCCGTTGGAATAGTGGGCCAGGAGCAGCCCGCCATCGGCCAGCTTGACCCCGGTCAGGTGGGCCGTTCCCATCCCGTCCTGCTCGTACGATGCTGTCGAGGTCTCCGCGTATTGCGTGATCCGGGGAGCATTGTCGGCGTTGTAGAGCGACCAGTTGAACTGCAGGTCCGATGCGCCATCCGAGAGGTTCGACAGCGTGACCGAGATCGTGCCATTGTCCACCGCCGGATCCACGAGATTTCCCTGGCCGTCGAACGTCAGAGTGCCGGTGGCATCCGCCAGGTCGTAAGGAGTGCCGGCCGTGCCGTCGGTCACGTCCGCTCCCGGAATCGAAGCTTTGTAATCCCACGTGTTGATATCGGTCTTGGTGAAGGTCAGCGTCACCACGTGGCTCCCGCCGAGCGAATCGATCACTTCGACCGGCGTCGAGAAGGTGGCTCCGGTCTGGCCCACCAGCGCCGAGGCATCCAGGTTCATATCCACCGACACGGTGGTGGTCGCCTTCGGGGAGAGCAGCGCATTGGAGGGCAGCGTCAGGCTGTCGATCATCGTGTTGGCGGGGTCGACCACACCGTTCACCGCCTGCCAGCCCTGCACATATTCTCCGGTTGCCGTCTGCAGACGTCCCGAGCTGTCCACGTGAAAATTTCCCGCTCGTGTATAGAGCGTCTGTCCGTTGGCGTCGCGCACGATAAAGAAGCCGTCGCCCTGGATGGCGGCATCCAGTTGCCCGGTGCTGGCCTGGACGGCCCCCTGCGTGAACTGGCGCATAGTCAAAGGCAGCCCCGTGCCGATCCCGGTGGGCTTGTCGCCGGAACTGACCCCCATCGACTGCGCCACCATGTCGTAAAACGAAACCGAGCTCGCCTTGAAGCCGGGTGTGTTGAGATTGGCCAGATTGTTGCCAATCACATCCACCCCGACCGAGTTGGCGTTCAATGCGGATAATGCCGTCGAAAATGCCGTAAACATGCCGTCTCTCCTGGCTTAGGACTGAGTGGTTTCCGTGGTGCCGGTCCCA
>CAZMRK010000481.1:0-5195 GCA_964568355.1 uncultured Solibacteraceae bacterium | reverse complement strand
GGGGTCCGGTCGGTGGAACTGCTGGACCGCGGTCCGCATGTGCAACTGGCGCTGTTCGGCGCCGGCCTGTCGCCGGATGCCACGCCACAGGCCACCGACGAGTTGAAGATGCCGGCGGCCGCGCGAGGGCCGGCTGCGGGTGAGCCGAAACTGGAAGGCTCTCCGTGGTATCGGACCACGGCCAAGGCCGGTACCGTGCGGGCGGAACTGCGGCCGGTTGCGGGCTCGGGAGTACGTCGCCTGTCGCTCTCGGTGACCAACGTGAGCCGGGAGCCGCAGAGTTTTCAATTGTATTTCCCTTCGGTGACGGTACAGCCCGGCGAAAGCGCTGCCGATGCGTATTATCTGTTTCCGCGGCAGGGGAACATCATCAGCAATGCCGAGCAGGCGCTGGAAGGGCTGTACAGCGGCATCTTCCCGCTGCAGTTTGTAGATGTGTTCGCACCCTCGGCGCGCCGCGGCGCCTGCGTGCTGGTAAACGATACCAGCGGACGGATGAAGCGATTCCTGCTGAAAAAAAGCGGGGCGCAGGTCTCGGTCGAGGTGGAGTACACGGTACGGCTGGCACCCGGCGAGAGCTTTCGGCCGCCGGAAGCCCAGGTGGTGCCGCACGGCGGCGACTGGCGCGAAGGGTTCAACCTTTACCGGGCGTGGGTCCGGACATGGTACAAGCCGGCGGGGCCGCGCCCCACGTGGATGCGTTCGGCGTTCTGGGCGCGCCGCGACTATCCGGTGGGCGGCACCGGCCGCCTGTTCGATGAACGCCGGAACCGGTACACCTACGAGGATTTTATTCGCGACGGCGCGGCGTTCGGCGGCATCGACTTCATCGACATTTCCGGATGGGCGCTGTCGAACAAAGCGGGGCGCGTGGGCGACTACCCGATTGAACTGGGCGGCGCGGACGATCTGCGGCGCAATGTTGCGATCGGCAATGCGGCGGGTGTTCCCACGGGGCTGTATTTCGAAGGCTATCTCATCGACAAGAATTCCGCGGTGGGACGGAGGTCCGGGGCGGACTGGCAGATCATCGATGAGAAAGGCCAGAGACGGTGGTGGGCCGGCGGCGACCCGGTGGAGTTATTCGCCTGTCCGTACGCTCCGGCGTGGCGGAAGTATCTGGCGGGGCGGACCTCAGCGGTCGCGCGTGAGGTGGGCGCTTCGGGCGTGTACCTGGACGAATACGGATTTGGACGCCAGCGCTGCTATGCCACGACGCATGGGCATCCGCCCGGGGTCGAGACGCTGCCGGGGGAGATCGGGATGGCGCAAAGCGTGCGCCAGGCCCTGGACGCGGCAGGGATGCGGCAGACCATTCTTTACATCGAGGAAACCCCGCCGGACGCGGCCGCGCCGTACTACGATGCCGCCTTCTGCTACAACTTTCCGTTCGCCGACCGGAAGCTGTCGCCGCTGAAGCTGAATTTGTGGCGGTTTGCCTTTCCGGATATCCGGCTGTGGGATATGGTTTCGATCGGCATCGACCCGCGGCAGTTGCCGGCGGAGGATATCCGGCTGTCGCTGTGGCACGGCAACGGGCTCTGGCTGAAAGGGCACTCGGACACGTGGTACGGAGAGAGCCTGCTGGCGTTTCTGCGCCGCGCGCACGAATTATTGAAGCAGCATGCGGAGGCGTTTGCCGGCGAGGCGGAGCCGCTGGTGGAATCGCCCCATCCGGCGGTTTATGTGAACCGGTTCCGGGGGAGACAGGAGACGGTCTATACGCTGTTTAATGCGTCTTATCGGACGGCCCGGTTCCGGTTTCAGGGACAGGAGCGCGTGCTTGGCCCGCGGGAGGTGGATGTGGTGGCAGGCAGGTAGGAGAGGTGGAGTCCCGGGCGTCGAGAAGAGCCTCGGAGCGGCCCGCTGAAGCGGGCGCTACGGCTGGGTGTGATAGACTGCGGAATTCAGCAATTCCATCCGAGGCTCAGGGGCTTAGTGTATACGATGAGGGAGTGGGGGAAGTGGATCTGTGTTTTTCTGGTGGTGCTGTGCGCGCAGGCGCAGAAGCCGTTCGGCATCGCCCAGCGCGTGAAGTGGACGTCGCACGTGGTTGGCTCACCGGATCCGCCCTCGCCTTATCGCTTCGTGCGGGCGTTTCCGCAGGTCACCTTCAAAGAGCCGGTTTTTCTGGCGCAGGATCCGCTTTCCGATCGCTTCATGGTGGCGGAGTATTCGAACGGCAAGATCTACAGCTTTCTGCCCAACGATCCCAGCGGGAAGAAGGATCTGTTCCTGGACATGAAGCGCGGGATCTCGGCCTTCTCCTTCCACCCGAAATACAAGGAGAACGGTTACGTCTTCGTGTTCAGCCATCTCGATCCGAAGGTGAAGGGGCCGCAGTTGAGCCGCGTCTCGCGCTTCCAACTGGAGCCGGGCAGCAATCCGCCGCACGTGCGGCCCGATTCGGAGACGATCATCGTGGAGTGGACCGCCGGAGGTCATAACGGCGGGGAAGCCATCATCGGGCCGGACGGCTACCTCTACATCGTGACGGGCGACAGCACGGGAGGATCGGACCCGAAGGGCACCGGGCAGGGAGTGGACGATCTGCTTTCGGTGATGATGCGCCTCGACGTGGACCATCCGGACCCGGGACGCAACTATTCGATTCCGAAGGACAATCCCTTTGTGGGCGTACCGGGGGCGCGGCCGGAGATCTGGGCCTACGGTTTCCGCAATCCCTGGCGGTTCAGCTTCGATCCGCACACGGGGCAGCCGTGGGTAGGCGACGTGGGGCAGGATATCTGGGAGATGATCGAACTGGTCAGCCGCGGCAGCAATCACGGCTGGAGCGTACGGGAGGGCAATCATCCGTTCCACCCGAACGCCAAGGTGGGACCGACGCCGTTCGTGCCTCCGGTGGTGGAACATCACCACACCGAGTGCCGCTCGATCACCGGCGGCTACGTATACCAGGGCGCCAAGTTCCCGGAACTGCGCGATGTGTACCTTTACGGCGATTACCAGTACGGCAAGGTGTGGGGGCTGCGCTATGATCACGCGGCCAAGAAGGTCACCTGGCACGAGCAGCTTGCCGATACGACGGTGAAGATCGCCAGCTTCGGCCTGGGGCGCGACGGGTCGTTCTACGCGGTGGACTACGATCGCGGACAAATCTTTCAAATGGAAAAGCGGCCGCCGGTGACCACAACGACCCGGTTTCCGCGCAAGCTGAGCGAGACGGGAATTTTCACTTCGGTGCGCGGGCACCAGGTGGCTCCGGGCGTGATTCCGTACTCGGTGAACGCTCCGTTCTGGTCCGATGGAGCGCACAAGGAGCGCTTTCTGGCGATGCCGGGCAACACGCAGGTGGCCTTCTCCGCCTCCAAGCCGTGGGAGTTCGACGACGGGACGGTGACGGTGAAGTCGTTTTCGCTGGATCTGGAGGAAGGCAACCCGGCCTCGCGTAAATATATCGAGACGCGCATCGTGGTGAAGCAGGACGACCACTGGGTGGGCTACACCTACGCCTGGGACGACGACCAGGCCGACGCCACGCTGGTGGGCTCGAAGGGCCTGGACCGCAGCTACCGGATCCGCGATCCCAAGAGTCCGGGAGGTACGCGCACGCAGGTGTGGCACTACCCCAGCCGCAACGAGTGCATGTTCTGCCATTCGCGGGCGGCGGGTTTCGCGCTGGGCCTGACGACGGCGCAGATGAATCGCGACCAGAACTACGGGGGGGTGACGGACAATCAGCTTCGCACATTCGCGCACATCGGAATTTTCAAGAAGCCGCTGGCCAAGGCTCCGGAGGCGTATCCGGCCTATCCCGATCCGTTCAATGCCGCGGTGCCTCTCCTGCAGCGGGCGCGCACCTATCTGCAGGTCAACTGCGCCATCTGCCATGTTTCCGATGGCGGCGGGAATTCACTGATGGAACTGGGATACCAGACGCCGCTGGCGAAAGCTCGCATCGTGGATGAGCAGCCGATTCACGAAGACCTGGGAATTCGGCACGCGCGGCTGGTGGCTCCGGGCGACCCGGCGCGCTCCGTGTTGTATCAACGCATCTCGCGCCGCGGCCAGTACCAGATGCCGCCGACCAGCACGAACCGGGTCGACGCAGCGGGGGTCAAGCTGATCGAGGAGTGGATCCGGCAGCTCCCGCAACACAGGGCAGCGGCACAGTAGCCGGCAGCTACTCGACGCGGATGGCGCCGAGGTCGTACCAGCCGTCGGGCTGACGGCCCTCGATGGCCAGTTGGACGGCCGGGCGGGCACCTTCCGGGTCGAGCAGGGCGACGCGCACGCGGTAGTCTCCCGGCGGGAGAGCGTCGGGCACGTAGAGGTTGCCATCGTAGACGGCATCGCCGGGGAGCCATTTGCGCACGTCGGCGGGGATCCGCATGCGCCCGGCGTGGCTGCCGGAGCGCAGTTCGAGCGCGGGTACGAAGGCCTGATAGGGCGGCGCGGCCCCAGCGTTGAACCACCACAGGTGCACGTCCATCATGGAGCCGGGGTGCACGGTACGCAGATACTCCAGGCGGCGCAGGATGAGGCGATAGCCGATCTTCTTTTGAAATTCCTCGAAGGCCGGCTTCCAGGCGGGGGGAATCGCGGTGGATTTGATGTTGATGGAGGTGGCGTGCCAGCGGAGAGCCTGGTCGAAGATGTACTGCAACTGCTGGCTGGTGTAACCCGATTGCGCCCAGGAACCGGGCGTGCCGCAGGTTTCAAGCGAGACGGGGCCGCGCTGCCAGACGTCCTGAATGCCGGTGCGGACGACCTGCTGGGGATAGAGATCGAACATGTGCATGAAGGTTTTGCCGCGTCCGCCGAGGTCGCCCCAGCAGTCGAGACGCCAGCCGGCGCCGCGCCCGGTGCCATAGGACAGGGCGCGCGGTTCGTCGAAGTTCATGAGCAGCGTGGTATGGGGGAAGGCTTCGAAATAGACATCGATGAGGGCTTTCTGGGTGGCCCAGGAGGGCAGGTAGGGACCCCAGCCTTCGCCCCAGTAGCCGACCGTGGAGATGTCCACGCTATTGAGCGCGGGGTGGCCGTCATAGCGCGCCCCGGCGGCCAGGATGAAGGCGCTCCAGGTCTTGAGGTAGAGGGCATCATCGGCGTCGGGCGACCAGATGCTGCCGTCGGGGTCGCCGGGCTGATTGGCGCGGCGGGCACCGGAGTTGCGGTACCACTCGGGCAAGGGGTGGCTCTGATCGTAGGGCATCAGGCGGATGTCGAGCGTC
>CAZMRK010000480.1:0-11338 GCA_964568355.1 uncultured Solibacteraceae bacterium | reverse complement strand
CCATGCCGCTGGCCAGTTTGCTGCGGGATCACTATCTCAGCGCTGTTGCGCAGGGTATGGGGGAGTTGGATTGGTCGGTTTTGGGGCGGGTGGCGGCGAATCGGGCGGGGTTGTAGACGTGCCGGCGGGGGACCGCTCCCTCACGGTCGCGGCGCGGGAAACTTGCGGTTTTTCGGGCGGGAATTTCGCGGTCGCGGCGCTGTGTCCATGATGTGCCCGGCACAAAGTGTCAACTATGTCCCCGGTCTTGACACGCCCTTGTCGGCCCGGCGGAGGCCGGACCAGGGGGTCCGGCGCGGACGAGGGCGTCCGCCCCACAGGGTTAGCGCTCGGGGGTCCAGTTGAGCCAGCGGTCTAGAAAAGGGAAGGTCTTCGTTCCGTCGACTTTGTGGGGGCCTTGGAAGGCCGCCACTCCGGCTCTTTCGGGGATTCCCAGGCGGCGGTAGAGGTCGAGGACTCGCTGGATTTCCAGGTCGGCGAAGCGGCGGGGGCGCACGACGACTCCGTCCTGGTCTCCGATTTCGACCATGAAGGGCCGGGGCGCCACCATCTGAGCCAGGTCCGAGTGGTTGAAGGAGCGGAGCAGATCGAAATTGAACTGGTCGAAGGATTCCTTGTAGAAGATGAAGGAGGTGCCCAGGGTCGGGTCGGTGGTCTTCATGTCCCAATCGTTGAAGTGGCCGCTGGCGATTACCACCTGGAAGCGGGGCTCGGCGGGGCCGGCCCAGAGCGCGGTGTAGCCGCCGTAGGAGAGGCCGTAGAAGGCGAAGCGCTTGGGATCCACGTAGGGGAGAGTGGAGAGATAGTCGAGCACCCGGCTGAACTTCCGCACTTCGAGACCCAGAGGGATTTCTCCGAGGAGGTGGGCGTGGCGGGCCAGGTCCATGCGGCGGGGGCCGTTCTGGGTGTAGATGAGCGGGGCGAAGACGATATAGCCGCGTTCGGCCAGGCGCGCGCCGAAGCGGGAATAGATGGCTGCTCCGGGCGTGGAGACCATGCCCAGGGCCTCTTCCGGATTGCTGCTGAAGCCGTGCTGGGTGAAGACCACCGGGCGCCGCTCGCCTGGACGCAGGCTTTTGGGCAGCAGCAGGATGCCATAGGCGTGCACGCCGTCGTACAGGCGCACGGAGAGGCGATAGCCGGTGAAGGCAGGCTCGTCGTAGACTTTGACGCTGCGCGCATCGAGCGGACCATCGGCCGGGGGATAGCGGCCGAGCATATCCAGGTAAGCCTCTAGTTTGGGCTTTACGGTCTCGCGGTAGCGCTCGATGGAGGAGGTATCGAGCTGCCAGCGGGCGTCGCGGCCGGCGTAAGCTTCGAGGGCGAGGTTACGGTAGCGCGCCTGCCAGGCGCTGAACCGGGCATTGGCGATGGCGGCGACCTGGATGGGATCGATGGGGATGCGGACGGCTGCCGGCATGGTCACGGCCGGGGCCGGGAGCACGCTTTTGAGCCAGTTGAGCGCGCCGTTCGGCTCGATGAGGGTGGCCAAGGGCTGCTGGATCCGGGCGAACTCTTCGCGCACGCGCGGACCGCCTCCGGCGATGGCGAGCGGACGCGGCGCGACCATGCGGGCGATCTCGGCATCGCCAAAGCGCACCAGGTGCTGCCAGACGGTGCGATCCTCGGGCTCTTCGAAGGCGCGATCGCGGCGGTCGAAATAGCCGGCGACCACGGCGGCGGCGATGCGGGTGTCCTGGGCCGCGGCGTAGAGCGCGGTGAGGCCGCCCTGGCCGGAACCGGCGACGGCGATGCGCGCGGGGTCCACTTCGGGGAGGGTGCGGAGGAAGTCGAAGGCGGAGGAGACCTGCTGGACCTCGCTGCCGATCAGGTGGTGGCCGACCTGATAGGCCAGGCGGAAGAGCCAGGCGCGATCGTCGGTCCAGGGCTCGCTGAAGGCGCGGCGCTCGGTGAAGAAGGGGGCGAAGACGACGTAGCCGGAGAGGGCTAGCTCACGGCCGAACCTGCAGGCGAGATCGGCGGCGGACTCGGTGGCGTCGGGGATGGCGATCACGGCGGGGCGGCGGTCCGCGCCAGCGGGGAGAAGCAGCAGGCCGTATTCCCGCACCAGGGCGCCGGAGGAGCCGACGGTGGAGCCTTCATTGCCCAGGCGCAGGATGGGCCAGGAGACGAGCGAGACCTGGTAGGCTCCGGCGTGGCCGAGGACCTGGTATTGCGGTTTGGGCGGAAGGAAGGTGTCGATTGCGCCGGTGATGCGGCGAAATTCCCGGCGATTGCGCTCGATGGTCTCGGGGCCGGCGGGCTCCCAGAAGCGGGTGCGGAGGCGGGCGGCTTCGGCGATCTGGCGCTCGTAGAAATCGCGCATCTCGGTGTATTGCTCGGTGGCGATGTCGGCGGGGAAGTTCCAGAGCGAGGTGCCGGGCAGGGTTTCGGGGGGCGCGGCCAGGAGTATGCCGGCAATATAGAAGGGGAGCAGGAGGCGGAGACCGAAATGCATGGAGGTTTTCAGTATACTCAAGAGCGCTCATGAAACTTTTTGGTGGAATGGATTTGGGATGGGGAATGGGGAGACCGCTTGCTTACGCGCGCGGTTCGGTGGGGCGGTGTGCGGTTTTGGGTTTGCTGGCCTTGACGGCGATGGCGGCGGATCTGCGGATCGGCATTATCGGGACCGATATTTCGCACGTCAGCGTGTTTACGAAGCTGTTGAATGACGAGAGCGCGCCGGAGCATATTCCGGGCGGGAAGGTGGTGGCGGCTTACAAGGGCGGCAGCCCCGATATCCCTTCGAGCCGCACTCGCGTGGACGGCTACGCGGAGGAGCTGCGGACCAAGTGGCACGTGGAGATGGTTCCGGATATTCCGACTTTGTGCACCAAGGTGGACGCGGTGCTGCTCGAAAGCGGCGATGGACGCATTCATCTGCAACAGGTGAAGCCGGTGATCGCGGCGCATAAGCCGGTGTTCATCGATAAGCCGCTGGCGGCGACGCTGGAGGATGCGCGCGAGATCGCACGGCTGGCGAAAGAAGCCGGGGTGCCGTGGTTCAGCACGTCCGGGCTGCGCTTCGGCGTGATTGCGACGACGATGAAGTATCCCGATGCGCGGGGCGTTACGGTGTGGGGGCCGGGACCGCTCGAAGAGCACCACTACCTGGAACTGGGATGGTACGCGATTCATCCGATCGAGATGCTGTTCACGATGATGGGGACGGGCGTGGAAGAGGTGACGCGGATTTCGGGCGGCGATTTCGCCAATGGCACGGATGTGGTGGTGGGGCGATGGAAGGACGGACGGATCGGCACTGTGCGCGCACTACGGCCCTATGGGCAGTATGGCGCCGTGGTCTACCGGCCGAAAGAGGTGGTGCAAAGCCCGCCCAACGTGCCTTACAGCTATGTGCCGCTGGTGAAACAGATCATGGCGTTTTTCCAGAGCGGCAAGCCTCCGGTCTCCCCGGAAGAAACGCTGGAGATTTTCGCGTTTCTGGATGCGGCCCAGCGAAGCAAAGAGGCCGGTGGGAAGCCGATGCGGCTACGTTGAGCGGAACGGGCTTGCGCCCGTCCTGCTTTTGGGGATCGATCCCTTCTCCCGCCGGCTTTTTGGGGGCCGGAGGAGATCGCAGTTCGCCTGGGACGTTGAACGGTGTTGGATCAGGACTTTGAGCCCCCTAGGTTGGGCGCCTGCACCATTCCCCGACGGTTGCATCTCGGCGAGCGAGCAACGCTTTCATCCACAGAGTAGCGCGCGGGCCGGGCGGGGCTATGGGCTGCGCGCCGGTAAGTCCGTGAAAAGAGGCGGCGAAAAAAATTCGATGGAGCTGTGATCGCCGTTTCAGCGCTGCATCAATTTTCGAATGAACTCGATGGTGCCCTGGGCGTGGATCATGTGGGGGCCGTTGAAGTATTCGATGGCGGTGCGGTCGGGGATGCCGAGCTCGTCGTAGAAGCGCTTCACCTTGGCGTATTCGTAGGTCACCCACTCGTCCACGCCGACTCCGTCGCGGTGACCGCGCTCCACCATGAAGGGGCGGGGCGCCATGATTTTGGCCATTTCGGCGTGATTGGCGATGGAGCCGAGATCGAACTCGTCCATCTCCCATTCGCCGGTGAACATGTAGCTATAGGGGGCCTCCACGCTGGTGAGCTTGCGGATCCACTCGTTGAAATCGCCGGAGCAGACGGAGAGGGCGTAGCGATCGAGCAGGGTGGGGACGCGCACGGCGGTCTTGCCGCCATAGGAGAGGCCGTAGAAGGCGATGCGGCGGGAATCGACCTGGGGCAGGGAGGTCAGCCAGTCGAGCATACGGTCGTGCTGGGCGAGGATGAAGGAGAACAGCGAGAGGCCGAGGGGGTTGCCGAGGCGGTTGATGCGGCGGAAGGCGTCGTTGCCGATGTAGGGGTTCTGGGGGAGGAAGACGACGTAGCCGAGGTCGGCGAATTTGGATCCGATGTTCTGGTAGTAGTGGAAGTTGGTGAAGACGTTGTGCTCGTCGCGGTCGGTTTCGGGGAGGCCAAACAGGTGCTGGGGGCGGCCTTCGAGACCGTGCTGGCCGACCAGGACGGGACGGCGCTCGCCGGGCGGTATGTCCTTGGGCAGAAGGAGCACGCCATAGGTGAAGACGCCGGGGAAGATATCGAGCGTGACCTCATAGCCATCCCACTTGGCGGAGTGATAGGAGAGGCGGGTGCGCGGGTGGATGGGCTCGGTGGCGGCGGGCAGGCGGCCGATGGCCTCGTCCCAGAAGTGGCGGACCAGGGGGCGGTTGGTGGCCACCCAGCGTTCGGGCGAGGACGTGTCGGCTTTCGACCAGAAGGCGTCGCGCACCTGTTCGGAGCGCTCGACCAGCTTCCAGGTGTAGTCCAGAAGCTCCTGCAACTGGCGCTGCTGGCGGGCGGCGGAGTCGCGCGGCTGGATGGTGGCGAAGCGGGCGGGATTGCGCGGCTGGGCATGGAGGGCGGCCAGGAAGCGGGGCAGGCCATCGGATTCCAGATAGAGGTGGTCGCTGTGAGAGAGCGCGCGGGCGCGATCGAATTCCCGGCGGACGGAATCGGCGGGCGGGGAGACGAGGCGGCCGGGCGCGGCTCCGCGGCGCTTGGCGGTGGGCGCGGGCGGACCGGCGACTTCGGGACCGGGCGTGGTATCGATGACGAGGGTGCGCGGCGCGACCATGCCGGCGAGCTCGGCATCGCCGAAATCTTTGAGCAGGCCCCAGACGTTGCGGTAGATGGGCTCATCGGCGAGCTGCTGGCGGGACTGGAAATAGCCGGAGACGCCGGCGGCGGAGATGCGGTCGTCGAGAGCGGCGGAGTAGAGCGCCAGGGCTCCGCCTTCGCCATAGCCCCAGACGCCGATGGGGGTGGAGGTGGGCGCTTTGGCGAACCAATCGACGGCGGCGAGGACCTTCTGGATTTCGTAGCCGAGGATGTGGCGGCCGACGGGGAAGGCCATGCGGTAGACGAACTCGCGGTGGGGCTGGTTGGTCATGCGGAAGCGCGGATTGCCGGAGAAAGTGTCGTCACGGTTGAGGAGCACGGGGACGAGGACCTGGCAGCCGGAGGCGGCGAGGCGCTGCGCGGCCTGGAAGGTTTCAGGCTCCTGGCCGGCGTCAGGGATGGCGACGACGTGCGCGACGGGAACCTGGGCGGGCTGGAGCAGGATGCCTTCGGCGGTGACGCGATCGAGCACAGGCCAGCGCACGGCTTCGACGCGATAGGCGGAAGAGGCGGCGAGCAGGGCGGAGGTGCCGGTGGTGGCGAGAAGCTCGGGGGCATCGAAGGGCACGCGCGGATCGACGACGCCGAGGATGTGGCGGAGGCGCTCACGGGAAGGGTGGCGGGTGGCGATGGAGGCGCCGGTGCGCTTCTGGAGGTAGGCGCAGATGCCCTCGACCATCTGGGCGGCGGGATCGCCGGTGAGGGTGAGAGGGTCGGTGTGAGGCAGCGTTTGCGCGCGCGCCAGGGAGGTCAGGAGGAGGAATGCCAGGATTGACCGCATGGCGGGGAGTATAGCGGATGGGGATGGGGGAGTGCCAGTTGGGGGGAAGGCTATTGCTCTGTCCTCGTGCGCTGACCTGCTTCTTCGATGGTTTCAAGCACCTGTTTGATGATTTTTGGATGCAGGGCTGCACCGCTGTGGAACGGGACTGTCACCCTCAGAGCACCCTTGCCATAAATGCGGTGACTGCCCTTGGACCGGAGATGGCTGAAGCCCGCAGCCAGCAACGCACGCTCTGCGTCGCTTGCCGTCCAGCGGGGCAGCTTAGGCATTCACCTCGACGGCGGTCGTCAGAATCTCACGGCTGAGCAGGACATCACGTTCATCGGCAGGGAGTGTTTCGAGGTAGAGTTCGATCGCTTCCTTGATGTTTGCGAGAGTCTCTTCCAGTGTGTTGCCCTGCGACTGACATCCCTTCAGTTCGGGGCACCATGCATAAAAACCGTGCTCGTCCTTTTCGATGACGACGCTTGCCTTGCGGGCCATAGGTTCAGTGTATCGCCTTCCCAGGCGCGTGGGCGTATACGGGAGTAATCAATCCATCCTCGCCGGACCAACTGGAAGATTAACATCAACGGAAGCCGCCGGAAGCCCGGCGCGATCGTTGTAGCTGTGCCACGCAGGCTTTTATTGGATAATCGAGACAACAAATGCTCAATATTATGACGATTGTCGCGTCCGCGCTGCTCTCGGGCTTAGTCGCAACTTGGCTGACTCTGATGTATACCGCAAAGAATGAGAAACGACGAGCAAAACTGGGCCTTTTTCAGCAGCTTGTAGGCACACGTAATGTGCTTCTTCCGGGCCCACACGATCCGAACGCCGCGGTGTTGTTTATATCGGCGGTCAATCAGATATTCCTGCTCTTCCACGACGCGCCAAACGTTCTTGTGGCATTGAAATCGTTCCACGAAATGATATCTGACCCGAATGCCTCGCCAGATTTGCGGAATCAGCGTTTACTTGAGCTGTTCAAATCCATAGCCAAGCATCTGGGTATCAATACCGAACCGCTTGGCGAGGGCTTCTTCATGAAAGCATTCTCGGTCAACTCTCTTGTCAGCCCGCAACTGCTAGACCTCGCGATCAATGGTGTCCGCCTACAGGACGAGAAGCCAGTATTAGTTGGGTTTCAGAATCTAGGGCCGGGTCAGCGTATACCATTCTTCATGCCAGCGGATTTGTCCATGTTGATTGGCGCCACATTAATGGAATTGGCCACCATCGCCCGCGAGCGGGAAGCCTCCCTCAGAGCTACCGGGTTCATCGACTTAGGCACCGTACCGGATCTTGCGCAAAGGATAGAGCGCCGGGTCCGAGCCGCGTGAAGTTCCTCCAGAGCGCCGTCCATTCGGATCGGGACGATTCACTTGGAGGCCACTCCGCAGTTCTCATGATGTCAGCTCGAATAGTAAACATGCACTCCTGGGCGGAAGAGTTTTGTTCCTTCTAGCGTGACTCCGGGGAGGCCGTCGAGGTGGAGTTCTCGGAGGTTGGGGAGTTGGGTGAGGTGGGGGAGGCCGGCGTCGGTGATGTTTTGGCATTCGTAGAGGTCGATTTGCTCTAGCGAGGGCATGGTGCCTAGAATTTGCAGGGTTTGGTCGGTGATCTGGGTCAGGCCGGCGTAGTAGTAACGGATTGCCAGGTTTTGGATGTGTTTGGTGGCGGCGTCTCCGGTGTCGCGGCAGTACATGCAGGTCAGGCGCTCCAGGTTGGGGCAGCGGCCGATGTGGCGGAAGCCTTCGTCTTGAAAGTCGATCGGGGTCAGGTCCCGTAGCGCGGGGAAGTCGGGCAGGGCGGCCAGGGCGGTGTCTGCCACGTTCTTGCAGCCGATGCCCAGGCTTCGCAGGGCGGGCATCTTTGCGAATGCCAGGAAGCCTCGGGTTCCGAAGTTTTGGCAGACTCGGCCCCAGATGCCTTCGATGGTTTGCGATTGGGCGAGCGCGACAAATCCGTCGTCGGTCGCGACGGACTCCTGGATTCGCAGGCGCTGGAGGCGCGGCATCGCCGCGATGTGGTTCATGGCTCCGTCGCCGCTCAGCTTTCCATCACAGCCGAGGGCCAGCAGGTTGGGGAGCTGGACCAGGTGGGCGAAGCCGTCCGCGGTGATGTGGTCCACGTGCCAGAAGAGGTCCAGATCGGAGATGCCTTCGAGGCCGGCCAGGGCCGCCAGGCCGGCATTGGTAAATGGCCCGTCGAGCAGCAGACGCGCTCCCTGACCGCCGGCGGCCTTCAGCAGGGGGAAGTGGTGCAGCAGGGGAATCCCGGCGTCGGTGACGAGCCTGCCGCTGCTGAAGCGGCGGAGCTTCGGTTTGCCCTGGAGCGTCTGGATGGCGCCGTCTCCGGTCGGCGAGCCCATGAGGTCGACCTCCTCCAGTTGGTCGCAGGAGCGGAGATGGGCGATGCCGCGATCGGTGATGCCGGCCTGCCAGGTCATCTCGAATTTCCGCAGGTTGGGCAGGCGGCGGAGGACCTCCAGGCCGCGGTCGGTGAGCTTGCCGCCGGGATATTCGTTGAGTTCGAGGCACTCGAGCTGCGGCATGCGCGCCAGATGCAGCAGGCCATCGTCGGTTAGCTCGCGGGAGCCTCCCAGGCTCAGGCTGGTGACGAAGTCCAGGCCGGCGATGCGCGCCAAGGCTTCGTCGGTCATGAGCCCGTTGGCGTCCAGGGCGGGAATGCGGCGCTCCTTCATGATGCCGATCAGTTGGTCCCAATCGGCGGCCGACATCCGGCGGCGCGGTCCGATGCGGTGGTCCCTGGTGTCGAGCACGTAAGGGGCGCCCTGCGGCGGCGTACCGGCGGCGACGGCGGCCATGAGCTTTTCCCAACTGCCGAAGCCGGCGTCCTGGGCGAGGATGATCCGGGCTTCTTCGATGGGGAAGTGGTTTTCAGGCAGCCGGAAGGCGCGCTGGCGGTAGGCATAGTCGCGGCGCCAGATTTCGGCTTTGAGATCGGCGAGGGTGAATGACCGGCCGTAGTGGCGGTTCAGCCGCTCCAGCGCGGCTGCGTCGCCGTGGTAGCTCTGGACGAAGTCCCGGGCGGCCCGTTCGTAGGCCTCGCGCGTTCGAGATCTGGCGGCCTGCTGAAGGGCGAGCGTCAGTTCCTTCCAGCTTTGGAAGCCGTGCTCGCGCGCGAGTGCATATTGGATGTCGCGCAGCACGGGTGTGCCGGCGTGTTTGGGGTGGGCGCGCTCGAATCGTTCGCGCGCTTCGGTTTGGTTTTCGCGCAAGGCTTTGAGCCAGCGCTTGGCTTCCCGTTTCAGATTGTCGAGCGTGGTGGCCGGGGTCAGTTTTCGTTGCATGGCACCTTTCCTTCCGTCGTTGCCCAGGTCCGCTGAGCTCAGGGCCGGATGAAAGGTCCGTGCAAAACGCAAATTGGTGGACGGGTGGGAGCAAGCTCCCTTGCCGCGGACAGGAGGCGCCCCATAGCGCGCTGAGGACAGGTTGTCATAGGGGTGGCGCGGGTGTCAACCGCCCACGACTTCAGACCCGTAGCGGGGCTGAAGCCCCTTGCAGACTGAAGTCTGCTCCCCATTTGGGGCGCTGACACCAGCGGTAGATTTGATACGATCAGGTCTGAAACAGGTTATCTATGCCGGTGGAACTTGGTCGACCTTATGCGCTGGTGGGCATCAAGGTGGCGCACACCGCGGTTTGGGTGTTTTTTGTGGGATGTATTGCCGCCATTCCTGTGTCGGGCGCGCGGGGTGAGTTCGGGTGGGCGGCTGCGTTCTCGGGGGCGGTGCTGATCGAGTGCGCCATCCTGGCGTTCAACGGTGGGCGGTGCCCGCTTACGGACGTCGCCCGACGGTATACGGCGGAGCGGAGGGAGAACTTCGACATTTACCTGCCGCTTTGGCTGGCGCGATACAACAAGACTATCTTTGGCGTGCTGTTCGTGTTGTCGGAGCTTTACGTCGCCGCTCTTTGGGCCGCTTTTCACAAGTGAGTCCCGTGCGGGATTGAAAGGACGACGTCGACGCGAGCGTCGACGCTGCCCGCTGAAGCGGGCGCTACGTGGCCGCCCGGCAGAAGTCGGCCAGCTTTTCTTGGGTGCCTTCGGGATCGGGTGCTTTTTCGGGGGGGAGCCAGTCCAGGGGGGAGCCGGCGGCGATGAGCAGGCGGGCGACTTCCAGGTGGTCGGCGTTTTCCGGATGATGGCTCCAGCCTTCGGCGGCCCAGACCAGCGGCGTGGCGGAAAACATGCCGTCGAGCGCTTGGAGGGAGGCACCGTGGGCCAGGAGGACGCGTACGGCTTCGGGGCGGCCGGCCATGGCGGCGCGGTGCAGGGAGGTGACGCCGTCGTGATCTTTCACGTTGGGATCAAAACCACAGGCGAGCATGGTTTCGAGGATGGCCGCGTCCCCGCGCTCGGCCGGCACGTGCATCATCAGGTGATGCTCGGCGCGGAGCTCGCCGCGCAGATGGGGGTGTGCCTGGAGCATGGCTTCGGCAGCGGGACGGTCGCCGCGGGCGCAGGCCGATACGAAGCGCTCGAGCGGAGAGCGTTCATCGGCGGCGCCGTGAGCCAGGAGCCAGGCCGCGATTTCGCGATTGCCGTGCAGTTCGGCCAGGGTGTGCGCGGTGCGGCCATCGGCGCGCCGCTGACGGATATCGGCGCCGTGGCGCACGAGCAGCTCCACCATGGGGACGTCCCAGCGCTCGGCGGCGATGTGCAGCGGGGCGTCGCCCGGCTCGTTCCAGGCGAGCTTGGGGTCGGCGCCGTGCTCCAGGAGCCAGCGCACGCCGGCAGTGTTCCTGGTCCAGCTCAGGATGTAGCGCAGCGGCGGAACTCCCCCGGGGATCCCATTGACGTTGACGTCGAAGCGATGCAGCAGTTCGAGGGCGGCGAGATTGCCGGATCCGGCAGTGATGTGGGTGGAGACGCCGTCGGTCGGATTCGCTCCGCCTTCGAGCAGAACCTCGGCGAGCGGGAGGTGATTGACGGCGCAAAGCGCGCCCCAGAGCGCCGTCCGGGGGAGTTCGCGATGCCAGTTCCAATGGTATTCGGCGTTGGGGTTGGTGCCGCGCCGCAGCAGCTCGCGCGCGATGGCAACGAGTCCGGCGGCGCGCTCGGGCGCACCGTGATGCAGGCAGGTGTGACAGACGTACAGGAGCGGCTCCCAGTTCTGCGGCCCGCCGGGCTGGAGCGCGGCTTCGGGATGCTTCTCCAGGCGCGCGCGGACCGCCTCGACGTCTCCGAGCACCAGCGCAGTGTACATGCTCGCTCCGGCGATGGCGGGGTATTGCGCCAGCAATCGAAACGCGCGGGCTTGGGCTGAGACGGTGGCGCAGCGAACGAACTCTTCCTCGGCCGCGGCATAGGAGAGCGATTGCTCTTCCACTCGCTCGCGCAATTCTTTCCACGACGCGAAACCGTA
>CAZMRK010000479.1:0-38064 GCA_964568355.1 uncultured Solibacteraceae bacterium | reverse complement strand
GACTGATGGCCGCGCTCACCGCCGTTGCTGCGAGCCTGGCGCTGAATGCTCAGACGAAGCCTCTTCCAATACCGAACAGTTGGGAAGGAGAAGCGACCCACATCCAGCGCCAAGCGTACCGTGGAGATCTCACCGACTTGGCTATCGAGGAGGGACTTCAGCGGCGTGTCGTGCGCTCCAGGGCGGATTTTCTGGTGTTTCCGGAGGCAGCGGTACGCCGCTGGACCGAGGCCACGGAAGTGTTCTGGATGCCGACGATTTCTGGTACAGGGAAAACGGTGCTGATCGGCGCCATCCAGCCGATCCCAGGATCTTCGCGATACCACAATTCGGTAATTACCTTCGGCAAAAAGGCCCGCGGCGCCGTTCACCAGCGCATCCCGGTGCCCGGCGGGATGTGGAATCCATTCCGGCGGAACGGAGGTGTTGCGATGGACCTGTTTGGCGCCGGCACGGTCGAGGTCGGGGGCCAGCGCGCGGCAATTCTGATCTGCTACGAGCAACTGCTCGTCTGGCCGATGCTCCGCTCAGCCATCGAACGGCCCACGGTGTTGATCGCGACCTCGAACGAGGCGTGGACGGCCGGCACGATCGTGCCTCGCGTTCAACAAGCATGCGCTCGTTCGTGGGCCCGCCTTTTCGGGCTGCCACTGATTTCAGCAATCAATTCTTGAGGTGATTCCAAATGCAAGAAGTCGCAAAAGACGCACCCATCCTGACGATCAACGATGTGGCAGCGATCCTCCGCTGCTCGAAGACGCACGTGTCTCATGTTCTCGCGGGCAAGGTCCGCGGCATTCCCAGGCTTACCCATATAGCCATGGGCCGGCGCAAGCTGGTCCGGCGGGAATGGCTGGATCAGTGGATGGAAAGCAATAAGCGGCAGTGAGTCGCGCAAAGGGAGGTGAACCATGAATACCGCCATCTTGGATAAGGGACGGGAACCGATTCCAGCCGATCCAAACGAGATCCTCACGGTCCATCAAGCGGCATGCGTGTTGAAGGTTTCGTATTCCCACATGCTCCGCCTCATCCGCGGTGAGGTGAGCGGGATGCCGCCGGTTCATCATGTCCGCGCGGGACGCAGCGTCCGGATTCGCCGTGGAGCGCTGACCGACTGGATCAGGAACGTGGAGAGCCAGAGCGTGGGCGGCGAGGTGCAGCGTGGCAACGCGGGTCAAGCAGCATAGCGATCGCCCTGCCTGGAAGGAGGACCGAGCGGAATGTTAAACTCGGACCACTCCAAACCAACACCTGCGCTTCGGGAGGAATCCGTGAAACGCAGGAGATTTCAGAAAGGAAGCCTCCAGCTACGGAGGCGTGGAAAGGCAAAGAAATGGGTGGTCTTATATTACGACGATGCCGGGCATCGCCGCTATCACACTCTCGGCGCCGGCAGCATGACCAAGACGGCGGCGCAGCAGTTGCGCGACGAGATCATGCGCTCGGTGAACGGCAGCGAGCAACCGGAAACGGGCGGGCTGCGGCCAGTACTGCTCCGGGAGTTCGTGGAACAAGTGTACCTACCGTTCCAACGCGGAAAGTGGAAACGGTCAACGCAGGGGACATCCGAGAACCGGATCAGGCACCACATCCTGACCGAGCTCGGGGACGCGGCGCTGAAGGATTTCTCGCTGAGGTCCCTCCAGGGGTTTCTGGAGCGCAAGGCCGATGCGGGATTGTCGTTTTCGGTGGTGGATCATCTGCGTTGGGACCTCAGCGCCATTCTTGAGATGGCAATGGCGGAAAAAGTGATCGCAGCCAACCCGGCCACTCGGCTATACACGCCGAAGTATGCGCCGAGAGGCAGAACTCGCGCGATGACGCCCGAGGAGGTAACCCTCGCGCTGGGCGCCGTCGGCCAGCGGGAACGGCTACTGCTGCACATGGCGATCTTCGCTGGGTTTCGGCCAGGCGAAATGCTCGCGCTGCAGCGGCGCCATGTGTGCGAGGACGCGACCGTAGTGAAGGTCGAACAGCGCGTGTACCGCGGCGACATCGACCGGCCCAAGACGGACCCCTCACGGCGTGAGGTGGCGATCCCGCCAAGGACGGCCGAGTTGCTTCGAGAGTGGATGCGGGATGCGGTTGGACCCGAGCCGGATGCATACGTGTTCGCCGGCGAAAGAGGCAAGCCGGTCTGGAAGGACACCCTCATGTACGACTACATCCGCCCGAAGCTCAAACCGCTCGGGCTGGACTGGGTGGATTTTCAGGTGATGCGGTCAACGCACGCCAGCATCGGGCACCGGCTGAAGCTTGATCCAAAGGTGACCGCGGATCAGCGGGGCCATGGCGTGGGTGTTGCGATCGAGGAGTACACAAAAACGTCAGTCAAGGACCGCGCCATCGCGGCCCGAAAACTAGAAGAGGAGGTGCTTGGAAAACCGAAGATCGTCAGGATGCCTCGTCGAAAGGCGTCTTAATGGAGTGCAACGGAGTGCAGCGTTTTTGGGTGTCGCTAACTTATTGAAAATGGAGCGGGAGACGGGACTCGAACCCGCGACGTCCAGCTTGGGAAGCTGGCATTCTACCACTGAATTACTCCCGCGCTCCTGTGTTTTCCGCTACTTAACTGTCCAGCAAGGATTTAGCCGCTTTCGCGACCAGTCCATACCGCCTTGCAAATCCATCCAAGCCATGGAATCTGATCGCAAAATGGACAGTAAACCTTGACCGAAACCGGCGCCCACTCGCCCTTCGATTTCCCCATCTGGCTGTTCTCTGCCATCTCACGACAACATCAACATATCACATGGCGGGCGGCTTCCGGCAGGGAATGGATAACCAACTCAAAAAGGCGATCGAGATCGCCAGCGGATTATAACAGCCTTACGTCCTCGTGGCCGGGACGGTTGGATCTGGAAGACCGCTTATCGTGCGCATTGTTCGTCATGCTGTATTCACAACACTGGCGCGTGTATTAACGGCCGAAGGTGCGGCCGCCAGGATCAAATCGGAAGACCAGGCTAGTTCAGTTTACGAGATCAGACACTAATTTTTGAACTGAGATGGAGCAGCAGGTGTTTGGTGTGGCGCCGGAGATCGACGCGCCTTGCCTGTTGGATAGCAGGACTGACAGCCGCCCGGACCGACCCCGAAGGACGGTCCGCCATCAATGCACATCCACCTTAAACACGGACGCTTTAGCCTTTATCCCCACCAGCTTGGAAATGTAGAGTCAGCTTTCAACGAGATCGCAACAATGCCATGTCCAGATCGCCAGGAGAAACAAGCGAGCCGCTCGGGTAATCGTGATCCACATCTTCAGCAGTGATCAAGACTTGTTTCGTGAATACCGCTATATGTTCAAGCTCAATTCGAGTCCCAGGCGCTTGGCCTCGGCAATAGCGTGCCGGTAGAGAGCCCGCCATTCCGCGCTGGCAAAGACCGGGCCGGCCGGGACCCCGCTGTTTTGGCCTTGCTCGGCGCTTCCAGCGTCGACGATGATTGCGCCAGCGTACCCTTTAGCTCTCATCTCCTCCAGGTCGCGCGTGAGGGAGTGCCTGGTTACGTGCTGTTGAGCCACCACCAGTAGCGCCGCAGCCGCCTCGAGCGAGGATGCGCGGCATACCCTGGCCACGCGCACACCGCCAGAGCGAGTGCTATCAGCATTCGCATGTGAGAATCAGACCTTATTCAACTATATCTTCGGCGAATGACGGATTTGTGGCGCCCTCAAGCCATTGCCCGGCGTGGCATGCTCGTTATAGCGTCAGATGTTTGGTGGTTAAATCATGAAGTTAACGCGACGAGCATTGTTGAACGCTGGAATCGAGACAGCGATCGCGGCACGGGCGGTGCGGCCCACGCCCTCCGCCGCGGCAGACCGGCAGTCTGGCCGGGGCATGCCGCTGGTTCCACTGCTGTGGACCCAGGGCCAGCCGGAGGAAACCATCCGCCGGGCCATTCGTGAAGTCGCATCCTCGGGCAATACAGGGTTTGTCTGGGAATCGCGCCCCCATCCGGATTACTTGGGCGACCAATGGTGGGCAGATCTGGGCATCGCTATCGACGAGGCCCGGACGCTCGGACTCGACGTGTGGATCTTCGATGAGTGGATGTACCCGAGCGGTGTAGCGGGTGGCAAAGTTGTCCAGAATAATCCTACGTTCGCTCTACACACCATTGAGGATCGATCGGTCACACTGGATGGACCGGCCGGCGCCGGAGAATGGGCGATTCCAAAGCCGCTGGGTGCGGGCGAGAGCCTTCTCACAGTAACTGCAGTCCGCGCCAATGCAGACCCCATCGACGTGAAGCCGAAGGATGGCTCCACCCGCGTGTCGTGGATGAAGCCCGACGGGCGCTGGCAAATTGTATGGAGCGTGGTTCACGTACACGCGCCTGAAGCCGGCTGGACCATGAAAAACATGATCGACGTGATGAACCCGGCTGCCACGGCTGAGTTTCTCCGCCTGACGCACGACGAGACGTTCCGGCGTTTCGGCCCCGATTTCGGAAAAACCATCAAGGGGTTCTTCAGCGACGAGACCGGGTTCCGAAACGTGACCTCCTATCAGAGCCTGCCTGGCACCCCCGGCATGCCCATGCCGTGGTCCCCCGTTTTGCCGGATATTTTTCGCCAATGGAAGAGCTACGACCTCGCGCCGTGGCTTCCGGCTCTGTGGTATGACTTAGGTCCTCGCAGCCGGCAAGTGCGCCAGGACTTTGTGGATGTGTGCTCGCGGGCTTTTGCGGAACACTTCTTCAAACCTCAACAGGATTGGTGCCATGCTCACGGGGTCCGGCTTATCGGCCACCTGGTGGAGGACAATCACGCCGATCACAACCTGGGGTACGGGCCTGGCCACTGGTTCCGCTCGATGCGCTATTTCGATATGCCGGGTATCGACATCGTCGGCTACCAGGTGACCCCCGGGGTCGATGCGGGAGAAGTCCCCTGGACGATCGGCTCCGGTTCAGCGTGGGACCAGGAGCATTTCCAGTTTGGCCTCCCTGCAATGGCGCGGGGCGCGGCGCTCATACAGGGGACACGCGAGATCATGTCAGAAGCATTCGGCGCCTATGGATGGAGTCTGGGTCTCCGGGCTCAGAAGTGGGTCGGAGACTGGCACATTGTAAATGGCATCGGCGTGCTTTCACCCCACGCTTTTACGATGAAGCACCACGATCCGGACTGCCCGCAGCACTTCAACCGCACGAGCGGGAATCCTCAGTGGCGCTATTACCGGCAGTGGGCACAACAGTTCGGCCGAATGCAGCAGGTTCTGGCCGCGACAGATGCAGTGTACGACGCGGCGGTCCTCTATACTGCAGAGTCCGCGTGGGTGGGGCCGGCACAGAATGTTGCGCCCGCTGTCCGGACGCTTGAAACCAATCAGATATCGACGGTGGTGCTGCCCTATGAGTCGCTTGCGCATAACCTGGAAATCCATGATGGCGCCTGGTGGATCAACGGCCGGGCATTACGATCGGTGGTTCTGCCGTACGCGCGGTTTCTGCCGGGGTTTGCGGCAGAGAGGCTTGTCGACCTGGCGAATGCCGGGGTGCGTGTAATCGTACTGGAATCCTGGCCGGAAGCATCGGCCGATGCTCGTTCGGACCAAATGGTTCGCTCGGCGGTTGCGCGGCTGAAAGCGTCCTCCAACGCAGTATTGACCACTACCCAGGAGGCGCCGGCGCACGTACAGACGCGCAACATCGAAGCTGCCTCGTGCGTTCCCATGCTCATTGCCGCGCTCCGGTCCGGCAAGGAAGGCCGGTGGCTACTACTCCATAACCGTTCCGTGATTGCACCGGTATCGACACGCTTGCTGATCCGCAACGCGCCGGCGCACGCCGCACTTCTCGATGCCGCGACAGGACAGTACTTATCTATTCCTTATCAGCGCGCCAGCCGCGGGCTGCATATTGATTTACAAATCCCGGTGTACTCCCTCTGGGCGATACGCCTCTCGGCCAGCGTACCTCCAACGGGTCGTATGCCCATTTTCCACTCGTCTCAGCCGGTCTCCACGAAGTGGGAAGCCAGCCGCGCCGTGGACGACTCCGACGACAGATTTGAGCGGATTGGGGTTCGCACCCAACTCGACGATTGGCGGCGGTGGCCGGGTATGGATTCTTACGCAGGAACGGTTCGGTATCGGGCGACCGTCGATCTAAAAGACATTCGTGGGGCCGTGGGCTTCGACGCCGGTAGAGTGGAGGAAATCGCGGAATTATACGTCAACGGTAGGCACGTCGGTGTCCGTTTCTATCCTCCCTATCTCTGGGACGTCTCTTCCGCGGTCCGCGCCGGCACCAACGAAATCATCATCGATGTCACCAACACCGCCTTCGCACGGTGGAAGGATTCGTTCTCGCACGGCGACGCGGCCAGCGGACTGTTTGGACCAATTCGAATCGTCCGGGGTTGAACGATACCCGAGAATTGTACCTTCTCACGAAGGGAAACGTCGCGAATTGAAGCAGAGTGCTGACGACTGATCTATGTCACTTTCTCTCCTCGCTACCATTTGAGTTGGAGGTCCGCTTTCCATTTCTCGGTGGAGGCCATCATCTCGTCCCAGGTCGCGACGCCTCCGCGATAGGCCGCCATGCGGCCAAGGATTCCGGTAAGACCGCTCTCCACCGCCGTGGCCGCATTGTTGATCGGTTTCCCCGTCCGGATGCTCTCGACGAAGTCTCGTATGTTCGTGATGCAGCCGCCAGTGAATGTATCGTCCTTTTCCGCACCAGTCCAGTTCTTCTCCTGATTGTCGGTTACGATGCGGACAAGGCCGCCGTAGTGAGTGTCCGCACAGCCCTTGAGGCCAAAGCAGCGCACGCAGAGATCTGAGAACCGGCCCGTAAGTTGGTGGGAGCTAAACGTGACATGAACATCGTCAGGGTACCAGTAAGTCACCGCAAAGTGATCCCAGGCGTCGCCAACGTCGCATTTCGTCCCAGCCCAACTAGTCCGTCCCCCCGCACCGGTGGCTTTCAGCGGATGACTTCCAAGATACCAGTTCGCCATATCCAGGACGTGGACGTTCTGTTCCACGATAATGTCGCCGCCGAGCACGCGGTCGCCCAACCAGTTGACCATGCGCTTCAATCCGGGTTCCATATCGGGAGTCGAACGATCCACCCACGGCCGGTTGGCGTAGTAGAAGACTTGGGCCATCGCGATCTTCCCGATGTCGCCCCGCCTCATGCGCGCGGCGGCCTCCTGCAGCGCGGGACGAGCACGGCTCTGCAAATCCACCCAGAAGCTCAAGCCTTTTGCCTTGGCCGTTCGCCCACTTGTCAAGACGCTCTTGCTGTCTGGAACGTCAACCGCCACCGGCTTCGCGCAAAAGACATGCTTGCCGGCATCCACAGCGGCGGCCGCCTGCTCAGGGTGATAGTATGGGGGAGTTTCGATCACCACCGCATCGAGCTTCGACTGCGCAAGCTCGCGGTAAGCCTCCGGCCCCCAGTACGTCCGATCCGACGCTACCTGGAGTTTCTCACGTGTGGTGTCAAGCCTCTTCTTAATCACATCCGCAATCGCCACCACCCGGGCTCCAGAATGCTCAGGGAAGAGCGGGGCAATCCAGTTTCCGCGGCCCCCGCAACCTACCAATCCGACTTCCACGGTCGAATTGGCCTGCGACCCGAATGCCGTGGCCGATTTTAGCAACAGCGTACCACCGGCAGTCTGCAAGAAGCGCCTTCGCGCCGTCGTCAATTGATTTGCCATAAACGTTAAGCAGCCTCTGTCTTAGGACCTATTTCTACAGATTTCAGCGAATAGCGGACATAGATTCGGCACTCCCTTAAACTCGCTTACCGTCAAGAATCGCGCTCACCCGCCGGCCGACTTCTTTCAAATAAGTAGCATCGCCACCCGGCAACTCGACTGTCGCCGTTCCGTGGTAACCCACTTCCGCAAGTGCTCGATGCACCTCGGGCCAATCAATATCACCTTCGCCGAGCGCCACCCACTCCGTCCTCTCATTGCGATAGCGGAAGTCCTTCAGGTGTATTTTGGCAATGCGCTTGCCAAGCGTGCGAATCCAATCTTGCGGATAGCCGTAGAAGACTACATTTCCGACATCCATATACGCCTTTAGCCACGGATTCCGGAATTCGTCCACATAGCGCACAAACTCCAGGGGGCTGACCAGGAACCTGTTCCATACCTCTTCGACCGCAATTACCACCTTCAGCTCTTCCGCCAGCGGCAGTAACTGCCGTATCTGGCGTTGCGACCGCGTCCAGGCGTCCTGGTAGTAGCTGAATAGTGGACTGACCACGGCGGGCACAAGGAGCACCGTATCTGCGCCCCAAAAGTGCGCGTTGCGTAGACTGGTGTCCATACTCGCCATGCCCTTGCTGACCACCTCTGGATCTGGTGAGTTCAATGGAAAGTCCCAATGGGCAGAGTTCGCGACGGAATGGATGCGCAGCCGGGCACGTTCTGCAGCAGATTTGATCGCTTCGGCCTCCTTTGGGTCGGAGACGGTCTCGCATTCCAGGTCGCTGAAACCGGCATCCACCGCAGCCTGCATGCGGTCCCGCAGCGACCAGTTCTTCGAAAGCATCGAGATAGGCACACCCTTGCGAATGGGTAAACGCGATGGTCCTGCTGCGACGCTCAAACGCGTGGCTAGGCCGCCGGCCGCCATGGAAACAAATTGCCTACGATTCATGGTTGATCATCCTCCCGCAGGTCAGCCTGCGCTCAAGCCGTAACACGGCGCGAAAGCGCCATTAAGTCCAGCACTCGATGGACGGAAGCCGGTCGTGATCGTCAAGTCACTACGACGGTGTTTTGACTGTGCCGGGTGAGACCGGCGGTGCCAATTTGCTGCCTGGCCTTCCTGCCAGTGTTCCAATAATCAAACCTGCTCCAGCGAACAGGAACGCGCCTAGCCCCGCGTAGCTGGCCGGCACGTGGAAGAAGAAAAACCCGATGGACCCCAGACCGCCCGCGAGCAAGGCGCCGTAAGCCCCACCAGAGTTTGTTGGGACCCAATAAAGCCCGCCGATGACAGCCGCCAAGCCTCCGGCCAGAAAGATGCTTCCTGTAATACTGAGATAAAAATAGACTGGGCCGGGCAGCGTGTACCAGAGGCCCCAGAACAGAATAAACAAGCTCACAAAGATGTTCGTGGCCCGGTTCAGCAGCATCTGGGATCTTTCTGAGAGCGGAGTCTTCCGGATCGGCAGCACAATATCCTGGGCGATTACGGAACTCCAACTCAAAAGGTACGAACTATTGACAGACATGGTAGCCGCCAGCATGCCCGCCACTACCAAGCCGAGGATGCCGGCAGGCAGAATGCGCGCGATCATGACAGGCATCGCTTCGAGCGAGTTGTAGCGATTTCCGAGCATGGCCAGGGCGGCGATACCCCACAACATCGGAAACATACCCCGGCCAAGAAAGATGAACCCCGTCCACTGCAGCACACTACTGGTCGTTTTGCCATCGCGCGTCGAGAATGACCGCATTGCGGTGGTCTGCCAACAAGTATCGACTGCAAGCCAAAACAACAACTGGAAGAGAATGTAACCCCACCCATATTCGGGATTCGAAAGCGGGTTGAATCCGTTCGAGCCGAGATTCGTCACCACCGCAGCGTGCATTGTATTCAACCCAACCACGTGAATGGTATAAATCGTCACCAGTATGGTGCCCAAGCCGAGGAACACGAACTGGATGAAATCCGTAATTACGACGTAAATCAAGCCGCCCATCACCGTATAAATCATCTCAAGGAGCAAAATCACCGTCATGGTGATTTTGAGGTACTCAAGAGGTAAGCCCGTAATCAGCGTCAGAAACGTCCCTTCCACCTTAAGGAAGACGCCCATGTTCAGAATTCCGCCTATGGCAACCAGCACGCCTGTGAGGATCCGTAACCGCCTGTTGAAGCGCACTTCAAAGAACTCCGGCACAGTCATCAACCCCATGTTTCGCAGGCGTTTCACAATAAACCCTGTCCGCCCAATAACGATCATCACCACACCCGCGATAAGGCCGTTCACGAACGACGCGAAGCCGGTTTTGAAACCCAGTTCGGCGTAATACATGAACGTGATCGTGCCGATTTCCGTAGCTGCCAGGGTAGCGATACCCACGTGAGGGCCGAGTTTTCGCCCTGCCACTAGGAACTGACTGACTCCAAATGCATACCGCTTACCATAGATTCCGGCTCCAAACGTAGCGGCCAAATAGAAGACTACGATGATCCAGTCGATAAGATGGAAATTCACGACTTAGTTGCCCCCCATCTGGACGCACATACACTCATTGGGCTGAGCGCACCCCTCAGTCACGACGCTGCTCGTCTTCCAGGTCCCTGAAAAGGTGGCGCAAATCGCGCACACCGCCGACAGCAACGATCAGCCAGATCAGTACAAACGCTGTAGCCGCTAAGGCAAAGTCCACTAGCCAGAATAAATACCAAAAATGCACAGTAGTGGTCCTCCTGGAGACCGGCTTCACCGGTCGCAAGTAACCTCTTCAGACGAATGCCTACCCGGGGTATCTGAGATCCGGACGCCTCTTCCCTGCTTTTCGAAACGCAATCCCTTCATCTACAATATCGGTGATTTTGTATTTCGGGTTATACCCTAGAATCGAGCGCGACTTATTGAGGTCGATCTGAAAGTCGTGAAACTCCGGACAGCAGAAGTCCACTGCTGGAATCGCCAGTTTTTCAGAAATATACTTTGCCAGCACGTCGTAGCTGAAAGGCGCCGGACCTGACACGTTGAAGGCCTGGTAGAGGCTGGCCTGGTTTCCGACGGCAAGAATGATCGCATCAACCACGTCGTGAATGCTGACCACATGTCTGATGCAAGGCCGGCCGTCGACATGGAGCATTCTCGCAACACCTTCCGCTGCATTTGCGAAATAGGCTTTTTGTTCGGCACTCGTGGCGAGCTCTTGCCAGATGGGGACGCCAAAGTTCGGCGGTCGCAGTGTGGCGTGTGCGAGAATGTCGTCGTCCGCCATTACCCAGGAAAAGCGCAGGGTCGTGATGGGCAGCCTGTACTGGATGATATATTGTTCGCACATTGTCTCTTCCAGCACTTTGGAAAAAGCGTAGTAGCCAGGATACGCTGCGTGAGGATAGGTTTCGTCGATCGGGTATGGACGGGGGTAATAATAGATGCCTGCTCTTGCATCCGAACCGGCTTGGATATACTGTCGGATGCCGCGGTTTTCCTTGCATGCGTCCAACATATGGAATGTACCGCGCACGTTGACCCTCATGAACTTCTGCTTGTTCTCCTTGACATTCGCCAGGTGGATCACGGCATCCATATCCTGGATGAAGCGCGCGGGGAGCGTTTCGTCCGCCAGGTCCCCCGAGACAGTTTCTGTACTCGCAACGGTCACCGGAGTTTCGTGCTGGAGGGCGCGTACCTGAAAGCCCGCTTTCAGAAGTTCGGGAATTAAGTGCCGGCCAACCTTGCCACTTGCGCCGGTCACCGCAATGTTCTTGATTTTCATGAACGGTACCTTCCTTTCCTACTCTCCGGTGTTCAGGGTGCTTTTGGACGGCCGGCGGAGAATCAGTAGCGAACGCGGAGCAAGCTTCCAACCGGTCTTCACGAGCGCGGCATCGGCACCGAACGGGTCGGTATACGGCTCAGCCGTCTGGATTGTGGCCACTGTCCGGCTGTAGTTTGCGAGAACCATCCACACTTCCCGGTTCGCGAAGGCGGATGCCACTATACCATCTGGCAAGGGCTGAGAGAACAGAGTGCTCTCGCGGATTTCCAGATATGCACGCGTACCATCCTCGACAAGATTAAGATAGCGCTTCAACCAGCGGGCGTGAGCCGGCCGTGTCTCTGGGTTGCCGGGAAACGAATCCCATGGTCCATAGCTATAGGGGCCATTTGGATGCTCGCGATGGAATTTCAACATCTCACGCCAGCGCGCTTCCCAAGGACCGGAATAGTATTTCACGCCGGGCACGTCCACCCTCTCAGCCGTGAACGACCGTCCTGCAAGCAATAAGGGAAACTGCATATATGGAATTGCGTGCAGATATTTGTCGTCCTCGCTGTCGATTTTGGTAGCACCCATGTCGAGACAGGGAACGACGTAAGGCGGGTGATTCTTTACATTTTCCCGAACCTTGTCCGCGCTCGACTCGCCCTCGCCCACCCAGAGATAGTCATAGACTTTACTGTAGGTTTTCGGGCAAAGTGCGCCGTCCTGATGGACTTTGTATATTCCCCCGCGCCGCTTCACCTCAGAGTAGATAATCGTTAGCAGATCCTCAAGCGCGGCATCGTGCTCGGGCGTCTCTTCCATCGCTAGAACTTCGTCCTGCGTCCGATCTTTTGGATTGCGGTAAAGAGGCAGGTAGCCGAAGTCGTTGTACAGGCCGTCGGCTCCATACTCCTCCAGAATCCGAACGATGCGGGGGAGCAGGTAAGCGCGCCATCCGGGGCTGGCGGGCGAACATCGGGCCATGTTCCAGTGGGCAAGTTTCAAGGTGCCGCCGGGACGCGCCCACTCTTCGCGAAAATCGGGATCCGTCCTTTGAAAATAGCCGGTAGAGGCATATAGCAGGAGTTTCATCCCACGCTTGTGGACCATGTCCGCAAAGCGCCTAAGGCCGGCCGGGTTGATTGCACTCAGCTTATCGCCGCCAAACAGGCGGAGCAGGTCGTTCCACTCCTCCATGGTTTGGATGAGACGGATTCCGTGGTCGCGCAAGCGGTCGAGTTCCATCTCGTCACGATCATCCGGGCTCCATCTCTCCCGGGTGGGATATTCGCCCAGGTTATAGCAGACTTGGCCGGGCAGGTAGTCCGTAACCAAGTGCTTTCTCAGGCAGCTTCGAATGGATTGCTCGCAGAAGCCGATATTCTCCAGACGGCGCCGATGATCCGCGTGCGTATAGGCGCGCATCACGAGCGGTGCCCCACTGTCCCCAGCGATCACCGTCTGGGCAGACGCGGCCCGCTCCGACACTACACCACCCAAAGCCGGGGTCAGCCCCCATTGAATGAACTGTCGCCTGTCCATAGCGCTCGCATAGAAATGTTAGAAAAAACAAGCCCCCCACCGCCTCAGCGGTGGGGAGGAAAGCGTCTCCGCCTGCGTGTTAGAACCGCAGACGGAGAGAGAGTGTAATCTGTCTTGGCTCCATGAATGTCATGGTCATGCTACCGAAGTTGCTCGCGCCGTTCTGGCCAACTTTGGTGTTCGTCGACGGATTGGCTGTCAGGGCGGGATACACGCTTGTGTTGACGACCCTGGATGCGAACTGCGTTGCATTGAGAAGATTGGTGGCTTCGCCAAGCAACTCCATCTGAACTCCCTCTTTGACCCTGATGATGCGGTTCAGTGCCAGATTCATATTGCGCAGGCCTGGAGTCCGCAGCCATCCTTCGTACATGGAAGAGGTGCCCCATTGGTATATATCTGCCTGATATGTACCGTTCGGTAACTGTACGATTGGCGAGGTAAAGAGGTCCGGGTTCCACTTCAGAAACGTGTGAGCATCCGGGGTGATCGTACGCCCGTTCGGGAGAGTGACCGTCGTTTTGCCGTCGTACCAGCGCTGGAGTTCTTTAGGAACCTCAACGGGCTCCCCTGACACACGGTTACAGCGCCCGTTCATCGTGCTGCAGGAAGGTCCGAAGGGCATACCGCTCTGCAATGTCAAGACGGAAGAGATTTGCCAGTCTCCGATAATTGCGCGCAAAACGGAATTACCGGAATCAAGAGCCTTGCCCTTGCCTGTAGGCAGCAGGTACGATGCCACTGCGACGAACCGGTGTGGGATGTCGTAGCCCTGCAGGCCACTGTTGTTTTCAAGATTGCGATAGTCCACGCCGCCCACCGCGTTCACTGAATTGCCAAGCTGCGTTTCGGCGAACGTAGAGCCCGCGCTCCCACCTGTGACTCCAGTGCTCTTGGACCAGGTGTAATTGAGCATCAACTGAAGGCCGTTCGCCAGCGAACGCTCTGCCTTGACTTGCAGTGCGTTGTAGTTCGAACTGCCGACGCTGGCGGTGTAGGTTGCACCGTAAAGCGCAAGATAGGGAAGCTGCGACCTCATGGTATTGATCGTCGCACCGCCGGCGTAGCCGATCAGTGCCGGCGCGGGGTTGGCAATCATGACCGAAGCCGGATTGTTCAGACCGTTGGAGGCGAGCCAGCCGCTGCGCCAGGCAGCCAACGTGGAATCCGGAATGCTCCAGGAGCCGGAAACCGGATATCCATACCAGTTCAGGTTAGAACCATGCGATCCGACGTAGCCGGCAGAAACCATCCAGTCGTGAGGGAGTTTACGTTCCACGAAGAAATTCCATTGATCCATGCGGCCGTTCTTGTAGCCGTTCTGAAGGACCCAGCCGCCGCTGCAGCAATAGATGGACGGGGCCTGGACGCTCCCGGTAGCCTCGATGATCTGCGTGTTCTGCGGATCACTAAAACGGCCGATCGGTACCCCCGTGCTGGGGCTCAGACCGTAGGGAATCCAGTTGGCGCCCGACGAGTAGGGGCCAGTGCCGTAGAAACTGCCATTGGCATTGAACCCGGTGTTGCTCGGTGCGTAAATCCGGCCATAGCCGCCGCGCAAGACAGTCGAGTCACTCAACCGGTAAGCGGCACCGATACGAGGCGATATATTGTCCCAACTCGTTGTCCAGAGGTTGCGGGGCAACCCGCTTTGACCCGGGAAAACGATCGCGCCGTACGCTCCCAACGGACTTGCATTCCCTACGCCACTCAGCTCGGTTACGTAGGGGTTCTGTTCGGTAAGGCTGTAGGCCGACATACGGTTGTACCGCTCCGTCGGTCCGGGCTGTACTTCGTAGCGCAGCCCCAGATTCAAGGTCAGTTTGTTGGTGACCCTCCAGTCATTTTGCGTATACACGGCACCATACTTGGCGGCCAAGGCAGGCTTGGTTGTCGTGCCGCTGCCGAGGTACCAGCCAGTGGCGCCAGTCATGATGATGGCGCCAGCAGCGCCAGCGTCCACGGGATCGGTGATCAGGCTGGAGTTATTGCCATAGATATCCCCATAGCGGCCGGTGGACATGGTGCCCTGCTGCCACACGCCGATAGCCGGTGTGGCATATTGAAGGTCCTGCCAGTTTCCCAGGTAGACACGATACTCGCCGCCAGCTTTGAGGGTCCACTTACCATGCACCTTCGTGACGCTGCCGGTAAGCACGTGGTTGAGCTGGTTTTCCGCTTTGCGGGCCCAGGCGTCGTTGTTCAACTCGGTCCACGCATTGAAACCTCCGATGGACGGCGCCGTTCCCGCCATGGCAACCAGAGCCTGCACATTGCTGGGCATGCCATAGTCGGCATAGTCGAATCCGGTTCCGGCTGGCACGGTAGAGGCGGTGTGAATGTGGGTCACGCCGTAACGGACGTCGACCACTGTGGTGGGATTTACGGTGATGGTATCACCCAAGGCTGCATACGGATTCTTGTCGTTCGTGACACCCGGCATCGCCATATTGACGAACGAGTTGTCATCACCCCACCGGTTTGGCGGCGTGGACGAGCCAAATGATTCGCCGAACGAGAAATAGAGGGAATTTTTATCGTTGGGCCGGAAATCGGCTCTGGTCGCAAGAGTGTTGCGAACGACCGGAATCGTGCCATTATAGGCGAAGTTGCCGTGGCCGTATGCATCAGTGGGCGGATGGTTAGGCTTCGGGTACGATTGTGCGATTTTCAGGCCGTAAGGATCCGCGTTGGTGATGATGTTGCCTGGGTAGGGGCTGCGCTCGACGAGCGTGGTGCTGCCCGGAATGAGTTTCGAGCTATAGGGATCGTAGATGCGGACGTGCGCAGGGTTTCCGTTCGCGTCCCTGACCATCGTCTCGCTGAAATCCCCCATGCGCTCTTTCTCAGTCGGAACGGTTCCCAGAAAGCTGTCCGGATCCAGGTGGGTCAATCGTGTATAGGATGCGAAGAAGAATAGTTTATCCTTGCCGTTATAGACCTTCGGGAGCATCACCGGGCCGCCGACGTAGCCTCCGTACTCATTCACCCGGTACTTGGCGCGCGCGATGCCGTAACTATTGTTGTACAGTCCATTGGCATTCAAGCCCTCATTCCGGGCGCGGTATTTGAGGCCACCGTGGAATTGATTGGTGCCGCTCTTGGTGATCATCGAGATCAGCCCTTGAGCGTTGCCTACGTCGGCGGAGAAACTGTTGGTAGCAACCCTTACTTCCTGTAGCGCGTCCCGGTCAGGGACAACGGCTGTTTCGTGCCATGCTGCGCCCTGCACCGATACACCATCCAACTGGACGTCGTTGGTCCCCAGCGCTCCGCCGTTGACACGAGTGGCAGACATCGCCTGCCGGTCTGCGTACCCCACACCCAGGTGTTTGCTGTTGTACATCATTGGGGTTGCCACCACACCGGCTTGCAGGGTCGCGTAGTACAGGGGATTGTTGTTGATGTTAGGCAGATCTCGGATCAGTTGCTGATTGATCGTACTCTGTACTGTCGAAGTTTCCGTCTGAAGCGCCAGTGCGTCGGCCCTCACATCGACGCTGCTGATCACATTCCCTGTGAGCAGTTCGACGTCCGCACGCACAGTCATAGCGCTGTTCATTGTGATGCCGGTTTTCCGGTAGGTTTGGAAGCCGTCGGCCTTCACGACCAGCGTGTAGCGCCCGGCTGGCAGGTATGGCACCGTATACTCGCCGGCGTCATTCGTTTGGGTTTCCGTACTGACATTGGTCGCTTCATCGGTAACGGTCACGGACGCCTTCAAAACCCGAGCGCCTGACGAATCCGTGATTGTTCCTGTAATCGCACTGGATTTGACCTGTGCGACCAACGTATCAGCGAGCAGGAATAGGCCTACAAGCACCAGAAGCAAGTTACGAGATTTCCTCATAAACGACTCCTTTATCCCATATGTCAAGATGGATCATATGCCTCATCCAGTCTACTGTCAAGAGATTTTTTATGTTACGAAAGAAGTACTCTCTCAACACCCAAAGCCATGGGGCCGGATGTCCTGTATGGACTTGATATCAGGCCTAATTTGAGGCTTACAGAGGTGCTGACCAAGCGAGTCATAGTATTTTTATATTATGCAAATCAATTTACTCGTTGCAGCTAATTGTGGGGGTATACTATGAGTTTTAAAAGTGTTGCCGTGTGTGTGCTCGGTTCGAGCTTTTGTGTGGGATGCACCGCGCGGCCAGCTTGGTGCGTAGAGGGTAGGTGAACAGTGAAGTCACGGCTGGCGGGACGGCAGCGGCGAATGCAGAAGGTTTCCAACCTGTGGTTGCAGCGGGTGCTGCAAACGCTGCTGCAAAAGCGAACGGCGACACGGGCTGACATCAGGCGGGCCACTAGGTTGAACGTAGCCAGTATCAGCCAGACGCTGCAGTTGTTGCTTTCCAACGGAACCATCTTAAAGGTTGGCGAACTTGGATCCGACATCGGGCGTCGCCCCGAGGTTTTTATGTTGCATCCTGATGCGGCCTATTTCATTGGCTTGGACCTGGAAGGTCACCGGATCAGTTTTGCCTTGACCAGCTTCGGCGGTGACGTGCGATGTCGTTACGAAGAGGATCTGGCGCCCGGACAATCGTTGGACATTCAGAAAGTATTTGACGGAATTGAGCATCTGATTCAGACCCTGGATCCAGAGCAAGCCAGCCGAGTCATCGCGGCGGGAATCAGCTATCCGGGGTTCATGAACAAGCAGGGGCAACTGAGTGCAGTAAACCTGGGATGGCACCAGTTCCCATTTGTCAGTAGCTTGAAGCAAGCCGCCGAGGCCAGGAAGTTCTCCGATCTGCCCATCTTCATCGAATCGGACCGACAAAGTTGTGTGCAGGCGGAGCAGTGGCTGGGTGCTGCGAAAGGATATCGCAACGGTGTTTATGTCTCCGCCGAAAGAGGCATCGGTGTGGGCATCTTTTTGGAAGACAAAGTGATCGACGTGAGTGGCGAACTGGGGCACCTGACCATCGACGTCAGTTCCACCGTGCGTTGCAAGTGCGGAAAAAGAGGCTGCCTGGAAACCGTTGCCTTGAGCGATAGCATCGTTCGTCAGTACGTTGAACAGGCCCAGGGCGGCAATGGCGGCGGAGGCCGGATTCGATTTGCAGACGTGCTGGAGAAGGCCCGTCAGGGCGACGGGCCGGCGCTCTCGACCATGAAGCGCGCCGCGGCTGCCTGGGGACTGGCCCTCTCCCATGTTGTCAATTTGCTCAATCCCGAAATTATCATCCTGGGGGGCGACCTCGTGGCTGCTGAGGATGTCCTGCTGCCGCTCATTAAGAAGGAGATCGCCCGTCAGTGTCCGGCTGAGTGGTCAAAAGATGTCAGAATCACGGTGAGCTCACTCGGCCTCGACATCCGGCTCAGGGCAGCGGCATCCCTGGCCTTCCGGAAGGCTCTCGACGACCCGACCCTGCTGAAGAAAATATGCCATCCCGTCTTGGCTGGCGCATCCAAGGTGCGGCGCCCGAAGTCCACTTCCGTTGTGCCCGGAGCAATTGGCTAAAGGCAGCCCAGGCGACGCGGCCTTTCCAGTGCCTCCGATCTATTTCCAGAGCAGGACTGTGGTTGCCTTGGGCCCCAGCCTGAACATCGTTTCCCCATGCCCTGTTTCTGGGGCCTCCCCCCACAACAGTTCGGGCTTCCTTCCTTTGCCTTCGAGGCTGCAGTTAGTGGGCATAGCGGCACCGTTCGTCACTACGGTGAGATAGGAGTCGCCGGTCCGCAGCACTCGCAGTACACAGCTATGCTCGGATTCCCGGAAGCGAAACGGCATTCCGTCATACACTCCGGAAAGAGTGGTTCTCAGATATTTCGCCAATGGAGCCGAATTTTGGAGCCATGCACCGAGCCCGATTGGCGAGGGAATCCAGATCACCCTTCCGTTACCGGGACGTTGCCAGTCCGTAGCCGTCACTTCACCGTCTCGGGACGCGATAATTCGGCCGGCAGTGGAATCCACAGTGCCCGTCCATAGGTGTGACGGCAACTCGGCTGAAGGGCTCGTCAAAGCCAACGAAAAGATATTTCCAATGAACGAAACTTCTTTCAGCTTGCCTCCCGTGACCGCCGACAGTGGGAACGCCGCTAACGGCCACGCTTTCCCGTGAGGGTCGAAGAGACCGGTCAGGCCGGTAACCAAAAGCGTGTTGCGGTTGGCGACGAACGCCTTCAACCGGGTGATTTGTGCTTCGGTCAGTGTACGAATATCCGGCAGCACCGCGGTTCGCGGCCGCTCGCTGGATGCTTCCCAGGGATAGTCGTCGAAGTGTTTGATGGCCGGTGGCGGCCCCAGGCGCGTTAGAGCCTCATAGAGGCCTAGAGTTTCCAAGAGTTGGGCGCTGACGTCGCGCCCTGGGAAGTCCGCCGCGGCAAAGGCTGCCTCGTAAGTCATGGTCTCCAGGCTCAGAATTAAGGTGATTGGAGGTCTCTCCGCCGCGGCATGGTCAAAGAAATTCGAGCTCCGCTCGATCGCTCCGGCAATGCGGGAAGCAGTTTCCAAACGGTTGCTGGGTCTTTGCTGAAAGGTCAGTAGCGACCATTCGGCGGCTTCAACTCCCTCGCGGCGTGCGTTCAACAGCCAGAAGATGACTCGCCGAGCGCCGGAGCCGATGCTCGTCCAGGTCCACTGCGCAATATCAGCGGGTGTGGGATTCATGGGACGCGTGCTGCTCGAAATATTGTTGCCGCCTTGCAGTTCGGTCACCCAGTAAGGTTTCGGCTCGATGCTGCCCGCGACAAGATCATTGATGTAAGAAACACCGAGCGCGAACCGCTCTTCCTTGAGCAGGCCAAAATGCCAGGCGGGGTGGATGGAGCACCCCAAGGTATCGAGGAATCCACGCCACTCCGGCAAGTTGTCAGACACTCCCGCCAGATTCGAAACCAGACCGGCAGGATTCAGATGAATGCCGTGCTGCCGATCTTCGGTACGAACGAAGTCCGCCATCTCGCGTAGTTGCGTGGTCTGAAACGTTCGCCAGAACATCATCCAATCGATCGTGCTGGTGCGGTTCCAAAATTTCCGGCGTCCTGCCTCGACGTCTTGAAAACTCCGGTAGTCCGTCCCCCATGCAAGGTTCAGCGCCGCTATAGAGGGATACCGGTTCGCCAGCCACGGCCGAAAGGCCTCGACGGCGAGTGGCGCCGCTGCCGGGGGTTCGCCGGGTTCGTTCATTAGAAGCCAGGAATCTAGTGCCGCGCTGGAGCGGTAACGCCGTACCACGCGACGAATGTAGTCATCCGACGCTGCCTTCAGTGCCGGGGAGCGCACCACACCACCGCCCTGCGAGCCGTCGCCCCCAAGAAACAAGGGAAGGCCGTTCGCGGTCAGGGTCGCAACGATCCGGACGTGGTGCGCTTCAGCCGCGCGAAAAGTGGCGTCGTAAAGAGAGAAGTCCCATTTTTCCGCGGCGGGCTGCAAGTAGGGCCACATCACGAAAATCCGGGCCACGGGCATGTGCGCAGCTTCGAGTTGCGCAAACCAGCCATCGATTTCTTGGGATGTCTGCCCGGGCTCAATCCACACTTGCGCGCCGAGCCGAGGCGGTTCTGCGTGCAGCGGCGCTGCGCCGGCGAGGAGGAGAAATATGATCGAAACCGAATATTTCATACAAGTGCTCCACATTGTCGGTCATCTTGCCAAAATACCGATTTCTTCGTCTTCTACCTCCGGCGGGTGAAATCGGAATCGAGACCGGCCGTCTGTCGTTGGCAATCGACTCTTCGGACAATGGAACCGGAGCGCACGGAGCCGCCAAATCGTAGACGTCTATCGAGAATGAGTTTCCCGAAGAGTATTGGGCGTTGAGCCAGCCGCATCGACCTCAAAACCTACTGTTTCACAAATTCCACACGGCGGTTCTGCGCGCGCCCTTGAGGCGTGTCATTCGAATCAATCGGCTTTGCCGGACCGATGCCTTCGCACGTCAGGCGCGCTGCGTCCACCCCGAATTGGGAGACGAGCACGGCTTTCACCGCGTCGGCGCGCCGCTTCGACAGGTCCAGGTTGTGAGCGGCGTTGCCCGTAGAGTCGGTGTGACCTTCAATGCGCAACTTCAGGTTGGGATTGGTCTCCAGGCCGCGAGCGACGGACCGGATCACGGCAGCCGACTCGGCCTTCAGCCGGTCGCTGTCCGTATCGAACTGGATCCCAAAGGCCGTGTCCTGTTCGGCGAAGGGTATGAGGGCGACACCCCGCCCGTAGCCGCCGGGCCGCCAGTCCGCTTTGACCCCGCCCGGACGCGCCATTTCGTCCGCGACCATTTCGATGCGCCGTTTTGGAAAGAGAACTCGCTCGCCTGTCTGGGCTGCGGCGTGTGTGCCTACGTCTGTCCGGCTTGCCATTGCTTTGATATCGTCGACGAGAGGCACGGCTCCGAAGGCTTTCGCGCGCGCAACTGGGATGCCTGCCAGTTCCCCCTGTTCACTGTGCACGCCAGCGGTCACAATCCCCGGCAGTCGCAGGCCGATCGCCAGCGCCAGCGCATCTATCACAAGTTCTTCATATATCCAGAAAAATTCGGCGAGATTCTCTGCACCGGCTGCGGCAACTGCGCCCGCAACTGCCCGGCCGGTTTGGGAGTGCTGCCGATCGTTACCGGGATCTCCGATGCAGAACGTATATAAGCCTGACTTGATGGAAGTGACCGCCATTCGCCAGCACACGCCCGATGTCAAATCGGTGAGCCTTCGGTTCTGCGATTCCGAACGCGGCGGCGCCTTCCATTTCCGTGTAGGCCAGTTCGGCATCTTCTCCGCCTTCGGTTCCGGAGAATCCACCTTCAACATCTGCTCGAGTTCGAACTGGACCGACCACATCGAATTCTGTTTCCGAAAAGTCGGCCGCGTAACCGAAGACCTGTGGGCCGTCGAGCAGGGCGACACAATCGGATTCCGCGGGCCATACGGCAACGGCTACCCGGTCGAGCAATGGAGGGGCAGGGACCTGATCTTTCTCGGCGGTGGGATTGCCATGCCGCCCATCCGCTGCGCCATCTGGTACGCCCTCGAAAACCGCGCCGATTACGGTGAGATCACTATCGTCTACGGAGCGCGAACCGTCCAGGACCTGGTCTTTGTAGACGAACTCGCCGAGTGGGCGAAGCACCCGCGCGTGCGTGTGATTCAATGCGTCGATCCCGGTGGTGAGACACCGGATTGGCAGGGTGAGATCGGATTTGTGCCCGCCGTGTTCGAGCGCGCCCAGGTGCCCGCGTCGAATGCCATCGCGCTGGTGATCGGTCCGCCCATCATGATCAAGAACACAATTCCCGTGCTCGGGCGTATGGGAGCGCGCATGTGCGACGTCTACACCAGCCTCGAAAACCGTATGAAGTGCGGCATCGGCAAGTGCGGACGATGCAACGCCGGGCCGGTGTACATTTGCAAAGAGGGTCCTGTGTTCACCTTTGAGGACTTGCAGTCGCTGCCGATGGACTACTGAGTGCGCGCAATCAACTGCGAGCGCAACGGCGCTTGCCCTGAGGAAATGCCTTCGTCAGTTAGACCCGATAGAAGCTGGCGCAATACTCATTGCCAGCCACTTTGATTTGCTTGACAATGTTGACGCTCCACGGCACTATCCGAATACCATGGCGTGAAGGAGGTTTGTAAAACTGGACAGCCAAGCCGCCGGCGCCCGATGTACAATTTCATCCACCGCTCTTGCGCGTGTTCCGGGCCGCCTTCACCAGCAAATTGTGATCCGAGAGACTGTAAGACGGCTCCGAGGGGCCTTCCCTCATCGACTACTCCGTTGCGCAAAAGAGCCGCCTGCCGCTGACTCCCTTGCTTATGGCGTACTCAAAACTTGAGCTTCAATGCCATCTGCAGGATGCGAGGATCCCGCGCCGTCGTGATCTGGCCGAAACCGGCGGCGGTTACGGTGGTCTCCGGGTTGTTCAGAAGCGTGTGATTGATTCCGTTGAAGAACTCCGCACGGAATTGCAACTGCCAGCGTTCTTTGATGGCGAACATCCGCTGGATCGAAAAATCCAGGTTGAATGTGCCGGGCCCGGACAGAATGTTGCGCCCTACGTTGCCGAACGTGCCGATCGCATTGGTGCGGAAAGCGGCGGTGGTAAACCACTGGTTAATGCGCTGGCCCAGCGAACCGCTGGTAAGAGCAGGCTTGGAAACCAGATCGGCCTGATCGTTGCCCACACCGCTGAGCGAGTTGTCCTCCCCGGACGAGATGGTGAGCGGAAATCCGCTCTGCCAATTCCAGATACCGGTGGTCTGCCAGTTCCCCAACAGATTCCGCAACAGGGCGTTCTCCTTCGGGGAAGGCAACTGCCAGAGATAGTTCAGCACGAAGCGGTGCGGCACGTTGAAATCCGACGCAGCCCGGTACGCGCGAACGTTGTAGGGGTTGATCGTGTTGGTGCTGCAGGTGTCGGTCAGGTAGGAGACCTCGTCGATGCTCTTGCTGAAGGTATAGTTGGCGCTTACGTTAAAGCCGGCGGAGAAGCGCTTTTCCAGCGTGACCTGCAGCGAATTGTAAATGGAATTACCGCCGGAAACGTCCTCCACCACGTTCTGGAAATTCTGATTGGGACGCCGGTCCTGAGTATTGCCGCTATCGGCGCCCGGCCCATAGACCGCTGGATTGAGATCCACGTTGTAGCCCAGGAACGTGCCCTTAGAGGCCGCATAGGCGACCCGGAACAGCACGTCCTTGCGCAACTGGCGCTCGATCGCCAGATTCCAACTGGCCACGCGCGGCGGACGCCATCCCGGCGAGAGCGAGACCACCGCCACCGGCAGCGTGAACGCCGCGTCCTTGCCGGGAATGCCCGGGCCGTATTGGGCGGGGAAAGGGTTTACCGTGCCCGCATACGGATTGTCGAACGGCACGCCGAACAGAGTGAACTGCGGGCTGAACGGGGCGCTGTTGGTCAGCGTGCCCAGCGCCTCGGTGAACGGAGGCTGGTAGAAGAGGCCGAAGCCGCCGCGCAGCACCGTGCGTCCGTCGAGATTGTAGGCGATCCCGAGACGGGGGGCGAACTGGCCCCATCTTGCCGTCGTGCCGCCGCCGGGACACCCCGGGTCGCCCGTGAGCAGATATCCTTCCGGGGCGTTCGGGTATCGCGTGGAGTGCGCTCCGGGCACGTAGCACGGAATACGTCCGAAGTTCTCGCCGAAGGGAATCCACGGATCCCAGCGCAGCCCGAGATTCAGGTTGAGCTTGCGGGACAGGCGCATGTTGTCCTGAACGAACAGGCTGGCCATCGTACCGCGCTGCGCCCGGTAATCGCCGCCGCCCTGGATGAAGCGGTCGGTCCACCCCAGCAGGAAGTCCGACTCGGCGTTCCCACTGTAGCTGGTTCCACGGAAGCGGAAGTCTCCCGACTGGCGGTAGGTATTGTCGACATCGGTGAAAACGCGCAGTACCTCGCCGCCGAAGGACACTTCGTGGATGCCGTGAATCCAGTGCGCATTGTCGGAAAAGTCGTAGGCGGGCCGGTTGAACCCGCCCTGCCTGCCGGTGGCGATGCTGAAATAGCCCGATACGGCGACCGAGATCTCGGGCACCGGCGGCTGCGCGATGTTGACGCCGATGGTGTCCAGCCCGAACGGCGCGGCGCTTACGCGCTGGGTGTTATTCCGGTTGTAAGAGAACAGGACGTTGTTCAACAGGGTGGCACTGGGGGTGTAGGTATGGTTGACCGAGACGCCCTGGTCGAAATACGTGAAGCCGGGACCGGAGGCCACCAGATTCACTTTGCCCGAGATCGGATCCGTGACCTGCCTGGTATAGAAATAGCGGCCGTAGAGGCGATGTTTCGACAGGTTGTAATCCACGCGGCCCATGAACTGGTTCTCGCTGTTCACCTGGGGGCTGTCATAGGTGATGTGGCCGTCCGGCGAACTGGAGGTCGGGATGAGAGGCAGCAACTGCTGGGCGGCCGGATCGATGCGGCTGGCAGGAATGATGTTACCGGGGATCGGCTGGCCCGTCGCCGGATCTCTCAGTTGCCGGGAAAGATCCGAAAAGTCTCCGTTGCGTTGCGCCGAGGTCAGCACGAACGCGGAATTGCCGGTGGAGATATTGCGAATCTGCGTCCCCTGGTACGTGCCGAAGAAGAACAGGCGGTCTTTGGCAATGGGGCCGCCCACGCTGCCGCCATACTGATTCCGCTTCAGATGATCGGGAACCGGCGCGAAGAAGTTGCGGGCGTTCATGGCGCCGTTGCGCAGGAACTCGAACAGAGAGCCGTGCAGTTCGTTGGTTCCGGATTTGGTAACAATGTTCACAATGGCTCCGGAGGCACGGCCGTATTCCGCGCTGTAGTTGTTGGTCTGAACGCTGAACTCCTCCAGAGCGTCCGGATTGGGGAACGGGTTGTTGACATTGGTCCAGGGGTCCAGATTGCTGGCGCCGTCCAGAAAGTAATTCACTCCCTCGCTGCGCGATCCGTTGGAACTGATAGCCTGCGCGCCAGGATAGTCGGCACTGTGCAGCACGTCACCGCTGCCGCGCGAATTCTGCGCGCCCAGGTCGGTGGTGCCCGGAGAAAGCAGTACCAGGGTCGCGGCGTTGCGGCCGTTCAAAGGCAACTCCACGATCTTCTGCTGGTCGACAACCTGTCCGAGCGTGCCGGAACGGGTCTCGACCAGCCCGGCATGGGCCTCTACCGTTACCGTTTCGGCCACGTTGCCCACCTGCAGAACGACCGGAACCGTTGCGTTGGCGTTGGCCGCGACCGTGATGCCGCGCTGTTCAAAGCGGCGAAACCCGGGCGCTTCAACGGTCAGCGTATAGGGACCGACCGGAATCAGGGGGAAAACAAATCCGCCGTCGCCCGCGGTAATGGTTTCGCGGGTCAAGCCCGTAGCGGTGTTGGCTACGACGACGCGAACTTTCGCGACCGGCGCGTTGCTTGGATCGGAGACTGTGCCGCCAACGCTGCCCGTAGGATCCGCGGCATAAAGCCTCATGCAGATCGCCAGGACAGAAATGCCGATTCCCAACCTCATAAAGACTCCTCTGGGTGAAATCGATTTGGGGTAGTCTACCGTGGCTGCCCGGGGAAAATCAAGAAAATCTGAGGACGAGGGCCGCCGCGCACGCTCGTGGACGGCTCAGAACAGCCGCTCCTGCTTCTTCATGGTCCCAAATGAGCCGATATTGGCGATCACAAATGCCAGACGGACCTGTTCTCATTGCGCGTTCCGAAGCTGAACCGCCGGAACTGCACGTTGAAGCCGCAGCAGTCGGTGCATGGTGGTTTCTTTCACCAGTTTTGAATGGTGGAAAACCGAGCCCCATGACGAACTGGTCAACGGCTGGGCCTACTGTCTCGCGAAGCCCGGTGAGACCTACGCGATCTATCTGCCGATACGTCCCCCCTGCGGAAATACGGCGCTGTTTGAATATAGGTCTGCGGAGATGTGTCCATTCAACTCGCGCCGGGAACCTACGAGGCCCACTGGCTCAGCGCATTTACCGGAGAGACCGTTCCCCTGCCCCCGTTTATGCCCCCAGTGGACGCTCCCCCAAGCCCCCGGGCTGGCTGGATTGGGCGCTGTTGTTGAAACGACGGTAGTGCGCGTCTCCGCCAGCCTTCAGTGTCGCTCACCTCTGAGCTGAACGAGCTCATCAAGGTAATGCGGCGTTACGCGGATCTGCTGCGTAAATGCCTTACCCCACTCCATTCCTTTTAGAGGATCCCGGCCCCCCGGCATGCTCTCCAGCGCCCCCTCTGTCCCTGCGAGCAGTATCTGCCGGAGCCTGGGATCATGCGTCCGGACAAAGGCGAAGACGATGCCGTCAAACAGGCGAAAGTTGTATCCCACGCCAGTGTTTGATCGGGGACAGGAAGTATAGTGAAACCCTCGGATTTCCGGGACCCACATGCTGTCGATCAGGAAACCGGCGGCTTTTGTGATCGAGTCCGCCACGCGCTCGTCTCCGGTGGCTGCGTAATAACTCTTCAAGCCCGTCAACAGCACGCCTACCATGAAGCCGGCATTTCCCATGTGCCGGGGAGTGCAGTAACAGTGCCCGGGGACCATCTGCCGCTTCCATCCTCCGTCGGGAGTCTGCCGCTCGAGTACGCGTTCGGTGATGATTCGCGCGGCATTTAAGTAATAAAGATCGTTGGTAGCGTTATAAGCGGCCATCGTCAGGATGAGGTGCCATCCGGGCTGGCGGCAATTGTTGAAGTCGTAATTTTTCGTAAAGTAACTGTCGTAGCGATCGGCCGTGCTTACAGCGGTCTCGAACGATCGCCGGTCTCCCGTCAGGAAGTAGTAGTCGAAATGCCCCTCGATGAATGTATGATCCGCCGCCATGTGGCTTTCCGGACTGCCTTCGCGAAATCCCTCCGGCGTCGGAGCCCCGGCTTTCGGCCGCTCCCGATAGTAGCCTCCGGTGTGGCCGATGGCATGCGCATAGACGCCGCCACGCTTCAATGGATCCGTGTGATAGTGCACGGCATCCACGTCGCGATTGTGCCACTCGACCTCCTCCGCGGTGCGGAAGTACCGGAAGTTCCCGGTGCGCAGAAACTGAAGCAGAAATCCATGCTGCGTATCGTATTCACTATTTCCCCAGTTGATGATCCGCTCGCCCCACCAGTCTCCGAAATTCAACATTCCATATTCACGCTTGGTTTCCCGGTTGCCGAGATAGCCGGCGAAGCTCTCCGCAAACGCGCGATCATAACGGCTAAGTACAGCATCTTTCCGTGGGACGGATAACTCTCCGAACGCCCCGCTAGCCGCGTACCATTCGGCAGGCGCCACGGCCATCAGCGGAGTTTGCTGCTGCCGGACGGCGGCAGGGCTCCGATTGCCGAACTCAAGCCAAAGATCGTGGGTTTTCGTCACTCCCTGGCGCAGCTTGTAACTTCCGTTGTGCAGATAGTAATAGATGCGATGCTCGTCAATGGTTCCATTCGCCGAATCGTATTCATTCGGCTTCAGAGCGGGGCAGAGCGCCAATTCGAAGCCGTCCCGGCTGACGGAGAGGTCCTTTGGATAGTTCTGCCAGAAATCGCGAACCGCCAGGGTGACAACACTGGCTCCAGCCTGCCATTCGGCCCAACCCGGCGCCCGTTTGCCCTCCGCTACAGGTCCATGCTCCAACGAGTAGTGGTCATCAGTATGCTGAACCAGGCGTACTTGCTCACTTCCTTGGAATGCCCCTGAATGCCCCGCCATGGACCAATGCTCTCCCCGTCCGTTTAGCGGAATCCGCAGGACCAGGCTTTTCAGATTCGTAAAATCGGAGGCCCCGTTATTATTGCCGAAAGTATGTTGGATTCGCAGGAAAGGCTGGCCGGCCCAGGCATACAGCCGCATCGAATACGCGAACAACTTGCCGCCGCTGCCGCTTTGGTGGTGGCCACGGATGTAAACCACTGCCCGCACTGGACCAGCTTCTTCGACTTCTACCGCCTCCGGCGCCGCAAAGCTCGTATATTCGACGCCGTCCGGCCCTGTCAAATAGAATCCTCCAGGCCTTTCGCGAGAGAAGATCTCCTTTTCGTCGATCCACAGAGAGGCGATGAGCCCGCCTTTATGCCTGTCGATAACATACTTGATGCGCCCGGTATCGACGGTGACGGAGTCCTTGTTATCAATTACTTTCAGAGCGGAGGCCACCGGCTTTCGGCTGACCTCTGCGCCGTAGTTCAGGGTCGCGGCGGGCCTGGCCGTCAGGAAGTCAAGCAGAACCCACTTGACGGTTCCATCATTCCAGCGCTCGAGTACCCGCGTCTGCAACGGTGTGCCGTCCGCAAGGCGCAACTGACGATCCGATCCCAAAACGCCTTTGGGAAACGGCAATCCGGCAGTCACGGGTAGCGCCCCTGGGATAGAGCCTTTTTCAATCTGGAGAGTCAAGTGCTCATTGCGGGCGGTTCCCGTGGGCTCGGCAGGGGGATCGGAACGGAACACCTTCCACTCGGTTGCGACAACCCGGCCTCGCCGGTCTTTGGCCGTTACGCGGTAGCGATAGGAACGTTGCGGCTCCAGCGCCAGTTTCACACGGTGATTGTTGAGCGCCAGGTCTTCCGTCACATTGCCGCCATCGGTTTCGACTGTACATGCCACAGGCCAACTGGTAATCCAGGCAAAGGCTGTGTTGACTCGGCTTCCTTCCCATTGAGGCCGCACTTCTACATTGGTGATGGTGTAGGCAGGTTCCGTGGGCTGGGGCTTCTCCTTGAGCAACAGGACATCTTCCGTACGGTAAATGCCGTCTGCGGTCATAGCCCGCAGTTCGATCTTTTCACCTCCCTGGAACGTGTACGGCCGCGTGACAAAGAACAACTTCTGCCGGTTGTCGTCGAGGCCGGCCACGGCGATGCCCGCCTCTGTCCCGTTCACAGAGATTCTAATTCGTTCGTCACCAGCGCCGTCATAAAAAACAAAAGCCGGATAAAATGTGCCCGCGGAAGGTACGGTAGCGGTAATGCGTCCATTGGGGGCGGTGCGCTTCACCGCCCATGTACGATATTCCGAGACGTCTTCCTTGAAGCCTTGCAGATCGCATTTGAGAATGGGCAACACGACATTCCGCCGGTCTTCACTGATGGCGCGAATTCTGTCCAAACCATAGGTGGCTTCTACATTTTGGCTTCCTGCAGGAGAAGAAGCGCAACCGCCAAGAAACGCGGCAAACAGGAAAACGACAATCATGCGGAATCGGTTCATTGCGCGAAGGATTATATCTTATGTCAACGCCAAATAAAAATATTCGGGATTATATCCTATTGACTCGCCTGCCTGTTTTGATATAAGATCCCTTCGATTTCTGGGCTAAGTTTGGCTGGGGAGGTCATACCTATGTTGGGTGGGGGTAGGGGATATATCCTGGCTGTCGCCGCGGTACTCTCATTTACGGCGGTGCTTTCTGCGCAAACGACGTTCGCTACCATCACCGGCACTGCAACGGATGCCAGCGGGGCTACCGTGCCGGGAGTCACCGTCACGGCAACGAACATCGAGAGCGGAATTCCGACGTCAGTCCAATCGAACGAAGCTGGTGTCTATACTCTGGCGCAGCTAAAGGAAGGCACGTATACGGTTCGCGCACAGAGGCCCGGTTTCAAGGAATTTGTTGCCGAAAATGTGGTGCTACGGGCACGCGATTATCGTCGGCTCGATGTCCTTTTGGAAGTCGGTGCGGTAGACACAAAGATTGAGGTCACGGGCGGCGCGACGTTGATCGAGACGGAAACAGCGCGCATCAGCGACACCAAAGATGCCACGCTCTTGAAGACCCTGCCGCTCAATACGCGCAGTCTCACCGCCTACCTGGCTCTTTCGCCGAATGTGCTGAGCGCGGGATACGGCTTGTCGTATCGCCGATTTGCGGGCAGCCGCGGCAATCAAGGCGACGTCGGAATTGACGGCATTAGCACTAGCACGGCATACGATGGCAGCCAGATCAGTCCGCTGGTGGGATATATCGAAAGTTTCGAGGAAGTCCGCGTGGATATGGCGAGCAATAGCGCGGAATACGGCGCGATCGGCCAGGTAACGGTGATTTCCAAGTCCGGAACCAACCAGCTACACGGAAATGTGTTCAACTATTACTCGACGCCCTGGTTTCGCGCCCGCGACCCTTTTGCCCAACAGCGGACCACCGGAATTTCCCATCAACCGGGTGGATCGATTGGTGGGCCAGTTGTTCTGCCAAAGATTTACAATGGGCGAAACAAGACATTTTTTTTCTTTTCTTATGAGACCTCTGCCGGCAGCGCCGCGCAGGACTTTCTGAATCCTACGGTACCGCTCGAGGCCTGGCGCCGGGGAGATTTTTCCGGAATCGGCACGGTTATCCGGGATCCGCTTACCGGTGTACCTTTTGCAAACAACCAGATTCCGGCTTCCCAGATCAATCCTGTCTCTCAGCGCATCCAGGACCGGTTCTATCCTCTGCCCAACTACGGCGACACCGCGGTATTTGCCAGCGCCAACTACCGCGAATACAAGATCCGCGCATTCGATCCGAACTCGTACTATACCGCGCGCGTGGATCACCGGCTTTCGGACAGGTCCTTTTTTTATGTCCGCTGGACATGGAATCAAGCCTGGAGCCGCCAGTTTCTCGGCAATCTGCCGGGCATCGGCCAGAACTCTCAGCGGCGCGACACTCGGGCCGCCAATTTCTCTTACACTTACAACATACGGCCACACCTGGTAAATGAGTTTCGCGCCGGCGTTTCCTTCAATAATAATCCGATCACTCCGCCGACTCTCGGCAAGCAAGTTGTCCAGGACCTTGGAATCACCGGCTTGGTGGATAATCTTCCGGATCTGCCGGGTATGCCGCATTTCTCTTTCAGCGGCCTCAGCCTTACCCCTATCAACCAGGGCAGCAGCTATAACTATCGCCGTCCCGGCAATCGTGAGTTTAATTACTCCTTCCAGGATCTGGCCACTTGGTTTCACGGCAGGCACAGTGTCAAGGCCGGAATTATTGTCGCTCCCCATTTCCATGCTGATAAAAGCACGGATGCCAATCTCTTCGGAAGCGCGAGTTTCTCAAACCGTTTTACGGGCTACCCCTATGCCGACTTTCTACTCGGCATCCCGACGACGGTGAATAGGGCATATCCACCGCTCGGCTATAAGCGCCATTGGTTACAGAATACACTTTTCGTCACTGACGATTTCAAAATCACCCCGAAGTTGACCATCAACGCAGGGCTGCGATACGAATACACCACAAATTTCACGGAAGCGAACGGCCGCGAAGCGATGTTCGATATCGGCAGCGGGAAAATCGTGGTGCCCAATGGCTCGCTTTCCAAGGTAAGTCCGTTGTTGCCCAGAGGCTATGTGGACGTGATCGAGGCGAAGGATATCGGACTGCCCGGAGACACATTGTTAAAAAACCAACATGACTTCGCGCCCCGCGTCGGTCTTGCCTATCGTCCGTGGGGCAACCGGACCGTCTTCCGGGCGGGCTTCGGCATATTCTTCGATATGGTCCCGCGAGGAGGCGTCTCCCCCGGCAGCACTCCGTTCCTCATCAACGAGCCGGCGTTTACCAATCCGGCCGTACCCACTGTGATCTTTCCGCGTATTTTCCCTGCGGCTGCCGCCGGGCCCACGACGGTTAACATTCCCTCAGCCATTAACCCGGATATGCAGCGGCCTTACAGTATGCAATACACCGCCACCATCGAGCACCAGCGCTGGGATACGGGGTTTCGTATTTCCTACATCGGCACCAATACCCGGCAGGGGCAGTGGAGCTATAACATCAATCAGCCGGTTCCGGATACGCGGCTCTATGTGGATAAACCGAGAATGTTCCCGAATTATCCGGCCATCAACTATGTTACGAATGGCGCCGGACATCAATACCATTCCCTCACGGTTACCGCCGAGCGCCGCATGACCAATGGAATCCACTACCAACTGTCGTATACGCTGGCCCGCGACATCGGTGATCTCGATCTTGGCCAGAGTCCGGAAAACGCCTATGACCGGCAACGCGAGCGGTCGGTGTGGGAAGACATCCCGACCCACCGGGTGGGCGGCAATTTCATCTATGAGCTTCCGTTTGGCAGAGGAAAGCATTATCTTTCCGGAGCCAATGCGATCGTGCGCCACATTGTGGGTAATTGGTCAATCAGCGGCATCTATAGCATGACGTCCGGTAACTTCCTGACACCCCTGTGGACCGGTCCGGACCCCACGGGCACCGCCTATACCACCAGCCGCACCCCCGCCCAGGTGACAATCCGCCCCAACTATCTGTTTGACGCTAATCTGCCATCCGATCAGCAGACGGTGACCCGTTGGTATGACGTGCAAGCGTTCGCTGCGCCGACTCCGGGCATGTTCGGCAGCGCGGCCAAGGGAGTGATCAAGGGACCAGGCGTCAGCGTGGTGGATGCAGGCATCTCCAAGGACTTCCTGCTAACGGAGTATATCCGGCTGCGCTGGGACGTTACCGCGACAAATTTCTTCAACCATCCGAACTGGTCGGTCCCCGGTTTGAATATTACCGATCTCGGCGGGGCAGGTGTGATCACCGCCGCATCCGGTACTCATTCGCTTGATCAACCGGGCGCTCGCGCCTTCCGTATGTCGCTACGCGTGGAATGGTAACGTCTCCCGTGCGCTTGAGAAAGCGGCCCCGACAGACCTGCGCTCCGCGCCCGACAGCACAGATCGCCAGAACAGAGCGCTAGAATAGCCGCTCCTGCTTCTTCATTGTCCCAAATGAGCCGATATTGGCGATCACAAATGCCAGACGGAACTGGTTCTCGTTGCGCGTTCCGAAGCTGAACCGCCGGAACTGCACGTTGAAGCCGCAGCAGTCGGTGTTATAGGTCACCTGGGTGATGGCATACTGCATAATTCCCTGGCGATAGTCGTAGATCGCCACAAAAGCAGCGTTCCAGCCGCGCCGGTTTTCGTTTCCGAAGCCCAGGCTGCCGCGGAACTGGTTGGCGCTGGGGGTCAGCACATCCGCGCTGTGCACCTGGTTGTGCCCCACCGAGATGAAGTAGTTGGACCAGCGATAGTCGGTCGTCATGCCGCTGTTGACGATTTCATGGCGCCGCGGGTCATAGTCGGCGCGCCACTCGATTCCCAGCCCCGGCTTGGGGCTCGCCCGGAAAATGGAGACCACCGGCGAAGTCGAGCGCGGGCCGTCCAGAAAAGCATAGGGCGAGAACTCCACCGAGCTCAGCACCACATTGCGCTGTCCCTCCACGAGAGCGCCCCCGAAGGTCGGATCGAAAAAGCGCTTCTGCGAGAGCTCCCAACTGAAGATCTCCTGCACATCATCGCCGCGCTTGGCATAAATGCGATTGGTCAGAGAGAGCTCCAGCTCGTTGGTGTTCGACATCAGGTCCGTCTCATCGAAACGGATCAAGCGGTTGAAATTGTCGATTCCGGTCACGTAGCGGTAAGTGGCGCGCGGCTCAATCACGTGCTTTACCTTATCGCCCATCCAGCTCTTGTGGTCAAAGACCCGCGCCAGGGACGGGAAGAGGAAATCCACGTGAAAGTTCCGAGCGCTGCGCAGCAGGTCCGTGGCCGCCACCTGGTAGCGCCCCCCCGAGAGCGACTGGCTCGCGCCGTACAGCGTCTCCCGGATCGAAAAGCCGGGCACGACGCTGAAATCCTTCCAGTGAAAAGCCGTCATGACTTCCGGCTGGGCGTCCAGCCGATGCGTAAACTCGCTGGTCTGGTATTTATCGATCAGTTGGCTGCCGGTGCTGTCAAAAATCGGTTCGCCGCGAAACAGGAACCCCGCGCTCGATTGGAACGAGAACCACACCGGGATCTTTCCCCCCACAATCTGCTTGTCGCGGCTGGAAAGCTCCAACTCCGGCAGTTTACGGATAATCACCGAATCCGCCTGGGTATGCTTCAGGCCGGTCACCGGATCGGTGATCTGGACTTCGGGACGCTGGAAGTTCTCCAGCCGGGCAAAAATCGCGTTAAAGGTGAAGGTGTCCCAGTTCTTATTGATGAACCCCACCGAGTGCACTTCCGAGAAGATCGCCTCGTTGAATGACTGCGTGAAGGCCTGCCGGAACGTCAGGGAGCTCAGGTAGTTCATCTGGCCGCGGGCGGTAAAGCCGTGACCCAGGTCAGACTGCCCCATGGCAGAGATATTGAATCCGCCCTGCTTCAGCCGGGTTCCGTCATTCATCTCCAGACCGCGGTCCTGCACGCCGTAGAGGATGACGTCGAAGTCGCTGCCCGCTCGCGGCTTGCCCCGGAGATCGACGTGGTGAGCATAGCCGCGTGACGTAAAGTCCTGCACCTGGTAAGTGACGTCGTAGCTCCGGTTGATGGCCCAGTAATACCCCACGCCGATCATGGTCCCCAGCACCGAACTGTTGCCGATGTTCGGCATCAGGAAGCCGCTGCGCCGCGGCAGCCGTTCGAGCGATTTGTAGAAAAACGGCGTGAAGAATAGCGGGAAGCGGCGCACCAGAAACGTGCTCTTGTAGGCGATGGCGTGGTCGTCCGGAATGATGTCGAACCGCGGACCTTTCAGACGCCACCACGGGTTAGGCATTTTGCAGTTGGTAAAGAAGCCGTTGTGGAGGATGTACTTCTCCCCTTTGCGCTCCGCCCACTTGCCTTGAAAGTAATACGGGTTCGCCGTGGTCAGGATGCCCGGCCGGGCATCGATGCGCGGCTTGCCTTCGCCCCGCACGTTATAGAACTTGCCGGTCTCTGTCTCGGTGTTGTACTCGACATTGTCCGCCCAGATCTTCTCGTTACGTTCGTACTGCTCGAAATAGACGTTGCCGCGGGCCCTGAGCTCCTTGGTCTCTTCGTCATAATCGATCTCGTCGGCCCGGAACAATAGGGTCGGACCTTCGATTTCCGCATGGCCGCGCAGATGCCGCACCGAGCCCTCTGTCTTCTGATCGATGGCGCGGACCTCCCACTCGCCTAACGGAATTGTGGTGACGTGCGGCGCAGCAATGCGCTGATTAGGTTGCAAGGGGGCCGAGGGAGCAGGAGCAGGCGTTGTCGCTGTGGGAGGCGGGAGGGGGACCACCTGCGCCTCAGCCGGAAATAGGAATAAGGCGGTTCCACCCAGTACCGTAAGAGCGAAAAAACACGACGATACGAGAGAAACTTCGTGACAAAAGTACCTAATTATGTTACGAAGAGGAGGAGAGCACTTGTGCTTCGGGAGCCCCAATTCGAGAACGTAGCACAAATGCACCCTGCTCCGCAGGCATCTCGCGCGAAAGTCTGTCACTGAGTCATGAACTGTAGCTACTGCCGGTCGTGGAATTCCGATGATGAGCATCGTTGTCGGCGTTGTGGTCGTCGTTTGTCCGGAACGTTGAGCGATACAGCATCAGACGCCTACACTCTGCCCCGCGTTAACGGGAATCTGGCCACCGTGCCGGCGCGGCGCCCTATCCCTCTCTCCTCTACCAAGACCGCTCCGGCCCTCGAGAACGCTACACCGGCACCCGCGCGTCCTGCCACCCAGGAATCGCTGTTCGCGCATAAGCCGGTCTCCAAGGTCATTCCCTTCGAATCCTTCGCGCCCGGCCGTCCGGAGCATTCGCCGCGGCCCGTTACCGCGACACCGCCGCGCACCGCCGCACCCAAGACGGCGGCAAAAAGCACCACGGCGCCCAGGAGCCCCGCAACCAGAAGCGGCACCCGTCGCGGCTCTTCCACGCAGAATTCCGAGATTCAGTCAGCCCTGGATTTCCTGCCCGCCGCTCCGCCTTCGCCGCGGACGCTCAAGACCACTGTTGAAGCCGTCATTTATTGCGATGCTCCGGTCGCCACGCCCATCCATCGCCTGGTTGCCTCCTGCGTGGATATCAGCATGGTGTTGATCGGTTTTTCGCTCTTCCTGGGCGCCTTTTACCTGGGCGGGGGAGAACTGGAGCTGACTCCGGTCACCACCGGAGTTCTGGGAGCGGCGTTCCTCCTGGTGAGCTTTTTCTACGGCCTGTTGTGGATGCTGGCGCGCTCGGAGACCTTCGGCATGAGAATGCTGCAGCTCCGGCTCACTAATTTTGACGGTTTCCCACCGGATCCCTCACAGCGCCTGCTGCGTTTCGCCGGCACCTGCCTGAGCTTCTGCGCGGCAGGTCTGGGCCTGCTGTGGGCACTTGCCGACGAGGAAAGCCTTACCTGGCACGATCACATTTCCAAGACTTTCCCGACCGTCCGCACCCAAGCGACAAATTTCGTTCGAAAGCGTTAATCGGGTAGCTCAGTTCGTCGGCTTGCGAACGCGCGGTTCCCTTCCACCACCGAACCGCGGCTGTAAGGGAGTAGACTCCGAGAGGCAGATGGAGTGGAGTCTGCCCCTCGCCTCTCACTTCCTTATTCCGCCGGTCCGAAGTACGTGGAATCGAGCACGACCGGGTTTTGCTTCCGAAGGTCGTCGATTGCTTTCTGGGCTGCCTCCGGACGCAACTGCCGTTCAATCTGCGGCCGCATCTCGTCAAACGTCTTGGTCTGCTTATCCTCTACCAGGATCAGATGATAGCCGAACTGGCTCTTCACCGGCTCGCTGACTTTCCCAGGGGCTTGCGCAAAGGCGGCCTGCTCGAAGGGAGCCACCATCTGCCCATGCTTGAAGAAGCCCAGTTCCCCGCCCTGCGAAGCAGAACCCGGATCGTCGGATTCCTTCTTGGCGATCGCATCGAAGTCTCCGCCCGCCAGGAGCTGCTGGCGGATCTCCTGCGCCTTGGCGAGCGCCTCCTCCTCGGTCAGATCTTTCTGGTCGGCCTTCAGGGGAACGCCGGAACCCTTGAATCGCACCAGGATATGCCGCGCCTTCACCTGCTCGTATTCCGTCTTGTGGGCATCGTAAAAACGATGCACATCGACATCCTCGATCTTGGCTGACGCAGCCAGATCCTGGAACAGCAGACCGGCCAGCAGGTTTTCCCCCTGGAAGGCGATCTGTGTCTGGAACTGCGCGCTTTGATCCATCTTTCTGCGCCGCGCTTCCTGTGCCAGCAGCTTAATCTTGACGATATTCTCGGCGAACTGCCGCCGGCCCGGCCCCCGCGCCGCCTTCCGATACTGCTCCGGCAGTGCGTTTACGATCCGATCCAGCTCCGCGGCGGTCAGCTTCTCCGTACCCACCTGAAGCACGACCTTGTCGGGGGAGACCGCCGCCGGCGGCGCGGGAGCGGGCTCCTGCGTCAAGGTGACGGTCGGCTGTTTGGCGCCGGCAGGCAAGCCCTGGATCTGGATAGGCTTGGTCACTGAGGTCTGGGCCAACAGGCAAGCGACAGGCACGATCAACAACGTCAAACGGACAAACACCATTTTTCCATTGTAGCCCAGGGTTTTCCGGAGGCCCCAGTTCAGGATTGCGCGCTCGCCGGCTCAACCACCGCCCGCATCGACCCCTTCGATCTGGCCAGGCGCCAGTCCGGGCCATAGGCATGGATCTGGTCCCGGGCGAATTCGGCTTGCGGCAGTTCGCAGGTGATCAGAATCGTCCGTCCGCAGCGGTCCACCTCCTCCGCATGGCGGAAGGCCTGCTCCAGGGAGAAGATGAAAAGCTTCTGAAGCATCTCGATCACGTAATCGTAGGTGTGGTCATTGTCGTCAAGCAGCACCACGTGGTAGAGCGGAACAAACTGTTCCTGCTCCACGGTTTCGGTCTCTGG
>CAZMRK010000478.1:0-5313 GCA_964568355.1 uncultured Solibacteraceae bacterium | reverse complement strand
CCGCCGGCCAGTCCGCTGCCCACGACGATGATGCTGTACTTTCGCTTATTGGCTGGATTCACCAGCTTCAGATCAAAGCGATGCTTGTCCCAGCGGTTCTCGATCGGGCCGGATGGGATCTTGGCATTCAGTTCCATGTTTTGTGCTCCGTCGTTACCTCACCGGAAGGATCCCGAGCATCACCGAGATGGGGATCGAAATATTGCCCACGCAAATGAAGATCGCGAAGACCTTGGCGAACCGCTTCAACCAGGGCGTGTAACGGGGATGGCTGATGCCCACGGATTGAAACATGCTCCACAGCCCGTGATAGAGGTGCATACAGAGCAGGATCATACACACGATGTAGGCAATGGACACAGGCAGGTGCGAGAACCCCATGGTCACGTTGTGATACACCTGCAATTCCTGGTATTCGGCCGGCAGCACATCGCCCGTGGTGAGGTGCAGGATGTGGAAGACTACGAAGGCGGCGATAATCGGGCCGCTCCATTTCATGGTGCGCGCCGCATAGCTGGACGGCACATTGGCTTTTTTGGCGTAGCTGACCGGCCGCGCGGCCCGGTTCAAGGCCCATAATTGCGTGGCGGCGACGATGTGCCACACCACACAGATCAGGAGCACCGTGCGTGCTGCCCAGAGAGCGCCGGGCTTGGAATGCAGAAACTCCGCGTACGCGTTGATCTGGGCAGGTCCCATGTAGATCTGCAGGTTGCCCAAAAGATGAGCCAACACGTAACCGAAGAGGACGACACCGGTTAACGCCATCACCACCTTTTTCCCGTTGGTGGCTTCGTAGAAACGTACCGCCCGCGTCAGAGGGCTGGCTGTCGCTAATGCACTCATTGTGATGGAATTCCCTTAACAGTATACTCAACTGCGCCTGCCCGGAACCGTATGGGGTCCCGTGGTGTCTAAGACTTTCGGTGCGACATATCGCCCAACTTCTGCCGTTGTGCCTGCTGGCCGGCCTCTTTGCGCAATGGAAAGTCCCGGAGGCGGTGCAGGAGCGAAAGCTTGTTGTGCGGGTGGAACCGGACTATCCGCCGGCGGCGAAGCGGCACCGGATCACCGGCGAGGTGCGCCTGGCGGCGAAGATCGCCGCCGACGGGCATGTAGCCGATCTGCGCGTGCTCAGCGGCCACCCGCTGCTGGTGAAAGCAGCTCTGAAGGCGGTCAACCAGTGGAAGTATAAGCCCACCGAAATCAACGGGCAACGGGTCGAGGTGAGCACCACGATCACGATCAGATTCGAACTTTCCGGCCACCGTGGCATCCTTCCTGTCCAGGTGGCCCTGGACCGCGCGGCGAGGCCGGTCCTCGGATAGGGGGCGAGAGTCCGCTCGCCCCCGTCCCACACCCCTATAATGAAAAGCGATGTCCTCTGCCATCGTCGATCCGGCTCCTCCGGATGTGATTGCCAAGTACGAACCCGTGATCGGGCTGGAAGTGCATGTGCAACTGGCCACCGCGACCAAGATCTTCTGCGGCTGTCCCACCAGTTTCGGCGCCGCGCCGAACAGCAACGTCTGCCCGGTCTGCCTGGGCCTGCCGGGGGCGCTGCCGGTGCTGAGCCGCGATGCGGTGGAGTTGGCCATGAAAGCGTCCATGGCTCTGAACTGCACCATCCCCGCGGTCTCGCGGTTCGCGCGCAAGAACTACTTCTATCCGGACCTGCCCAAGGGCTACCAGATCTCGCAATACGATGAGCCGCTGGCGATCCAGGGCTGGGTGGATATTCTGGTGGACGGCGCCCCCCGGCGGATCGGCATCACCCGCGTCCACATGGAAGACGATGCCGGCAAGAGCATCCACGACGGCTTCAAGGATTCCGACCGCTTCTCCTACGTGGATTTGAACCGCTGCGGCACGCCGCTGATCGAGATCGTGACCGAGCCCGACATGCGCAGCTCCGACGAGGCCTATACCTTCCTGACCGAGTTGAAGCAGGTCATGCAGTTCGTGGAGATTTCGCAATGCGACATGGAGAAGGGGCAACTGCGCTGTGACGCCAACGTATCGGTGCGGCGGAAGGGCGCGGAGCAGTTCGGCACCAAGGCCGAGGTGAAGAACCTGAACTCCTTCCGGTTCCTCAAGCAGGCGCTCGACTACGAGATCGCGCGGCAGGTGGCGATCGTGGAGAGCGGCGGGCGGGTCTTGCAGGAGACGCGGCTGTACAATCCCGATTCGGGCGAAACCGCGGGGATGCGCAGCAAGGAACAGGCTCACGACTATCGCTATTTTCCCGAGCCGGACCTGGTGCCTCTACGCATCAGCGACGCCTGGCGCGCCAGCGTGCGTGCCCAGATGCCGGAACTGCCGGCCCAGAAGCGGGCGCGCTTCGTCGAGAGCCATGGCCTGCGCGAATACGACGCCGGGGTGCTCACCGCCACCCGGGCCATCAGCGATTACTACGAGAAAGCCGCCGAGGTTTCCGGCGACCCCAAGACCACCGCCAACTGGGTAATGGGCGACCTGATGGGCGCGCTCAAATCCGAGGGCAGGGAAATCACCGAATCGCCGGTCTCGGCCGAGCACCTGGGGGAGTTGGTGGCCTTGATCGGCAAGGGCGAGATCTCGGGCAAGCTGGGGAAAGAGATCTTCGCGAAGATGCTTTCGAATGGTGAGGCTCCGGCGGTCATCATCGAGCGCGAAGGACTGCGCCAGATCAGCGATACGGGCGCTCTCGAAAAGGTGATCGACGATGTGCTGGCGGCGAGTTCTAAACAGGTGGAGCAGTTCCGCGGGGGGAAGACTACCGTGATGGGGTATTTTGTCGGGCAGGTGATGAAGGCTACGCGCGGGCAGGCGAATCCGGCTACGGTGAATGAGTTGTTGAAGAGGAAGCTGGGGTAGGCGTCGACGAGAGCGTCGACGCGGCAAGCTGAAGCTTGCGCTACGTAGCGCCCGATTTATCGGGCTGCGTCGACAATCGTGTCGACGTGTAATGGATAAGGGATAATCAACGCGATGGCACTCAAAGAAGGCGATCCGGCTCCTGCGATTCATTTGCAGACCGATACGGGCGAAGATTTCGACCTGGCGAGCGTCAAAGGCAAGAAAGTCGTGCTCTACTTCTATCCGCGGGCCAGCACTCCCGGCTGCACGGTGGAGGCTTGCGAGTTCCGCGACTCGTTCCCCAGGTTCACCGGCAGGAACACGGTGGTGCTGGGGATCTCGCCCGATACTCCCAAGGCCCAGGCGAATTTCAAGCAGAAGCAGTCCCTGCCGTTTAGGCTGCTGTGCGATCCGGATAAGACGGCGGCCTATGCCTACGGTGTCTGGAAAGAAAAAAATATGTACGGCAAGAAGGTGATGGGCATCGAGCGCACCACCTTCGTGATCGGCGAGGACGGCCGCATCGAGAAGATCTTCTCCAAGGTCAAGCCGGCCGGGCACGCGGCCCAGGTGCTCTCAGTCCTTTAGCTCCACGATGGTGGCGCCGGAACCGCCTTCCTGCTGCGGCGCCTGATAGAACTTTTCCACGTGGGGATTCTTCGCCAGCAGGTCCCAGATGGCCTTGCGCAGGATCCCCATGCCGTGGCCGTGCACGATGCGCACGCGGCTGGCGGTGGCCATCACCGCGCGATCCAGAAACTGGTCGACGTGGTCCACGGCCTCTTCGGCATGCTGGCCGATCAGGTTGATCTCCTGGAAGACCGGCGCCAGCTCGGGAGCCGGGCGGAAGCTGACGTTCTTCGGCAGCTTCGCCGCACCGCCGGTCTCCGGCAGCACTTCGATCACATCGTCCACCGGCACCTGGAGCTTCATGAAGCCGGCCTCCACTTCGATGCGGTCCTCGCCCAGGATGCGGCGCACGCGCGCCGGTTCGCGAATGTCCTTCAGCCGCACGCGAACGCCTTCCTCGATCCGCGGCCGCCGCAGTTCGCCCTGGCGCGAGTCCTCCTGCGTGGAGAGCACGGTGGTCTGAAATTCCTCGCGCAGCTCGCGCTTCACTTTGGATACCCGCCGCCGCGCCTGGTCGGCAGCCTTGCGATGCTCGGAGCTTTCGGTGATCCGGCCGATGGTCTCCTGTGCCTGCTCTTCAAACCGGGCCAACACCTGCTCGGTACGGCGCTCCAGTTCCTTGAGCTTGGCCGATTCGCGCTTCTCCCACTCCCGGGCGATCTCTTTCTCGCGAGCCGCCAGCGACTCCTGCTGCCGGCGCAACTGGTCCTCCAGCGTCTTCACCTCTTCCAGGCGGCGATGCAGCTCACTGAGGAACAGCGCGACGTCTTTCTCGCGATCGCTCATGGATTCGCGCGCCCGCCGCATGATGTCCGCAGGCATGCCCAGACGGGTGGCGATTTCGAGACCGGCCGACTTGCCCGGCAGCCCGACGTGCAGGTGATAAGTGGGTTCGAGCGTCTGCTCGTCAAAGCCCACGGAGGCGTTGACCACGCCCGGCGTGTTGGCGCCGTAGATTTTGAGCGCCAGCAGGTGCGTGGAGGCCAGGGTAAACGCCCCGGCCGCACGGAAATGCTCCACGATGGCCACGCCCAGGGCGCCGCCTTCTTCGGGATCGGTAGCCGCACCCAACTCGTCCAGCAGCACGAGGGAATCCGGCGTCACGTCGAGCGCCATCTCGCGGATGTGCGAGATGTGCGCCGAAAACGTGCTCAGGCTTTCCTGGATGGATTGATAGTCGCCGATATCCGCCAGCACCTGCTCGAAGATGGGGAACTCGGCTTCCGCCGCCGGCACGGGCAGGCCCGATTGCGCCATCAGGCTCAGCAGGCCCACGGTTTTGAGTGTCACCGATTTGCCGCCCGTGTTGGGACCGCTGATCAGCAGCGTCTTGCGGCCGCTATCCAGCTCCAGGGTGAGCGGCACGGCTTCCTTGCGCTGCTTGCGCAGCACGTCTTCGAGCAGAGGATGACGGGCGTCGCGCAGCAGCAGGCGCGCGCCGAAACGCGGGATGCAGCAATCGAACTCGGCCGCGAAGCGCGCCTTGGCGAACAACCATTCGAGCGCTCCCATGGCCGCCATGGTCTGTTGAATCGATTCGCCGTAGCCGCGCAGGCGGGCGGTCAGCTCGCGCAGGATGCGGTGCACTTCGCGCTGCTCTTCTTCGGTGAGGCGCACCAGTTCGTTGTTGAGGTCGATGGTAGCCAGCGGCTCGACGAACAGCGTGTGGCCGCTGGCGCTCGCGCCGTGGATCACGCCGTCGATGCGGCGCCGCTGCCCGGCAATGATCGGCACGACAAAGCGCTCATTGCGGATGGTGACGAATTCCTCCTGAAGCACGCCCTCTTCCTGGTGGCTTTTGAGGAAGCGCTCCAGCGATTCCTGGATGGCGTTGCGCTGGCGCTC
>CAZMRK010000477.1:0-12445 GCA_964568355.1 uncultured Solibacteraceae bacterium | reverse complement strand
TGCTGGCCGCTTCGCTGGGCGCGAAGCAGCCGCTGGTGGTGATTTCCGTGGATGGGCTCGACAACCGGTATCTCGCGGATGCCGATCGCCTGGGGCTGAAGATTCCGAACCTGCGCCGTTTGATGGCACAGGGGCAGGTCTCGCGCGGCGTGATCGGCGTCTTTCCGACCGTCACCTGGCCTTCGCATACGACGATTCTGAGCGGTGTGGATCCGGTGGTGCACGGCATCCTGGGAAACCGGCGGCCGAAGACGGAGGGCGGGGAATACTACTGGAGCGTCTCGCTGCTACGGGCGCCGACGCTGCTGGATGCGGCGCACCAGGCTGGTCGGAAGACGGCCGCGATCACCTGGCCGGTTACGGTGGATGCTCCGCTCGATTGGAATCTTCCGGAATACTTCCATCGCCGGCGCGGAGGGTCGATGGATCTGGCGTCCATCGAGAGCCGGTCGAAGCCCAAGGATCTGGTGGCCCGGATCACGGCGGAGTTTCCTTCGTTTCCACAGGAATGGATGGACGATCGCACGCGCACGCAGGCGGTGGTTTACCTATTGCGGCACGAGCATCCGGATCTGCTGCTGGTACACCTGGTGGACCTGGATTCGGAGGAGCACGACAACGGGCCGTTTTCGCGGGAGGCCTACGCGGTGCTGGAGCGAACCGATGAACTGATCGGGCAGATGTTGGCGGCGATGCCGAAGGGGTCGGCGGCGGCCGTAGTCTCCGACCATGGCTTCGAGCGAGTGCGGACCGTGGTGCATCTGCAAACGCTGGCGGAGCAGCGCGGCGTGACGGGCGTGCAGGCGATGGGCGGCATCGCGGTAGCGCGGGATGCAGGGGCTGCCGCATTTTTGCGCGGGGTGGCGAAGGAGGCGCAGTTCGGCGTGGGACGGGAGATCCCGCCGGAGGAAGTGAAGCGGTTCCCATCGGCGGTGACGGTGAAAGCGGCGGCCGTATTCGAAAGCGCCGAGGGATTCCAGTTCTCGCCGCAGCCGGGGACGGAGATTCTGGGCAAGCCGGAGGAGGCGGGCAATCACGGCCACTGGCCGCTGCGATACCGGTCGGTATTCGTGCTGTGGGGGCCGGGAATCGCGCGGGAGACGCTGCCGGAGTTTTCGATCAAGGAGATTGCCGGCCGGCTGGCGAAGGTGATCGACGTGCCGTTCACACGCTGATCGGAAATCGTTCGGGCGGAAGGCGGACCAGGGGTCCGACGCGGGCGTCCGCCCCACGAGACTTGTTTAGCTTTCGCGCAGGTGGCGGGCGGCTTCGATGACCCGGGTGTTGAGGAGGTCGACGTATTCGGCCGTGGAGGGATCCGGGACGAAGCCGGCCGAGCGGCAGATGGCGTTGGGCAGGATGCCGCGAGCCTGCAGGAGGCGCTTTTCGCAGTAGAGATACAGCTCCAGGTTCTGGAGCGAGAAGACGATCCAGGGCAGGACTTTTTCAAAAACGGCGAAGGCGGCGTCGGTGTCTCCCGCCTGGCGGAGGAAGAATGCTTTGCCCAGGAGATCCGCCATGCCGAGGCCGGGCATGACCCCGCAGATGCCCATCGGAATCAGTTCCATCATGAACAGGCCGCCCCAGCCTTCGAGGATCTGCACGCGATCGCCCAGGGCCTTGCGCATCGTCTGGATCTTTTCGGCGAGCAGCGGTTCTTCCAGCTTGAGATAGTGAAAATTGGGGCACTCGTCACGCAGGCGGGAGATGAAGTCGAGGCCCACAGTGGGGCCGCCGGGATTGAAATCCTGTACCAGGCAGGGCACCTCCACGGCTTTCAGAACAGTGCTGAGGAAGTGCAGCAGTTCGCCATTGCTCAACGCGAAGCGGCGCGGGACGGCCACCGAAATCAGGTCGGCGCCGAGTGCCGCATTGCGCCGGGCGAATCCGGCGGCGAGCCGGGCCGAGTCGTGGTTGCTCTGGGCGATCACCAGGGTACGACCGGCCGCCTGTTCTACGGCGATTTTGACAACGCGGTGCCGTTCCTCTTCCGAGAGCTTGTAGAATTCGCCGCCGTAGGCAGGGAGGCAGATGGCGCCGACGCCGCATTCGACGGCAAACTCCACCAGCCGGCGCAGCGCGCCTTCGTCGATTTCCTCCTCGGCGGTGAAGGGCGTAGGGATGACAGGAACGATTCCTTGAACAGCGGTCATAGGTTTTTCGGGAAACTCGTCTTATTGTAGGACCTCAGCGGCCGAGTGTTTTGCCCAGGTATTCGACGATGGTTTTAGCTTCCGCATCGGTAGCGGGGGCGCCGCGCGCCACCATGTTCTGGACAATGGCGTTCCACTCGGACGGGGTCATGCGCTGGCTTGTCACGACCTCTACAGAATGACAGGTGGTGCCGCAGGTTTTTTCCACCAGACGTTTGGCTCCTCCGGCGGGCAGAACCACCGGGGCAAAGGCTCCGACCTTGGGCATCCCCCGGCGGGCCGCCGCGGCGGCCGCCACCGCTTTTGAAACAGAGACCGGCAGCGGCTTGCGCGGCACGTCGGGAAGCGCAAAAGCCACCAGGGTGTTGCTCAGGCCTCCGCCCAGAAATCCACCGCCGCCGGAGGCCATGACGGCTACGTATTGGCGGCGGTCGCGGCCCATGAAGGTAATGGGGATGGTGTGCGCGCTGGCCTCCAGTTTGACCTCCCAGAGCTGCTTGCCCGATTGCGAATCAAAGGCACGGAAGCGGGAATCGTTGGTGGCTCCGATGAATACCAGGCCGCCGGCGGTGGCGATGCTGCCGCCGAGGTTGACGGTGCCGGTGTGGTGGATGCCCAAGGCTTCGAGCGAGTCGATGGTGCCGAGCGGGGAGCGCCAGGCGATGTCTCCGGATGCGAGATCGACCGCGATCATTTCGCCGAACGGGGGATTCTGGCAGGGGATGCGTTTTGCCTGATCCCAGAAGCGGGCGTAGGGGCCATAGGCGGAGGTGCGGACATAAGTATCGCCCTTTTTCTCCATGTGTCCCCATTGCCCGATGTGCATGACATTGACGAACAGCAGTCCGCGCGCGGGATCGACCGAGACGCCTCCCCAATTGCCTCCGCCGAGCGTGCTGGGGAAGAACAGCGCGTTGCCTTCGAGCGGCAGAGGCGTATACGGCCCGCCGATTTTCATGTGGTTGGCTTCGAACAGTTCTTTGCAGAAACGGGCGTGTTCCGGCGAGCGGTTGTACATCTCTTCCAGGCGAAAGGTGTTCTTCCCGAGCGGTGGAGGCTTTACGGGAAACGGCTGGGTTTTGGCGCTGGTTTCTCCGGGTACGACGGATGGGGGCACGGGCCGTTCTTCGATGCCGTAGACCGGTTCGCCGGTCACGCGGTCAAAGACGAACAGGAGGCCCATCTTGGTGATCTGGGCCACGGCGGGAATGGTCCGCCCGCCGCGGTGGATCTCGAACAGGGCAGGGGGAGCGGCCAAGTCGTAATCCCAGATATCGTGATGCACGAGCTGGCGATGCCATTTGCGCGCGCCGGTCCGGGCGTCGAGGGCCACCAGGGAATTGCCGAACAGGCCGTCTCCGGCGCGGTCGGCTCCATAGAAGTCGGCGGTAGGGGAACCCAGCGGGGCATAGACGATGCCGCGCTTTTCGTCGACGGTCAGAAAGCCCCAGGCGTTGGTGCCGGAGCGATTCTTCCAGGCTCCGGCCGGCCAGGTCTCCGCGCCGGCCTCTCCGGGACGAGGCACGGTGTGAAAGGTCCAGAGCAGTTTCCCGGTTTTGGCGTCCCAACCGCGGATATCGCCATAGGTCCCCGCCGAGGGTGCGCCTTCCCCGTTACTGCTCCCGGTGATCACGACATCGCCGAAGACGGCGGGCGGCGACTGGAGCACATAGCGGCCGTCCTGGAGATCGCCCAGGACACCCTGTTTCAGGTTGACGCGGCCTTCATCGCCGAAGCCGGGCGCCGGCTTTCCGGTGGTGACATCGAGGGCCAGCAGGTACGGTCCGTTGCCTGCAAACACGCGCGAATGCAACCCGCCCGCGCCCCGCCAATAGGCCAGTCCGCGCAGGGCGACGGGCTTGGTCTCATACTTCCACAGCAACTCGCCGGTTTCGGGGACCAGGGCGTAGACGCCGTCGGGAGCCGTTACGTAGAGGACGCCGTCCACGACCAGCGGAACGGCCTCGGAGCCGGGCTTGTCCGTGCGGAAGGTCCAGGCGGGCTGCAGCCGGGCGACATTGCCGGAGTGAATCTGCCGGAGGGAGGAGTAGCGCATGGCTCCCGGATCATTTCCGTAGGACGGCCAATCGGTCTGGCCGAACGCAGCAATGGCGAACAGCAGGAGGGGGGCAGATCGGATCACCTCATTACTCTAACCGAGTGGCGGGCGATTTGTTTCTCCGCTTGCTGACGCGCGCGGTTCGGTGCTGGCACCAGCGCGCGCTTGGGATTAGATGCGGATGCGATCGTAGGGGGGCAGGGGGCCTCGCATGAAGAGGGAGGCGCGCTGCGCGTGGTAGCGCAGGTCGAGGTGCGGCGTTTCGACTTTTTGGCCGCCGCGGTAGGAGGAGTCCATGATGGCCTCGATGATGCCGGTGGAGAGCAGGGTGCGCTCCGGCGGATAGAATTCCTTGCCTTCGACGATGGTCCGTTCGACCCAGTAGCTGAGCCCGTTGCCATGGCTCCAGGGCCGGCCCCATTGGGTGAGGAAACAGCAGGCGGCCGGTTCGGCCTTTCCTTCGATTTCGGCGGCGAAGCCCGCCTGCTCGGTCTGGCCGGTCAGCAGATAGACGGCGCCGAGCAATCCGCTGCGATAGCCCAGGAGAAAGAGCAGGGGCCGGCGGACGGTGTCTTCCATGCGGGTGCGTTTGAGGCTGTCGTCGTGGCGCATGGCCTCTTCCAGAAGGTTGCGAGCCCAGGGATTTTCGGCGGTCCACTTCCAGACTTCGGGGCCTTCGAGGCATTGCACCCAGCGGACTCCGGTCTCGCCTCCGAGGCGCCGCTCGACCATGCTTTGGAAGACCTCCACGCCGTGGTAGCCATAGGCTTCCTTGTCGCCGTAGAAATAGCCGACTGCCCGGCGGATGGGCGTTTCGAGATCGAGCTCGAGAACCGGGCGGCGCCAGGTCAAGGTCAGAGAGGTGCCAGCGATCAGGGGGAAGCGGAGCTCGCGCGACCAATCGAACATCTGCTTAGCTTTTTTCCACTCGGTGGAGAGATGCTTGTCGACGAAGGTGGGAAGCGGATGACCGGTCTCGCGATAGGCGGCTACGATCTGCTGCATCAGCTCGTAGCGCGGATAGAGTTTCTGGCCTTTCTCGTTGAGCGGGTAGTCGCCGTGCTCGCCGATCAACGCTACGCCTCGCAGGCCGGGAAGGATGGCCTCGCGCACGGTGGGCGCCAGGGGGATGCCGTGGCGGGCCGCCTCCGCCCGGCCGATATCAGTGGCAGCGGGGGTCTGCTCCAGGTGCATGGCCGCGATTTCCAATTCGGACGGATGCGGCTTTCCCTCCCAATAGAAACCGCGCAGGATATTGCCGATAAAGACATCCGCGTGAGAGTTCCGGTAATAGGTCGTAATGACGGCGGCGATCCGGGCGCGTCCGGCCGCGGCCAGCAGAGCGCCTCCGCCCGCCGCGAGAAATGCTCGACGATTCATATCTGATGACTATAGCGGACGGGAGAGGCCGGAATGTATGCGCGGGAATGTATCAAAAGGCGCAGTGCTTGAGTTGGGCGGGCCAGCGGAGCGCCCGTCCCGAGCTATAATTCGAACCACATTTTGCCGGGAGGGGCTGAATTGCAGCGCCTCACGGGAAGGAGACCTATGAAAATCGTGAAGTACTTGACGATGTTGCTGCTTGCACTGGGGCTCGCGGTCGCGGCGCCGCAGAAGGTACCGTCGGTCGGTGGGGTGAAAAAAGCCGCTACGGCGAAGGCGACGGACCTTCTTGACCTGAACTCTGCCAGCGCCGAACAGTTGCAGGCGCTGCCGGGGATCGGCACCGCGTACTCCGATAAGATCATCAAGGGACGGCCATATAAAAGAAAGGACGAACTGGTCAGCAAGAAGATCGTCCCGCAGGGCACATACGACAAGATCAAGAACCTGGTCATCGCAAAGCAGAAGTAGCGCGCGTCAGGGGCTGTAAAAAATACGGGACACGCCTGCCGCGCGTTGCAGGGGAACGAGTTCGAGGCGCTTGCCCGCCCGGTCACTCGGGGACTGTAGCGGCGGCGCTTGGGTCCGGGGCATAGCGGAGGGCGGCGCGGGCGGAGGCGGGGAACATCTGGCCGTGTCCTTTGTCCGGGAAAACGAGGACCTGCACGCGCAAGCCCGGACGATTGCCAAGCCGCTTGCCTAGTGCACGCAGGTTTTCCACTGCGCTCGCGGCGTCCGGCATTCGCGCCGGCAGGGATGCCGGGCGACCAGGTCCAGGCTGGCGGCGCTGCTCGCCGGCGCCGATCATGAGGAGTACATTTGCGCGCAGCGATGGCCCACCGGAAGCTGCGGCGGCCTCTTCGCGGAGGATCTGACCGTCTCCCCACCACAGCGACGGGCTGGCGGCGATATAGGTTTGAAAGGCGTCTGGCCGAGTGAACAGCGCGTGGAGGACGAAAACGCCTCCGTAGGAGTGCCCGTAGATCGCCTGGCGCTTGCGGTTGATGGGAATTGCGCGCTCGACGACCGGCCTCAACTCGCGATCGAGGAAATCGAGGAAGATGTCGGCGCCGCCGGTCTTGCGCTCGGGATGATGGACGTCCGCGGCTGCTGCTCCGTTCGGGTTGGGCGGCGTATAGTCGAAACTTCGCGCCTCTACATCGAAGCGCAGGGGCGTATCGTAGCCGATCCCGACCACTACGGCGGGGTCTCCCCGGGCGTCCAGCGCCTGGAAATCGCCGGCGGTCAGATCCTCGAATGCCGCGTTGCCGTCAAGCATGTAGATTACGGGATAGCCGGCGGGCGGAGCAGGCCGCGTTGGTTTGGCCAGATAGAGGCGGTAGCGCCTGGCGCCGTCTCGCGAAGGCAGCACACGCTTTTCAAAGGTATAGCCCGGCGCGCCACGTTCGGCGATCGTCGGTCCCTGGGGCTTGGAAAGATCGGGCTGCGCGCCGGCCGGAATGGCCGAGAGCACAATGCCTGCGGCGGCGATGACCGCGCAGCGCCCCAGCCCGACCAGCGACTTTCGTGTCATCCTGTCTACTTTGATCTAAGAGGTCATTGTAATGCAACTCAGTTGCATGTAGCCTCCCGATCAGAAGCTTGCGCGCAGCGCCAGTTGCAGTCTCCGGGGATTGGTAGCGGCCGTAAAAGCGCCAAAGTTGCCGTTTACCTGGTTACCGGACTGGTCAAACCGGGCGGTCGTATCGAACGAGGAGAACTGGGTGTGGTTGAACGCGTTGTATAGCTCGCAGCGCAGTTGGACGCGGACCCGCTCCCTGATCTGAATGTTCTTCGCTACGACCGCATCCCAATTGTTGATACCCGGCAGACGGACCAGCGTGCGGGCGGCGTTCCCGATGGTGCCGACGGCGGGAACGCGGAAGACATCGGTCCGGAAGTTTTGGCTGAATGTCCGCTCGTCCTTCGGCAGTACGGGATTGTCGAGGACCACGATGCGGGCGCTGTCGGTCGGGGAGCCAGTGACATCGAGCGCATAGGTGGTGGACCAGTCGATGCCTCTGGGGGCGCCGCTGATAAAGCTGGTGATGCCGGAGATCTGCCAGCCGTTCACAAACGGGTTCAGCGCTTTTGGAACGGCGCGCCATTGAGGCAAATCCCAAACCCAGTTGATTCTCACGACGTGGGTGCGGTCGATATCGGCGAGGCTGTAGTAGTTGCGGGTAGGCACCTGGCTGCTGACGGTGCCGGAGTTTTCACTGCTCGAAAGGACGCTGCTGCCCTGGCCGTAGTCCATGGCTTTGGACCAGGTCCAGGCAAAGCCGAAGGTTACGCCGCGGGTGAAGCGGCGGTTCACCGCCAACTGAAAGGCGTTGTAGTTCGATGTGGCGTCGTACTCGATGCGAGGGATATTTCCAAGGCCCTGGTAAGGCCTGAGAAAGGAGGGAGGCAGCGGCGAGGACGGGCTCGAGGGGTCGGCGTTCTCGGGGTTGAAATTCGCTCCGAAGGGAATCCAGTTCAGGTTGCGGCTGCGCCAGAGATGGCGGCCGAGCGAGCCGACATAGCCCGCATCCACCACAATGCCGGCTCCGACATTGTGTTGAACGGAGAAGCTGAAGTTCATGGTGGTGGGGAGATGGCCGGTGAAGTCGCGCGAGTACACGGTGGGCGGAAAGACGCTTCCGGCCGAGTTCAGGAGGTTGGACATCGTTCCGTAATAGATGATGGGCTGGTTCACGACCGGCGCCTGACCGTAAAACTGCTCCGCCTGGCGGCTCTGGTCCCGTCCGTAGAAAAGACCGAAACCACTTCGAATGGCGGTTCTGCCCTTTCCGGTGGGGTCAAAGGCAAATCCGAAGCGCGGCCCCACCTTGATGCCGGGATCGCCGACGAAGGCGCTCGGGACGCTGCTATCGTTGGCGGCGACGACGAGACCGTTGGCGGGGTTGCCGATCCCCGGCGCAATCGCTCCGATCAAAGCTGCCGGAAAGACTTCTCCGGTGACCCGATTCTGGGCAACGCGAACTCCATTCACGCGAGCGGGCCAGAGAAGCTGCGCGCTTTGAGCGGGATCGAACCGGTCGGGCAGAAATCCGGAGACCGTATTATCCGCTTCGCGCTGCGGAGAGATGTAGTAGAAGCGGACACCATAGTCCAGCGTCAGGCGCCGGGTAACCTTCCAGGTGTCCTGGAGAAACCACTCGGCATTGTAGGTCCGCAGGCGGTACCACACGCGGCGGTTGGCTTCCGTATAGGAACTGAAGACGCCGAGGGCGGCATTTGCATAAGCGTAGCCGGTATCCATGGGATTATTCGCATTGCGGCCGAAATCAAAGCTGCCGTTGAAGGGCAGCGGCAGATAGCTGTCGCGCGGCAGGCGGTCGAAATAGAATCCCGCCTTCAGTACATGGGTTGCGAGGTTGTAGGAGAGATTGCTGCTGACGGTAGTCGTGCTCTGCTCCGCGGCTTGCGGCAGGCGCTGCTCTACGGCGAGATTGGCGGCATTCGGGACGCCTCCGAAGGTGGCGGCGGGCAGGATATTCAGCGGATTGGCGGAAGGCACGAACTGGGACAGCGCGTATCCGTTCGGCTCCCGCTGGTTCCGGGCGAGTTCGGCATCGGAAACCTCATCGTGCTCGGGGAAGAACGAATATCCGAACGTCGACTCGCTGATCAGCCGCGGTGTGAAGATGTGCTGATAGCGCAGGACGACCATTTGGCCGTTGCGCTTGGTTGTTCTGGTCATCTGCGGCCAGTTCGAGCTGTTATAGCCGCCCATGCCGATGGCGCCGGTCTTCTCTTCGGTCGACCAGGTGTAATTCCCAAACAGAAGGTTCTGCGAATTGATGTTGTAGTCCAGTTTGAGCGTTTGCGTGGTGAGCGGATTTTCGGCCGAAGCTTGAAAGATGTAATTGTAGGCGCCCTTGGATATCGAGGTGTCCGAGAAGTTGGGCTGCGGAAAGACCTTCAGCAACGCGACGCCATTGGGGTCCAGGCGGCTGGCGGGAATTCGATTTCCGGGAAACGGCTGGCGGTTGGTGGGATCGGTGACGGGGATCAGCGCGCCATTCTGGTCGCGGGACTGCGAAAAATCGCCGGTTCGCTCCAGTTCGGTCGGTACTGTGCGCTGGGCCGCCGGATCGGATGTTTTGAGCGGCCATCCCTCCTGCGACCAGAAGAAAAACAGCTTGTCCCGGTTGCGATTGAATTTGTTCGGGATGTAGGCAGGACCGCCGATGTTGTAGTTCCAGGTGTTATAGCGATACCGGCTGATCGAGCGCCCGAGCCGATTATTGAAAAAATCGTTGGCATTCCATTGTTCGTGCCGCTTGTAGTAGGAGCCGGCTCCATGAAACTCGCGCGTGCCGGATTTCGAGATCAGTTGGACATTGGCACCCGATAGCCGGCCATACTCCGCCTGGTAGTTGGTCAGCAGCACTTTGACTTCGGCAATCGAGTCCTGGCTGACGGTGGGGGTGAGCACATCCTGCTGGCTGAGAAGAGCTCCATCCAGAGAGACCGAATTGAACTGGGTGTTGTTGCCCTGCGTAGCAAAACTAAAGGTGCGAGACAGGGCGTCCGGATCGGACAGGAGCACCACTCCCGGCAGCAGTTGGACGAGAGAGGTGACATTGCGGCCCTTGATCGGGATGTTCTCCACCTGCCCGGCGGTAATGACTCCGGCACGTTCCGAACTGGCGGTTTGAACCGCGGCGGCTTCGGCAGTGACGGTCAGCTTTTCGGCGGTGTCGCCGATCTGAAGAACCAGTTGCCCCATCGACAGTCTTTCGGAGGCCGTGAGGTGAATGCCTGGCTTGCTGAGGACCTTGAACCCCGATTGCTCCACCGAGATGGAATATTCGCCGGGAGGGAGGGAGCTGAAAATGAAGTCGCCCTGGGAGTCGGTGTTCATCTTGCGCTGAGTAGCGGTTGCGGATTGGGTGAGGACGACGACGGCGCCGGGGACGCCGAGGCTGGAGGGATCGGTGACGGTTCCGCTGATCGAACCGGTAATGCCTTGGGCTCCCAGGTACAAGGGAAAGAGCAAGAAGGAGAGAAGCGAGGGCCGAATCTTCATGGAAACACCTCCTGGCCGCAATCGTTTGCGTAGAGGCGAGTATATTGCAGGGGCTTATTGTTGTCAACGAAATTTAATGCGCAACAATAGCAGCAGTATGCGGGAAATAACGGAATCGCAATCGATTGCCAAAGAGGCGCACGCTTGTGCCGCGACCGGGTGATTTTGGCTTGTCCGCTTGCTGTCGCGCGCGGTTCGGTTCCGCCACTCCGGCTAGGGCAGGCGGTACAATTCGCGGGCGTTTGCGAAGAAGATCTTCTCCACCTGCGCGTCGGACAGGTGCAGGTGATGGCACGCGAGTTTCAAGGTGCGCAAGGATTCCAGCCCCACCAGAACCAGACGCATGTCCCCGTACCAGGCGCGGTAATCGGTATTCCGGGCGGACAACCACAGAAAGGAATCGCCCAGGGCCACGCAGCGTCCGCGCAGATGCGAGACCGCGAAATCAGAGCCGTAGAGCAGGCGTTCCACGCCCAGCGTCTCGAGGATCGCCTCGAAGGCGCCCGCTTCGGTCACGGCGCTGGTGTCGCACCAGACGTTTCGCAAGCCGCGGAGCGCGCCAATCCCCTCGATGGTGTGGTGCGGATTGAAGCCGCGCGCGGCGTGCGCCAGAATCAGCCGCATATTCGGATAGCGCCCGGCATAGCGGCGGATCGCTTCCTGGTTGAGCGGGTCGGCCAGGGCGCGGGGCCGCATCATGTGCAAGGTGATCGACAGGCCCTCTTCGTGCGCGATGCGCACGTGCGCCTCCGGCAGGAAACTGGGTATGCTCGCGTTCCACGTCGGCGCTTCGCCGGCGTATACGTGATAGCACTTGAGCCCGACGAATCCTTGCCGGCGCACCGTCTGGCGGATATACTCCGGGTCCATATCCGGCAGAACGAGCATTTGGGCGCGCGAGCCCGGATCCCGGCGGACCTCGGCCGCTACGAAATCATTGGCCAGATCGTGATCGAGGTCCCGATGCGGGAAGCCGAAAAATAAGCCGGAGCACGCGCGGCCGGGAAGCAGGGCGCCGTTGTAGCGGGAGTAGACGGCGAGGCCGGCGACGTCCGGCCCGCCGGCGATCCATTCCGGGGGCGAAACCCGAAATTGCGCTTTGGCATGCAGGTGAGCATGCGCATCGAAGATGCGATCGGGCACAAACGATTGCAACTCCCGGAAGAAGAATTCGCGGTCTTGATCGAGGAGCTCCCAATCCTGGCCGGCTGTATCGCGCTGCGGATCCAAATCACAACTCTGGCACGTGTGCGGATGCAGCGTCAACTTCGGCAATCCAGCTCTGCGCGCACTTCGCGGCGATATAATAAATACCAGCGGCGCAAGCTTCACGGAAATGCTCGCGGGCTTGCGGCCAAACACTCTTGTGGTGAAAACCACCACGGAGGTTGGTCATGCCGGTGGAATTGATCTTTGCTGGCCGCTCGACGAGGACGGGCAATTGCCGATCTGTTTGCGCGGCCGTCGATCCATGCAGTCTTGCGAGCCCGGTTGGAGTCCGATGATCACTCCGCCGTGCAGTTCGGATACCCGGGACGTCCCCTTCCCCGCCGGAGAGGACTATGGCTCCTATGCGGTCACTCTCGGGAGTGCGCAGCAGGTGGTATACGGGGCGGGCCCTTTGGCATTCGAACTCGTTTTCCACGAGCGCGGCGACTACCGCAAATTCCTGGCGGCCGACCTCTACTCCGTTGCGAAGGGTTTTATTGAGGGCCGATTTGACGTTCATGGCGATCTGATCCGGGCGATTGCTTTCAAGTTTTCGCACCCGGGGACGGCGCTCCGAAAGCTGAAAGGCTTTCTGCTCGCGCT
>CAZMRK010000476.1:0-6051 GCA_964568355.1 uncultured Solibacteraceae bacterium | reverse complement strand
GGTATCGCCGCCGTCGCGGGAGAGGTACGAACCGGTCATGTCGCAGGCCAGCAGGACCAGCGAAGGGTCCACCGGGCTGATGGCGGGGAAGAACATGGCCCCGCCGCCTCCCGGACCGATTACCTGCCAGGCATCCTGGCGCGCGGCGCCATAGGCGGAAGCCAGCAGTGCCGCCAGAAGCAGACCATACCGGCGCATGGTCAGGATTCCCGGATCATTTTGCGCAGCCGCTCGGCGGTCCAATCGACGGCGATGCGGATCATGGCCTCGCCCTTGGCTGTGGTGGCGAGCTTGGCCTCGCGCGCGAACTGCTCTTCCTGGGCGGCGGACTTGGGGTCTTTGATGTGCAGGAAGGGCTTGGCCTTCTCGTAATCAACGCCTTCCCAGTGGATGCGCTCGGGAAAGGCGGCCATGGCGAAAGAGGTCTCGAATTCCGCGGCGTGGCCTGGCGCCTTGTTGCTCTGCATGTACTTCTTGATGATCTCGGGGGTGTAGGCGTCCCAGTAGGAATTGGTTTCGATGCGGATGCCGAGCTTTTTGGCGAACTCGGGGACGTTCTGGCGCAGCGGGGCGACGTTGCCGCCGTGGCCGTTGAGCACGAGGATGGTTTTGACGCCGTGGACCTGGAGGCTTTCGCAAATGTCGTAGACCACGGCCAGGAAGGTTTCTTTGCGCAGGGAGAGGGTGCCTTTGCGGTCCATCCAATGCGGCGAGATACCGATTGCGACCGGAGTGGTTACCATTACCTGCGGATAGAGGCGCAGCGCGGCCTGCTGGGCGACCAGGGTAACGCTGGCAGTGTCGTTGATCATGGCCAGGTGTTCGTTGTGCTGCTCGGTGCTGGCGGTGGGGACGATCATGGCCTTGAGCGAACTGCCTTCAAGCGCCTCGCGGAATTCCTTGCGAGTGCTCTCCCAGAGCAGAACTTTGCGGGGGTTGATGTAAGCGTCGCCGGCGGGCGCGATATCGGCGAAGGAATTGCTTCCCGCCAGGGCGGCCAGGGAGCCGGCGGCGACGGATCGAAAGAAAGCGCGGCGAGGTTTCGGGGTTGGCATCGTCCCGATTATAAATTGACAGGCGGGGTGCGCTATGGAATAGTTTCAGGCTCAGGAGGAAAGCGATGAGCGATCGTGGGGTCTCGCGCCGCAAGGCGCTGGCGCTGGCGGCGGGCACGGCGGGTTTGGCGACTCTGCCCGCGAATGCTGCGGGGGCCCGGGAGCGCCTCAAGATCACCAGGGTAGAGCTGTTCCGGGTGGTGGTGCCGATGCAGCCGGATATCATCAACAGTCCGGAGTTCAGCCCGGATTCCCTGAGCCAATTTCCCTCGCTGCCGAAGTTTATTCTCAAGCTGCACACCGATTCGGGGATCGTGGGCATCGGCGAGACGGCTCGCGATCTGAAAGAAGCGAACGTGCGGCGCAACGTGGAGGCGGTGACCGGGAAAAACGCGTTCGAGCTGAACCTGGCGCGCCTGGAGCTGCCGGACGGGGGCAGCTATGCGGGTTTTGAGATGGCGCTGTACGATGCCGTGGGTAAGGCGCTGGGGTGGCCGGTCTATCGTCTGCTGGGCGGCCTGGCGCAGCGCAAGGTGCTGGTGAACTACTGGTGTGGGCGCAAGAATCCGACCGATATCCGGAGAGTGGCCGAGCGAGCCGTGGCGGGGCACTTTCGGGGGATCAAGATCAAGGGGCGGCCGGGCGATCCGGTGGTGAAAACCGTGGAGGCGATTGCGGCGGTGGCGCCCGAACTGAAGATCACCGTGGATTTCAACGCGCACCACCACACCGCGGCGGAGTTTCTGCCGATCGGCAAGGGGCTGGACGCCGCCGGCAACCTGCTGGTGATCGAAGACCCTATCACCAAGAGCGACATGGCCGGCTACCGGGAGCTGCGCGCGCAGTTGAAGACGCCGCTGGCGCTGCACCTGGGGAATCCGAGGCAGATGATCGCGGCGATTCGCGAGAATGCCTGCGCACTCTTCAATACGGGGCCTTCGCCCAGCATGGCCAGCTTCGTGGCGAACTGCTATCTGGCCGGCGCGGCGGGCATGGCGGTCTGGCACGGCTCGGGCCACGAACTGGGGATCCTGGACGCGGCGATGCTGCACTCCTGCGCGGCGGCGCCGAATTGCACGCTGCCCAGCGATATCCTGAGTTACCAGCGCGTGGATGACCTGATCGTCCATCCGATCGAGATCCGGGACAGCTATGCGATCGTACCGGACCGCCCCGGGCTGGGGGTGGAACTGGACGAGGATGCGATAGGCCGGTATCAGGTGAGAGCCTGAACGGCGTAATTGCACCGAGTTGCGATATACTCTATCCCATTCCACAGCGTCAGCCCGGTATGCGGACGCTTCCGAGGGGGTGCCAGGAATGGGAAGATTTTTCGTTTTTTTTGTTAGTGTGATAGCTGTTTTTGCGCAGGTGGAGACTACCACCTCGATTACAGGTACGGTTTCGGATCCACAGGGCGCCGTGTTCGCCGGGGCGTCGGTCAAGCTGACCAACCAGAATACGGGCGCGATCCGCGAGGCTACCACTGGCGCGGAGGGCGTCTATTCTTTTCAATCGCTGCCGCCGGGCACCTACACGATCGTGGTTTCGGCACCGGGGTTCAAGACAACTACGATCACGAATCGGACGGTGGAAACGGCGCAGCCGGCGCACGTCGACATTCAGCTCGAACTGGGCGCGACCACCGAGCAGGTGACCGTGTCGGCGGCCGGCGCCGAACTGATCAACACCGCATCGGCGGAGGTGACCGGCAACGTAACGCCGGAGCTGGTGCAGAACATCCCGCTCGGCCGCGGCAACTTTTTTGACCTTTTGCAGATGACGCCGGGCGTAGTGCCGCAGAATATCGGCAGCGGCGTCTCGTTTGCGGCCCAGGCGCTGAACTTCGTCAGCGCGGGCAACACGTTCCAGGCTTCGGGCACCTTTATTTCGGGTAATCGCGACTCGGGAGCCAATATCTCGATCGACGGCTCCAATGTGCAGATCCCGGTCTACGGGCAGGCTACCCAGCTCCAGGCGCGCGCCAGTGTGCAGGAGGTGCGCGTGGAGTCGGCCAACATGAGCGCGGAGTTCGGCAACGGAGTGGCGGCCGTGAACGTGATTACCAAGAGCGGATCGAACAGCTATCACGGGGAACTGTTCGAGTATTTCCGCAACAGCCGCCTGGACGCCAACCTGTTCTTCAGCAACCAGGCCGGGCGGAAGATTCAGCCCTACACACAGAACCAGTTCGGCGGAGCGATCGGCGGGCCGATCAAGAAAAACAAGCTGCTGTTCTTCGCCAACTACGAGGGCTTCCGGGTAGTGCAGCGGCAGCAATTGTTCGCCACGGTGCCGGACGACAACCTGCGCAACGGCGACTTTTCGCAGTATCATCCGCCCGGGCCGGGCGGGACGTCCCTGCCGACACCGGTGATCTATAACCCCTACGATGTCGATCCGACCACGGGGCTGCGCCGGCCGTTTCCCGGCAACAAGATCCCGCTGGGGCAGAGCTCGATGTGCGCGCCGAGGCCGAGCTGCGCCGATCCGGTGACGCTGGCTTATCTGAACAAGTACGTGCTTTCGCCCAATATCGTGATCAACGGCGTGGCGCAGTACACCAACTCGGTTCGCACCACCCTGGACCAGAACCAGGTGACGGGCCGGAGCGACTGGCTGCGGAGCGCGAATTCCAGCATCTTTGCCCGCTTCACTTACAACAAGCAGGATTCGCTGGCGGGAGGCTTGCAACCGCTGCAAGGGACCGGCAATCCATCGGCTACTACGAATGCCGTGCTGCACTGGACGCAGGTCCTGAGCGCTTCCAAGGTCAACGACCTGGGGCTTTCGTATACGCGGCCGAACTGGGCCTATACGCGGCCGCTGAGCCTGCCGGACGGGGCCAAGGAGATCGGGCTGCCGAACACGTCGAGCTATACCGGCGGGACGCAATGGTCGGTGGCCGGCTTCGACATGGGCAGCGCCACCAACTACATCTTCAATGCTTATTCCAACAACATTCAGTTGAAGGACGATTTCGGATGGGTGAAGGGGCGGCACAGCCTGAAATTCGGATTCGACGGGATCAACAAGCGCTTCATCTACTACAACCCTTCCGGCGACAAAGGACAGTTCTCCTTCAGCCGCTTCTATACGCAGGCATGCCCCCCGGGTAATACCAAGTGCGAGCAGGCGCGGCAGGCGGCGGGCCTGCCGACCGGCGGCCTGGAATTCGCCGATTACCTGCTGGGCGGATATTCGAGCACGCTGCTGATCGTGCGGCAGATTCCCTACGTGGGGCACCAGACCTACCTGGGATTTTACGCGCAGGACTCCTGGCGCGCGACCAGCAAGCTGACTGTGAATTATGGCCTGCGGTACGAATACTGGAGCCCCTGGACGGTGCCTCGAAACGCCACGCTCAGCTTCAACTTCCAGACGGGCCAGCCGGCCTTCGCCTTGCAGAACCCGAACGATTTTCTGGATCCGAGCAAGTGCTTCGGCAGTTGCGCGCCGGCTACGCCGGGCGTACCGCGGCAGGCTTACAAGATCGGCGCCAAGAACTTCGCGCCCCGGCTGGGCGTGACCTATGCGCTGACTCCCTCCACGGTGATTCGCGCGGGCGCGGGCATTTACTTCGACGGCAATATCAACATGAACCAGTTCAACGACATTCAGTCGGGCGCGGCGCCTTTCAGCCTGCGCTATGAAGTGGTCAACGATACGTCGCAGGCGCTGCCGGCGCGGCTGGTGAGCAACGAATATCCGGCCGGGTTGTTGGGAGTGGCGCCGCAGCCCAACGCCAACCCGCCGGCGAGCTTCCGGTTCGCCATGCCGTACTATCCGATTCCGGCGGTGTACCAGTGGTCGTTCAGCGTGCAGCGCAGGCTGGGGGCCTCCTGGGTGGCGGAGGGCGACTACGTGGGGTCGCACACGATTCACCAGTTCCAGTTCATCGACGTGAACGCAGCAGCGCTGCCGCAGGGCGACGTGGCCAGCGTGCCGTTGCAGCAGCGGCGGCCGTATCCGCAGTGGGGCATCCTGGGAACCTGGGCGCCGATCGGCTGGGCGCGCTACAACGCCGGCACGTTCAGCGTCAAGAACAACCAGTGGCACGGCCTCACGCTGCAGAGCAACCTGACGTTCGCCAAGAACATCGCCTCGTCGCGCATCGGCACCTCGGATCATGGGAACATCAACTTCCGCGTGCCGTATATCTGGGCGGGTCCGTCGGCGATTACGCCCTACTGGTGGTTCATCACCGCGCTCAGCTACCAGACGCCCAAGCTGGCGGTGCACAAGGCGCTTCGCCCGGTGATCAACGACTGGGTCCTCAGCGGCACCTTTACGGCTTCGACGGGGAGTCCCGAGGCGGTGACCGATCAGGACCTGACCGGCACCGGGCTCTCCGGCGCATCCAGCCTGGCGCAGCCGAACCGCATCTGCAATCCGAACCAGGGGTCGAGCATCCATACGCAGCTCCAGTGGTTCAATACGGGCTGCTTCGTCGATCCGGCCTTTGGCGTCTGGGGCAACTCGACGCTGGGCGCCATTACCGAGCCGGGCATCAACAACTGGAACCTGGCGACGGCCAAGCGCATCCCGCTGGGATTTCTAAAGGAGGGCCACATGCTGGAGTTCCGCGGCGATTACTTCAATGCGTGGAACCATACGCAGTGGGCCAATTCGGATAAGAACATGCGCAGCGCGACCTACGGGCGCATCACCAGCACGCGGCCGGCGCGGCAGATCCAGTTCGCGCTGCGGTATTTCTTCTGAAGAACGTCGATTGAAGTCGGCGCGGCAAGCTGAAGCTTGCGCTACAGACGGTTGCAGAGGCGCCGGATGCCTTCTTCGAAGGTTGCGGGCCGAGTGAGGAGACTGGCTACGAGATAGGCCTCGGTTTCGAAGTCGTAAAAGAAGCCGGGCTGCAGGAGCACGTTGTCCTCATCCAGCAGCGTCAGCGCCCATTCTTCTTCGCGGCGGATCCGCGGCAATTGCAGCGTCGCGTACCAGCCTCCCTCCAGGGCCGGGATGCCGGCCGGAGATTCGC
>CAZMRK010000475.1:0-6251 GCA_964568355.1 uncultured Solibacteraceae bacterium | reverse complement strand
TCAGCATGATGAGGGGTGGTCTTGCGCCGCAGATAGCTTTCCAGGTATGCCTCCGCCTGGCGTTGTACCAGCGTGCTCGCGTGCGATACCACAAACGTGCGGCTCTCGCGCGAGTACACCAGCGGCCCATGCTCCACAGGCAGGTAATCCCGCTCCAGCACGAAATCCAGCCGGATCACTCCGTTTTGATCCCGGGTCACGCTGAAACGCGTCGCTTGCGGAGAGCCATTTCCTGGAAAATGCGGACAGGCGGAAGCGTAGCCCAGATTGCAGAGAGGAATGAGAGCGCTTTCCTCGGGGCGAGACGGGCGCTCCGGATCCGCATGGCAGGTGCCGGACCAGGCGTCCCCTAAAGGCACCATCCTTGCCCCGGCCCCGCGATCCATCCACTCGACCGGGTAGAAGAAGGGACACGCCATTCGGGGTTATAGTAGCACATAGAGATGGCAACCAATCGACTCGAAATCCTCAAGAGCATGGTGGAGCAGCGGCCCGAGGACAGCTTCTCCCGCTACGGCCTGGCCAGGGAGTACTTCAACTCCGGCAACTTCGAACAGGCCATGGCCGAGTACCGGGAGCTGCTGCGGATCAATCCGAATTATTCGGCGGCCTACTACCACGGAGGCCAGGCCCTCGAGAAACTCGGCCGGATCGATGAGGCCCGCCAGCTTTACCTCCAGGGCATCGAAGTAACCACCCGCACCGGAGACCTGCACACCTGCAGCGAGCTAAAGGCCGCGCTCGACCAGCTCGGCTGAACGGCGACCGATGGTACTCACAGGGGTTTCCAGGCGAGTCCGGATTTCCCATATCTGGCTGACGATCGCGCTGAGCTGCTTGGCGTGTTTCCATCGAGCCGCCCAAGCGGAGACATGGACGATCCCCCACCCGGATGACCCCTCGAAAAAGGTAGAGGCCTTCCTGGAGAAGCCAGCGGGCAGCGGGCCATGGCCAACGGTAGTATTGCTGCACGGCTATCAGGCAGCGCCGTCCGCCGGCGGCAAGGATTTCGTCACCTGGGGCGTTCTCGATAAATTTGCGAAGCGAGGTTATCTCGCCGTGGCTGTTTCGGAACCCGGCTATGGGAATTCATCAGGCCCAGCCGACTTCTGCGGTCCTTTTACCCAGCATGCCGTTCTGGGAGTTATCGCAAAACTTCGGGCCGACTGATTCTGAACGGTGCAAAAGACGATCGGACTGACCTCGCCCAAGCTCGCCACCTGGCGGAAAAGATTACCACTCACGGCGGTAAAGCACGGGTAATGATCTATCCTGAGTACGGCCACCAGATCCCTGTCCCGGTCCGCGATCAGGAAATTGATCCTTTCATTGACAGCCTCTTGAAGGAGCTGAAGTAAGGTATTTAAAAGGCCGTCTATTGATCGCCAGTGTCTTTGTCTTCGTGCCATCTCACGACACGCAGGTTCCCTTCGATACGCGGCGCGTGCACGAGAAATTCGCTTGCGCGGTCGAACAGAACGACCTTTGCTTCCCTGGCGAATCGCTCCGGCTTGAAGCGATAGTCCCTAAACTGCTGGAGAAATGGCTGCGCGCCACAGCCCGGTGTCAAGCACTCTCGCCTGCCCGGCTTCGGACATTGCCCGAAAATGCACAGCCTCCCGCGGTACTTTCTTTCTGCCGCATCGAACAAGTGTGTATCGACCTGGTGGTGCGCCACGCCGCCGTACGGCGTGTCCTGCAGCGGTTGCAGTCCTCGAGCAATCGCGTGCTTCAGTGTCTTGAGCTGGCTCAGGTCGCTCATCCAGAGCGCAAGATCCAGATCGATGCATTCGTGGAAGATCCCGATGCGATGGCGGCGAAACTGTGAAAACCGTGGGACCTCCATCTTCAGGGGACGCGCGACAGCTCCAAACGCTACCAGTTTTTGCACCTCCGGCAATTGGCTGATAGAGACGGCAATCGCCTGCGCGGCCCACCGGAACAGCCGCTGCCGGCGAAGCATCAAGCCATTTTCTTCATCAATGTCTTTGTCGCTGGGACGGCTGCGGCGGGAGAATTCACCAAATGGACCGTACTCATTGAAGTCAGGCAGATCCAGTGGCGCAAGATCCGGGATCTCCGGATTGTCCGGCCATGGATTAGCAGGATCTTTGAATTCGACAATACGCGGGTGCGGCATCGGGATCTCATCTCCCATGCTATCTCCCGGGGACGCCTGACCGCTTAGAGAGCCAGGCCGCGGCTGGTTCCTATCGGACGTACTGTTCCATCGCGTCCAGCAGCCTCGGCGTGAATGTTTCCATCTGGGAATAGTGATACTTCACGCTTTCGAATCCGCTTAACCCCGGCTTTTTCTGAAGATCCGCCAGCACCGCATCGATTCCAGGCGCCTTCAGTTTGCGCAGCGACTTCTCCAGTCCCGGCCAGCTCCAGTGATTCTGATAGCCGTGACGCTGCTGCCATGCCCGCGCCGCGGCGACAAACGGCCGCATCGCCGCCTTCGCGTCCCGCCCGTCCGTCTGGGCCGACGTGAAATCCACATAGGCGGCCCGCAGGCGGAGCATGTAGACCAGGTCGATCAGAAACCGCTGCGGGTCGCCGAATAGCAGCCCCTTCAGATCGCCAGTTGTCAGCCTCGTCCCAGCCGCTTTCTCCAGACGCGCGGCAGCCCCGCGGATCGCGGCGGAATCATTGAGGGGAAGCGCGCTCCAGCCTTGCACAATCGTTTCGCCCTGTCCGGGAATCAGCCGGTTGGCGAATGCGATGTAGTCTGCTGTGGTTGGCGCCGCCGCCCCCGTAGCGCCCCGCGCAAAGGCGAACGTATTCGGGAGTTGCACGCAGTGGGTCTGGGCATTCCCCATCTGCCCGCGAGGTCCCGGGAGCCGCCCGCCTTCCCAGGCGTTCGTCCCGCCGAAGTTGGTCATGGGAAAGGAAGGCTCCCCTTCAATGCGGCCATAGTTGAACGACACGACCCGCCTTGCGTTCCCGAGCTTCTCTGCCTGCGCATAGCCGTTCGCCAGACCCCATGGCTCCGGATTTGCCTGGATCAGCCGACGCAGCATGTCCATGCGCTCGCCGTCTCCGCCCATCGCGAAATCGCCCGTCTGATAGTAGCGGCAATAGGCCTCCCAGCCGGCATGCATCCAGTAATCCAGCTCGATTCCCTTACGTACGCGGTCGAGCATCTTGCGATGCTCCACCAGCAGGTTCACGAATTCCGCATTCGTGGAACCGGGATATCCGCCCGGATCGCTGTCGATCATCGAAACGGCATCGGCGTTCCGCAGATATTGGAAGAGCTTCTCGCGCCATTGGATCATCCGCCGCACCGCCGCCATGTCACCGGGATTCACTCGCATGTCGCTATAGAAGAAATGCCGCTCGGAGAACGGTGCCTTGGCTGCCTCCGCATCTTTCGCCGCCACGTTGGGACACAAAGCGATCCACACTTTCATCCCAAAGTCCTTGTGCAACATGTCGATCACTTTCCCGGTCAGTTCCAGGTGCTCCCGGTCGCTCCGCAGCAGCGGCTCTGGCATCGTCTCGAGTACCGGCCAGATCATCACCGCGTTGTAACCCAGCTTCTTCAACCCGTCCGCATAACCCCGCCAGTCTTCCACCGTCCAGGTGCGAGCCGCATAGGGGTGTTGGTACGGCCAGTGCTGGTGCACATACATCCCCAACATCGGTTCGGCAGCCCGCAGAGCCAGTGCCGGCAGGATCAGAGCGAGTAGAACAGTGGTGCCGCGTTTCATCGCTATGTCGCCTCCGTAAACAGATCTTGACCGCGGCCCGGCTTGGCTGCGATCCTCCGGGCAGCGTGGTAAGACCTGGCTAAACCATGTTACCGCAGGACGAGACGTTTTTTATTATTTTATAATCAATGACTTGCGAACTTGGGCATTTTTGCCCAAATCGCCGCGAGGAATCGAGGTCCGACCGCATCAAGAGAATGGGCGGCCGCTAGAACGGCACGTCGTCGTCCGTAATCCCCTGGTTAAAGCTGTCGTCCTGCGGCGCCGCCGCGGGCTGCGGGCGCGATGCGCTGCGGGGCATGGAGACCGGCTGCTGGTTGTATTCACCCGGCGCGTCGCCGCGGCCGCTGCTCAACAGGATCAGGTCCTCGCACACGACCTCGGTGATGTATACCTTCTTGCCGTCCTTGTCTTCATAGCTGCGCGTCTGTAGCCTGCCCTCGATGTAGACCTGCTTGCCTTTCAGCAGATAGTTGGCTACATTCTCGGCGCGCCAGTAGACGATGCGGTGCCAGTCGGTCTCTTCTTTCCACTCCCCGGATTGCTGGTCTTTCCACCTCCGCGACGTCGCTAGCGTAAAGTTCGTCACGGACGCCCCGGAGGGAGTGAACTTGGTCTCGGCATCTTTGCCCAGATGTCCGATCAGAATAACTTTGTTGACGCTTCGGGATGCCATATTACCCTAGCAATGTAGCATACCCTTCGACTGCCCGCCCGCTTTATTGCGGGTGCAGAGCGGAGATCTTGCTGCACCGGTCCAGCATCAGTTCCGCTTCCTGCCGCGGAAAGAAGCCCGACACCTTTTCGAGCGAGCTCCGCAGGTAGGAGGCGGCGCCGTCACATTCGCCTTTCGCAACCGGCATCAGGCGCCACCAGGCCGTCACATCGGGCCGCAGCGCCGGGCTCACTCCCGAGTTCAACGCGCTCGCGAATTCGGCCTCCGCCCGGTCGTAATCCTTCTGCCGGAAAAGCCAGACGCCGCGATAGTAGCGACCCTCCCCTGTGTTCGCCGGATCGCTCGCACGGGCCAGGGCGGTCCGGCTGGCCAGGTTGTAGCTTTCCAGCGCCGCTTTGGCGTTCCCCAACGAATCCTGCGCCAGCGCCCGCACAAAAATCGGCTGCGCATCCTGTCCATGGGCTGCCCGAATCCCCGTATCCAGTGTGGCCAGGGCGGCTGCCGGCTCCCCGGCCAGGAACTGGGCCAAGCCCAGCGCCTCCTGTGCCCGCGGGACGTCCGGCTGCGGCGCCAGGAAGCTCAGCGTCCCGGCCGGCGCGCGGCGAATCGCCCATACCTGCACCGCCTGCTGGAACGCCTCCACGGCCTCCTTGTAATGCCGCAAGTTCATTGCGTCTCGCGCCGCCACCCAATACGCCCACCCCGACCCACGGAATTCGGCCGCCAGGCGCACGGCTTGGGGAATGCGATCCTGCCGCTCGGCCAGCCAGACCTGCCATAGCCGCCCGGTGGCCTGTACCTCCTGGCAGATGGATAACGGCATGACACTGCCCGTACAGCCCCCGGGCGTCGATCCGCTCTCCAGGTCCCGCTCCAGATCAGACCGCTCGGCATTAGGCCGCTCTGCATTAGGTAAGTTCTTCCCATTCGGATCGGCCTGAATCCGGGCAATTGCCGAAAGGACGCGCAGGCCGGCTGCGTCCGGCGGAGGAGCCGGAGCCGCCCCCTTGGGCACCGGCCAGGATGCCAGCGCCGCCCGAAACTCCGTGTCCGCCTGCCGGCTCTCTCCCGCATCCCGCGTCATGATGGCATGCAGCAGCAGGCAGTAACCCTTCCGAAAATGTACCTGGGAAAGCTCTTCCGGCCGCGCCACGGGCACCAGGGCGGCCTGCGACTGGATACAGGTCGCCGTATCGCCCAGTTGCGGCGAAGCCGGCAGAACCACTCGTTCAAAATCCGTCTGGGCCCGGATCACCAGCGGTAGCGTGTCTCCGGCCGCCGGTAGGGCGGCCAATAAAAACAGTAGCAGTAGGCACACAAGATATCTTGGCAAATCACAGCCCTTTGTGGAACCAAACACAGTTCTTCCGCTACAATCATCGCATGCAGGGCAATCCACAGGTTGTGAAGTTTTTAAACGAGGCGCTGAAGGCCGAATTGACGGCCATCAACCAGTATTTTCTCCACTCCAAAATGTGCGAGAACTGGGGATATTTGCGCTTGGCAGCGTATTACCGGCGGGAATCCATTGAGGAAATGAAGCACGCCGACCTGCTGATGCAGCGTATTCTCTTCCTGGAAGCGGAGCCGAATATGACCGATCTTTTCTCCATTAAGATCGGGAGAGATGTCAAGGCTCAATTGGAGAGCGACTTGGCGCTCGAAATGGACGCGGTCGTGCGGCTGAATGCAGCCATCAAAACCGCCACCGAAGTCGGTGACAACGCCTCACGCGAGCTATTCGAGAAAATTCTGGTCGATGAAGACGCACACATCGACTATCTGGAAGGCCAGCTCCACATCATCGAGGAGATTGGCGCCGAGCATTATCTGGCCCAGCAGATCCGCAAAGAAGAGTA
>CAZMRK010000474.1:0-2645 GCA_964568355.1 uncultured Solibacteraceae bacterium | reverse complement strand
CTGGTCGAGATGTTCGGCGTCAGCCGCAGCTCCATCCGCGACGCCATCCACAAACTACAACTGTCGGGATTTGTGGAGACGCGCCAGGGTGTGGGCACCGTCGTTCGCGAAAGCCAGCAGCGCCAGTTGGTGGTCCCGCTCACCTCGCTCGGCGAACTGCTGGAAGTCCGCAAGATGATCGAGCCGCCCCTGGCCGCGCTGGCTGCGGTCCGCGCTTCCGCGGAGGATCTCGGCGAGATGCGGCAGATTTTGCGCCGGCAGGCGGAAAAGGTGGATCGCGGCGAGGCCGCAATCGATGAGGACGCGGATTTCCACTACAGCATCGCGCTGGCGGCGAACAATTCGGTCGTCCTGAAGATCCTGGACAGCCTGATGGGGCTGCTGAATCCCACGCGGGCGCAGCAGGTCCAGGTTCCTGGCCGGCCCCAGAGGTCGCTGGCGGGACACCAGGCGATTCTCGCGGCGATGGAGCGGCGGGACGCGGCGGCGGCAGAAGCAGCCATGCGGCAGCACCTCAACGAAGTCGAATCGATGATCGACCATCAGCCCGACGATCTCCCATCCGAATCTCTTCCCTCACAGCCATGATCTACTCCTTTCAGACAGTTGCGTTTCTGTTTCTGGGCGCCTCGGTGGCCGGGTTCTTCGGCGCGCTTCTGGGCATCGGCGGCGGCCTGTTCATCGTGCCGATGGTGGTCTTGCTCTTTCATTTGCCGATGAAGGTGGCGGTGGCGGCGAGCATCGTCTCGGTCATCGCCACCTCCAATGCCGGCGGCTCGCGCTACGTCGATCAGCGCATCACCAATTTGAAGCTGGCCATGTTTCTCGAAATCTTCACCACCATCGGCGCGCTCGCGGGGAGCGTCCTCGCGTTGTATCTGCAGGAATGGGCCATGCTGCTGCTGTTCTCTCTCCTGTTGATCAATATGGCCTACAACGCGTTCGTCACCCGGAAACTGGACGACCAGAGGATCGCGACCGGAGCCTTTGCCAAAGCGGCGCAGGATTCCGTCTCGAAACGCCTGGATCTGCGCGGCAGCTACTATGACCAGGCGGCCGGCCGCGAGGTGGTGTACGTGGTCACCAGGTCCGGTGTCGGCGCGCTGGTTTCTTTCCTGGCGGGCGTCGCCTCCGGTCTGCTGGGCGTGGGCGGCGGCGTTCTGAAAGTCTCGGCGATGAACCGCTACATGAACATTCCGATGAAAGTGGCGGTGGGCACCAGCAAGCTGATGATCGGCGTAACCGCGGCGGTGAGCTCGACCTTGTTCTTTATGGCAGGCATGATCCAGTTCGCGCTGGTAGGCCCGATCGCGCTGGGCACCACTGTGGGAGCGACCGGCGGCACGCTGGTGATGAACCGGCTCAAAAGCGTCGCGCTCAAGCGGATCCTGACCGTGCTGATGTTTTACATGGCGTACTCCATGATCGCGAAGGCGCTGAGCATTCGCTTTCAAATCCATCTGCCCAATCTGGGCTAAGGCGGCGAACGATGAGGATCGAAGACGAAAACAACGTATACACGGGCGTCTACCATTCGCTGGTCATCGGTATGACGGTGAGTACGGCCCTGTTCGCGATCGGAGTCATTCTGGCGCTGCTGCGGCCGAGCAATGCCCCGCTGCTGGCCGCCGCGGGCCGGACGCCGCACCTGATACACGGACTGCTCTCGCTGGACCCGGTCGCCATCATGACGCTGGCCACGATTGCCATGATCCTCACGCCGGTCGCGCGGGTGGTGGTATCGATCGTAGCGTTTGCGGTGGACCGGGACTATACCTTCGTAGCAATCACCAGCTTCGTGCTGCTCGCGATCGTAGCGACGGTGGTGCTGGGAGCGCTGGGCATCCTGAAATAAGCCTACCCCGCCACGGAACCGCGCGCGCCAGCAAGCGGACAACCGCAGCAACCCGTCGACGAGAGCGTCGACGCAGCGCGCTGAAAGCGCACGCTACGGCAGCGGCATCCCGGAGATTCCCCATTTCTGGTTGGGCTGCGGCCCCAGGCGGAAGAGCAGCGTGCCTCCGCGAAGAATCTCTTCGTGCGTGATCCAGCAGCGATCGAGCGGCTGGCCGTTCCAGGCGGCCGACTGCACGTAGACATCCCCCGCCTTCGTTCGCTCCGCGCGGACCGTGAACGTCCTGCCGTTTTCGAGGTGAAGGGAAACGCGGTCAAACAGCGGGCTGCCGATCGCATAGACGGGCTGGCCCGGATTGACCGGATAGAAGCCCATGGCGCTGAACACATACCAGGCCGACATCTGGCCCGTGTCCTCGTCCCCGAACCAGCCGTCCGGCCCTGGCCGGTAAAGCCGGTTCATCACTTCATGAACCCACTTCTGCGTTTTCCAGGGCTGGCCGGCGTAATCGTACAGATAGAGGACATGGTGCACGGGCTCGTTGATGTGCGCGTACTGGCCCATGTTGAGCGATTTGGCCTCGGTCATCTCGTGGATCACCTTCCCGTAGCCGCCCACACGGAAATCGTTGGTGGTGGTGAACAGCGAATCCAGCTTGCTTACGAAGGCATCGGTGCCGCCCATCAGCTTCATCAGGCCCGGCACGTCGTGCTGCACGGACCACAGCCATTGCCAGGCGTTTCCCTCGGTGAAGACGCCGCCCCAGTCGAGCGGATCGAACGGCGTGAGC
>CAZMRK010000473.1:0-46702 GCA_964568355.1 uncultured Solibacteraceae bacterium | reverse complement strand
CGGCGGTCGCTGGCCCTGGCTACCGAGTTCGGCGGCAATTGGCTGGGCTTCCGCCGGTTCGAGGATCACAACGGCGTCGACCGCGGCCGTTTTCCGGATTTCACCAATGATCTGCGGGAAGCGCTGTTTCAGGAGCCGGTCCGCTTTCTCGACGATGTCATTCGCAATGATCGCTCCATGCTGGACCTGCTCTACGGCACGCACACGTTTGTGAACCGCGTGCTGGCCAAGCATTACGGCATGACCCAGATACGGATCAAACCGGGGGAGTGGGTGCGGGTGGACGACGCCCGGCCCTACGGCAGAGGCGGAGTGCTGCCCATGGCGGTCTTCCTGACGCGGAACTCGCCGGGGTTGCGGACCAGCCCGGTGAAGCGCGGTAACTGGGTGGCCCGGCAGGTTCTGGGCGAGGTGATCCCTCCTCCGCCTCCCTCGGTTCCGGAATTGCCCACCGATGAGGCCAAGATGGATTTGCCGCTGCGCCAGATGCTGGCGCGGCACCGTGCTCATCCTGCCTGCGCCGGCTGTCACCAGCGCTTTGACGGCTTCGGGCTGGCGTTCGAGGGATATGGACCGATCGGGGAGCGAAGAGACAAGGACCTGGCCGGACGGCCCGTGGATACCCAGGCCGAGTTTCCAGGAGGCGGCGAAGGCAGAGGGGTGGACGGCCTGCGCGAATACATCCACACCCACCGGGAAAATGACTATATTCAGAACCTATGCCGCAAGGTTCTCGGGTATGCTCTTGGGAGGGACCTGCAACTGTCTGATGAGCCGATGCTGGACCAGATGCGCCAGGCGTTTGTGGCTGGCGGATACCGGTTCTCAACATTGATAGAATCGATAGTCGTTTCGCCGCAGTTCTTGAGTCAGCGTAATCCGGAGTACTGGGCGCAAGGAGGGGATTCGTCGCAATGAGTGTGAAGTCTGATTTGCAGAGCCGGCCATCCCGGCGAGCCGTGCTGCGGGGCGCGGGAGTGACCCTCGCACTGCCCTGGCTGGAATCGCTTAACGCCGCCACGCCGCCGCCCAAACGGCTGGCGGTGCTGTTCATGGGCACCGGAGTGAACGAGGAGCATTGGTGGGCCAAAGGCTCGGGCGCTTCGATGGAGTTCAGCCGGTCGCTCGCTCCGCTGGAGCCGCTCAAGAAGAAGATCAACGTCATCGATGGCCTCTTCATGAAGCCGCTGACCGGCCAGGGCATTCACCCTGCGCAGACCGGCAGCCTGCTGTCCGGCGCTACCATCCAGCGCGGCCCGATTCTCCATTCCGGAAAGACGATCGACCAGGTGATTGCCGGGCAAATCGGCCAGGATACGGCGCAGCCGAGCATGGTGCTGGCTTGCGAGCAGCCCTTGACGGGCTATCACGAGACCAACTTTTCCATGGCGTATAGCTCGCACATCTCCTGGGAGAGCCCGGATTCGCCAGTTCCAACCGAAGTCTATCCCTCTCTGGCCTTCGATAATCTCTTCGAAAACCGAGGACTGCTGCTGAATGCGAGCATCCTCGACCGCGTGCGCGACCGCGCCGAGGCGCTGAGCCGCGCGGTCAGCGCGAGCGACAAGGCGAAGTTCGAGGAATACCTGACCTCGGTGCGCGAGGTGGAGAAGCGCGTGGAGCGGATGCGCGCCGACAAACTGCGCGCCGACGATTCAGCCAAAGGGAAGAACCGGCCTGCGTGGACCATGGACCGGCCGGCCAATGGTCTTCCGGAGGACCTGCGCGATCACGCCCGGCTCATGTGCGACATCATTGCGCTCGGGTTCCAGACGGATCGAACGCGCGTGGCTACCTTGATTACGGCCAACGATCTTTCGGCGCAGATCTATCCGTTCCTGGGAGTGCGCGACGGTCATCACTCCGCCTCCCACGACAACCTGTCGGAGAGCTACGAGCGGATCACGCGTTTTCACCTGAGCCAGTTGGCCTACCTGGCGTCGAAGCTGGAAGCGATGCCCGAAGGCAACGGCACGGTGCTGGACAACTCGTGCCTGGTGTTCCTCTCCAACATGTGGTCCGGGCGCAAACACGATAATTCGCGAGTGCCGCTGGTGACCGCCGGCAGTCTGGGCGGGACGCTGGAGACCGGGCGCGTGCTGGACTACCGCAGCGCCGGGGATGACAAGCGCAAGCTGTGCAGCCTGTATCTCTCGATCGCGACGCGGATGGGAGTAAAGCTGCAGAAATTCGGCGACGCAGACGCCCCGCTGGAACAACTGTAAAGCCCGCCCGGCGCAGCCGGCTTCTAACCTATTTCTACTATTGCTTCTTTGAAGCGATCTCCCTACGATAGTTCTCACTCAGAGAACGATTCGTAGACACTCCATGAATCACCAAGGTTGTTTGTCTTTTTATTGCGCGTTGTTTGCGCTGGCCGGAGTGCTGTATGCGCAGGATCCGATCGGCGCGATCGAAGGCCAGGTTACCGATTCCACGGGGGGCTCGGTCAGCAGCGCAGTTGTCTCAGTCCGCAACCTGCAAACCGGCTACACGCAGTCGCACACAACGGCGGCGAACGGCTTCTACCGGCTGGCGCCGCTGCCGGTGGGAGCTTACTCGCTCAGCGTCGAATCGCCTAACTTCGCACGTTACACGCAGGAGCCGATTCGGGTCGTGGTGAGCCAGACGGCCCGTGTGGATATACGCCTGGAGCTGGCAACGATCAGCGGAACGGTCACAGTAACCGGCGATGCCACTCAGGTGGATACCGCTACCAACACGCTGGGCAAGACGGTGAGCGGACGCGAGGTGCTGGACCTGCCACTCAACGGCCGCAACTTTACGCAGCTCGGGCTACTGCAAACCGGCGTGGCGCCGCTGCCGGCGGGCGTGCTGAAGATCGGCGGGACACTGCGGGAAGGGCAAGCTTATTCGGTGAACGGGCAGCGGCCCGAGTCCAACAACTACTTGCTGGACGGCGCGGAGAACAATAACCGCGTAGACGGCGGGTATGCCTTGAAGGTGCCGGTGGATTCGATTGCAGAGTTCCGCATTCTGACGCATACCGCGCCGCCGGAATATGGAGGCTACAGCGGGTCGACCACAACCGTAGTCACGCGCGGCGGAAGCAATCAGATTCACGGAACCCTCTACGAGTTCTTCCGCAATAACCATCTGGATACGCGCAACTTCTTTTCGCAAGAGGTAGAGCCGCTGAAGCAGAACCAGTTCGGCGGCACGATTGGCGCTCCGATTCGCAAGGACCGGTTGTTCGTCTTTGGTTATTACGAAGGATTTCGCAATCGCCAGGGGTTCACCCAGGCGGCCGCGGTCCCCACGGTGGCGCAAAAGGCCGGCGATTTCTCAGGGTTGCCGAATCCACTCGTCAACAACGCGGCGGGCGGCGTTCCCTACCCCGGCAACCGCATTCCCGCGAGCGAATTCAACCCTCTAGCCTTGAAGATCATCCAGTATTATCCGGATGGCAACATCTCTCCCTCGGTGCATTCCTCCACCGTGGTGACGCAGAATCAGAACAATCAGGCCGGCGGCCGGGTGGATTTCAACCGTTCGGAGCGGGACCAGATTTTCGCTCGTTATTCCTACTCGAAAGGCCATAACGTCAATCCGATCTCGGTGCGCGGCGCCCCGGTTCCCGGTTTTCCGACACGCGATGACCTGACAGCCAACTCGGCGGTTCTCGCCGACACGCACGTACTTTCTCCGGCGATGACCAACTCCGCGCGGGTTTCGTTCTTCCGCTACGAGTTCCTGTTCGACCAGCGGCTGAATCGCACCTCGCCACGCGAATTGGGCTTCAATTTCGACTCAGCCTCGGCGTTGGGCCAGGGGCCGCCGTTCTTCAACGTCAGCGGTTATTCACCGATCGGCGGCGCACAGAGCGGACCCCGCACGTCGGCACAGAACACCTATGAGGCGGCCGATAGCCTGTCCTGGTCGAGGGGAGCGCATTCGCTCAAGTTCGGGGTGGGATTCCGCCGTAACCAGATCAACCTGTTTCAGGCTACGGTGCCGAACGGGCTGCTGATCTTCACACCGGCATCGCCTACCAACGATGCTTTCGCCAACCTGCTGCTGGGCGCGCCGCAGATCTTTTATCAAGGGATCGGGGATTTCAATCGTGGGCTGCGCAACTGGAATACTACGGCCTATGTGCAGGATGAATGGCGATTGGGCCGGAAAGTGACCTTGAATTATGGCGTGCGGTGGGAAGCGGTCAATCCCAACACCGAGATCCGCAACCGGCTGAACGGTTTCGTACCCGGCGCGCGTTCCACGGTCCGTCCCGATGCGCCGGCGGGAGTCGTATTTCCAGGTGACGAAGGAGTGGGAAAGGGCATCGCACAAAACGATTACAAGGCGTTCATGCCGCGGGTGGGGCTGGCCTGGGATCCGACGGGCCGAGGTGAATGGTCCGTGCGAGCCGGATATGGCATTTTCTACGATCCGTTCTCAAACGGAGCGAACATTACGGCCACGCTCGCGGTAAGCGCAGTTCCGTGGGTACAGTTCGATCAGATCGCCGGCCGGGTCAATTTTCAGAATCCGTACAGCGGATATCCCACCCCGGTGCCCAACGCGTTCGCCAAGCCGACCACGATGCTGGCTATGGATCCCTCGGCTCGGCCGCCCTATGCCCAGGATTGGAACTTTTCGATCCAGCGGGCGCTGCACAAAGACTACGTGCTCGAGATGCGCTATGTGGGGACGAAGGGAACACGGCTGCCGCGCAGCATCGAGAAGAACCCGGCGGTCTACACTCCAGGCGCGACTTCGGGGAATGCCGATCGCCGGCGCATCTACGCCAACTGCCCGGCGGATGGCGGTCCGTGCCAGTTGGCGACGGCAGCCACACTGCTGTACGGCTTGAACTCCACCTACCATTCGGCGCAGGTCAGTCTCTCGCATCGCTACGCTTCCGGATTCGGGTTCAACGTATCCTACTGGTACTCGAAGGCGCTCGATTACCTATCGGGTATAAACCTGAACCTCACCTCTGCCCAGGCCCTGGCTGGAGAAAACGATCTGGCGCAGAATCCGTTTAATCTGCGAGCCGAGCACGGGCCTTCTTTGTTCGATGCCCGGCACCGGGTTGTGGCAAGCGGGAGTTGGGAACTGCCATTCGCCAAAGAGACTCGGGGCGTGGCGAGAGCGTTCCTGCACGGGTGGCAGATCAACGGGGTGGTCACAGCCAATTCGGGAACTCCGTTCACGGTCTACGACACGGCTAACGTTGCACTGCAGGCCACCAGTCCGCCCATTTCGGGCTACGCCGCGAGCCGGCCGGACCTGATCGGCGATCCCAATGCCGGAGCGCGAACTGCCGACTCCTGGCTAAGCCGGTCGGCATTCCGCCGCCTGAGTGCGGCTACGGAGGCCGGGAGGTTCGGCAACGCAGGACGCAATATCGCGCGCGGCCCCGGCTTCGCCAATCTGGATCTTTCTCTGATGAAGAATTTCGCGATCAAGGAAGACATCCGGCTGCAATTTCGCGCAGAGGCTTTCAACGTGGCAAACCACGCGAACCTGGGGCTGCCAATCGCGGATCTGGCGTCGCCCAACTTTGGGCGCATCCTGACGGCAGGTCCGGCGCGGCTGATGCAGTTCGCGTTGAAGCTGGTATTTTAGGCTTTCTCCCGGCCGGTTGATCCGCTGGCTGACGCGCGCGGTTCGGTTCCATTCGTCCGCCTGGTGACCCATGCGCAGCCGGAAAAAATCCAGACGCCGTTCTTAACCTGCCGCTGGTATCCTGAGATTCAGCCTGCTGTTCTAAAAGGCAAACGCGCAGGTTTCACCGCGAACGTGATCTGCCTGGGATCTCGACCGGATGCCGATATTGACCAATGGAAGGTGCATCGCCGCGCTTTTGTGCGTGGCCGCCACGCCGGCCACCGCAGCGCTGCCGGAGGAGGTTTGGCGAGGAGGCTCGACGCCGGCTGTCGCAGAAGGATGTGATCTCCGGATTACGAGCTGGAACATCGAGCGGGGACAGCAGTTGGCGGCTGTGACCGCAGCTCTCACCGCACAGGCTCCCACCGTTGCACTACTACAGGAGGTGGATATCCGTGCCAAGCGGACCAAACGCGTGAATGTCGCCGAAGAGCTTTCCCGCAAGCTGAACTTGAACTACCTGTTCGCTGCCGAGTTCGAGGAACTGGGGCAAGGCAAGCACGACGCACCGGCCTATCACGGGCAGGCCGTGCTTACTGCCTGGCCGGTTTCAGCGGCACGATTTTTCCGCTTTCAGGAGCAGACCGACTATTGGCGTCCCCGCTGGTACCTGCCCAACTGGCCGGTCTTTCAGAGGCGGACCGGAGGACGGCTGGCGCTGGTGGTGGAACTGGGTTCCGGGCCGCAAAAACTGGTGCTTTATGATGTGCACCTGGAGAGCCGCAGTGAAGAGGACTTACGCCTGCGCCAGATGCAGGAGATTCTGACCGATGCCCGTCGTTACCCGGAGGGCACGCCGGTTCTGATTGCCGGTGACTTCAATACCCGTAAACCATCGCCGCCGGCGGTCCAGGTGCTGCTCGATGCCGGCTACCGGAAGGTGGCGGGCGGTGAGATTACCACCACTCACGGTACGGCACTCGACTGGATCTTCGTGCGTGGGCCGATCGAGTTTTCCGAAGGCACGGTACATCACGATGTACATGCGTCGGACCACTTTCCCGTGACCGCCCACATCCGCCTGCGGACCCCCGCGTGCGCCCGGAACTAGAGGAAACAAGGAATGCGAGCCAGGGATATAAAGGAGATGACCGCTTGAGAAAGTTGTTTCTGCGGATGACCGCCGCAGGGCTGGCGGCGTTGGCGATGACGGCCATGGCTCAGACTCGCAGCGCGGAGATTGAGGCGGAGCGAGAGAAGAAGGCGGCCAACCTGCAGTCCGAGAATGTAAGCGGGTTCGAAAACGTGATGCTGCAAATCAAGCAGCAAAAACTCATGGAGCGGTTGACCGCCGGCTATAACGGGCTGCGTGTCCAGATGGGAAACATGGCTACCGGCAGCGGTTTTGCACTTGGCCCGGAGTTCTTTCGCGAAGACCTGGCGGGCGGGAATCTGCGCCTGGACGCTGCCGCACTTATCTCGACGCGGCTGTGGCAGAAATACGATGCCAGCCTCACCGCCCCCAAACTGGCAGGCGGTCATCTGACCTTGCGGGCCGAAGCCGTGCATCGCAACTACCGCTCGCTCGAATATTACGGCCTGGGGCCCGATTCGGACCGCGGGGGACGCAGCGATTACCGCCTGAGAGATACCGCACTACAAGGCATGGTCGCGGTCGATCCGGTACGGCATCTGCGATTCGGTACGTCTTTCGGCGGGCTATGGACCTCGGTGGGTCCAGGCAAGCGAGATGAACTGATCAGCACGGATGCGCTGTTCAACGACGCCACCGCTCCCGGCTTGAACGGCCATGCCAATTTCGTGCGGACCAGCGTGTTCGGACAGGTTGACTACCGAGACGATCCGGCTGGACCGAAAGCCGGCGGCAACTACGTTTTTGAATACACCTCTTATAACAATCTCTCCGCCGGGGCGTTCAGTTTCGGCCGGTGGGACCTGGATGCACAGCAGTATATTCCGTTCTTCAACAAGACACGGCGGTTCGCGTTGCGCGCGCACATGACTTTTTCCGACACCTCTGCCGGGCAGCGGGTGCCATTCTATCTGCAGCCATATCTTGGCGGTTCGGACGATCTGCGGGGATTCCGCCCCTATCGCTTCACGGATCGCAACGCTGTGGTCTATAACGCCGAGTATCGCTGGGAGATCTTCTCGGGCCTGGACGGCGCAATATTCTTTGACGCGGGCAAGGTGATGCCGCATGCGGGCTGGCTGAAGATGTCGGATCTGGAGACTTCCGCAGGCTTCGGACTGCGCTTCAATGCCCGCAACCGGACGTTTCTGCGCCTGGACGTGGGCTTCAGCCATGAAGGCGCCGCCGTTTGGATTAAATTCAACGATCCATTTCTGCCGCGCCTGTTCGGCACCGGAACCGGGCAGCCGCTTTATTGAGGATGGGCAAGATGAAGAGACTGGTAGGGATCGGACTGCTGTTCACGTTTTTGAACGGGGTCGGGGTGTGCCGCAAATTCTATGACGATGATCCGCTGATCCAGGAGCCGCCTCCGATTCCGGTACAGAATGTAGCCGCACGCAAGCTGAGCGACTATTACGACATTCTTTCGCACACCCTGGCAACCCCGGGCGAACGGCAGAGCAAAGAACACCCAATCGAGGCGCGGGGAATCAACACCCTTGGCGATCCGATGGAAGGGGCCTGGTGGGAGCGGCGGCACTACTGGCGCCGCCTGACGAGGGAAGAACTGAAGCGCGGCCCGGATACCGACAAAGCACCGGCCATGGACGGCAAGTGGACCGTGATAGCCGCCAAGAACGAGGGTATTACCCCGGGCTTCGTGATTCTTGATCGTCACAAACGCCGCTATTTTGTAAAGTTCGACCCGCCCTCCAACCCGGAGATGGCCACCGGCGCCGATCAGATCGCTTCCAAGATTTTTTATGCGCTGGGCTACCATGTGCCGGAAAATTACGTAGTGAATTTCGGGCCGGAGATCCTGGAACTGGGCGCCGATGTCACCGTGGAAGATCGCCTGGGACGTCCACACAAGATGACCGACCGGGACCTTTCCGAGATCCTCCTGCGCGTGGACCGCACCAGCGACGGCCGCTATCGCGCCACGGCCAGCTTGGCCCTTCCAGGGAAGACGGTCGGGCCTTATCGTTATTACGGGACGCGCAAGGACGACCCGAACGACACCGTTCCGCATGAACACCGGCGGGACCTGCGGGGTATGAACCTGGCCTGCGCATGGGTGGACCACGACGATTCCCGCTCCATCAATACCATTGACGTCCTGACAGATGGGCCGAGGGGCAAGTACGTGCGCCATTACCAACTGGATTTCGGTTCCACGCTGGGCAGCGGCAGTGATAAACCCAACAGCCCACGCTCAGGCGGCGAATACCTGTTCTCCTGGCAGGATGCCGGGGTACAACTATTGACGCTCGGACTGGCCGTGCCTCCGTGGGCTCGCGCAAATTTCCCTAAGCTGGACGCAGTAGGGCGCTTTGAAAGCGCGAAGTTCGATGCGGAGCGCTGGGTACCGGAGTATCCCAACCCGGCTTTTCGCAACCGCCTTCCGGACGACGAATTCTGGATGGCACGGCAGATTGTCAACCTGCGCGATGACGAAATCCGCGCCATTGTGGAGACGGCTGAATACAGCGATCCGAAGGCCGCTGACTGGGTGTTGCGCTGCCTGATCGAACGCCGGGACAAGATCGGGCGGGCGGTATTCGCCAAGGTGCTGCCGCTGGACCGGTTCGCACTGCGCGACGGACGACTGGTATGGACCGACGTCGCGGCGGAGTCCAGCCTCGGCGCGTCTCTGGCCGTGAATGTCCACTGGGCGGCATTCGATAATGAACGGGAGACCAGTACGCCACTGGCTTCGGAAACATCGGCCAAACTGCCGGCAATGGAGCAGGACGGATACTGGCTGGCGACACTGGAATCTCCGGCGCGAAAGGGACAAACGGTTCGCGTGTACGTGCGCCGGCGGAACAGCCGCGTGGAGGTGGTGGGGGTGGAACGGACATGGTAGAACCGCGTACGCTGCGAACGCACCCGGAACTGCGCTCGCAACAGTCGTTTCCACGTTTTAAGACGCTGGGAGAAAAACTTAAGAGCAGGCTGGAAGGCCTACTATCGGTCTTCGCGGATGTGCGGGCAGGGGAAGGAGCCACGGCGCTGCTGCTGGCGCTGGATGTGTTCCTGCTGCTGGCGGCGTATTATCTGCTGAAGCCGGTACGCGAAGCGCTCATTCTTTCCGAGAGTGGAGCCGAGGTGAAGTCCTATTCGGCGGCGGGGCAGGCGGCGCTGCTGCTGGGTATCGTTCCGTTGTACGGATGGGTGGCCAGTAAAGTCAACCGCATCCGGCTGCTCAGCGGATTGACGCTGTTTTTCGCGTCCAACCTCGTAGTGTTCTGGTTCCTGGGCATCCAAGGTCTACACGAAGGTATCTTCTTCTATATCTGGCTGGGAATCTTCAACGTTTTCATGGTCTCGCAGTTCTGGGCCTTCGCGAATGACCTTTACACGGAAGGCCAGGGACGTCGCCTGTTCCCCCTGATCGGCATTGGCATGAGTGTAGGCGCGCTGGCCGGAGCCACCGCGGCTGCGCCCCTGGTGAAGTTGGCGGGCGTAGGACCGTACACATTTATGCTGATCGCCGCGGGCGTCTTGTTGATCTATCTCGGCCTTATTTTTATCGTGAACCAACGCGAGAAAGGTACGGCGGCACCGGACGTCGCCAGCGCCAGCGAAAAACCGTTGGGAAAAGAAGGCGGATTCTCGCTCGTGCTGCGAGATAACTATCTTTTCTGGATTGCCGTGCTGACCGTGCTGCTGAATGTGGTCAACACCACCGGCGAGTACGCTCTGGGAAAACTGGTGGTAGCGCAAGCCGCCGCGTCGGGCGGAGACGCGAAACTGTTCATCAACGAGTTTTACGCCAATTTTTACAGCATGGTGAACCTGCTGGGCCTGTTTCTGCAAGCCGTGGCAACCTCTCGCATCATCCGCTACATGGGCGTTCGCGGAGCGTTGTTTATTCTCCCGGTTCTCTCGCTGATCAGCTACTCCGTGCTGGCAGTGGCTCCGATTCTGGTGGTAGTCCGTTTGATCAAGGTTCTGGAAAACAGTACGGATTACTCCGTGATGAATACGGTGACCCAGGCCCTCTGGCTGCCTACAACCCGCGAGGCAAAGTACAAGGCCAAGGCCGCCATCGACACCTTCTGTATGCGCGGAGGCGATGTCTTGCAAGCCGGCATTGTCTTTCTAGGGGCGGCCGTAGGCGCCGGAATTACCGGCTTCGCGTGGCTCAACGTCGCGCTGACGGGGGCCTGGCTGATGGCCGCCGGGCGTATCTACCAGGAGCATCGCAAGCTGACGGACTAACGAAGCAGTCAGCGATCAGCTATCCAATGCGGTGCGATCGACCCGCAGTAGAATCGATTCCCTCGAACGGAGGAGTTCCGAAAGCACTTCTTCTCGCGGGCGCAGCGGCGTAGGAGTGGCTCTTGGCTCGATGATCGGCTCCAACAGCCGGCGAACCTCGGGAGGGAGAACGCTGTCCAGGTACTCCACCGCCAGACCGCGCAACATCGGGTCACCGGTATGCAGCGCGCGAAAGGCAATCTTGACCGGCTCGCGTGGCAGCACGGCAGCGAATAGCGAGAAGATGTGCTCCAGGCTCTGGTCGGCGCGTTCCTTCAAATGTTCGTCCAGAAACGCGTAGGGATCGGAACTGTCGCGGCGGTCGAGCAGGCGGTGCGACTCCCAGATGGGGCGGGCCACCTGAAGTTCCCGCTCAACGGCAGCGAAGACTTCGCCCCCCGGCACGGCCAACTCAGGGAAGCGCTGGTGCAAGGAATCGAGCGCCCTCGAGCACTGAAAGCGCACCTCAAAGCGAGAGTCGTGCAAGCCGGCGAGCAGGCCGTGCACGGCTAACTGCGAGTCGCAGTGCGCCAGGATCTGGGGAATGCGGCGGCGGATGCCGAACTCCACTTCCTGTTCATTGGTGAGGTAGTCGATCAGGAGGCCGGTGAACAGCACGGGATCGCGCAGCAGCGTCTGACGAACCGCCGCGCTGACCTCGTCCCAAGCCAGCAGCCGGATCAACTGCGCGGCAATTGCCGGATTGGGCCGATCGATGCCCTGGAGAGCGGTCTGGATGCGGCCGGCGTCTTCCGAGCGAAGCTCCCGGAAACTATCCAGGATGGCGTCGGGAGATCGCGGCACCAACGCAGCGGGCCGCGGGGGCGGCGGCGCCGGGCGCGCCGGAGGAGGGGGAGCAACCAGCGGCACGGCCGCCGCAGAAGCAATCACGCTGAGAGTGGTGGAGTCCTGGATATCGGCCAAATCCAATTGCACGGCCCGGTCTACCAGGCGCTGCTGCACCAGTCCCGCATACGCCTTTTCGAGACGCAGCGAAACCCAGAACACCAGTGCGGCGATCCCCAGCGTGACACCTAATAGCGCAGAACTAAAAAACGGCACGCCGAACCACAGAAACAGCGCCACAATGGCGCTTCCTACGGCATCGCCGGCGCGATCGCAGGCCACGTCCAGCAAGGTCTTCGCGGTGCGTTTCTCGGCCGGTGGAATGGGCGTATACAGCAACTCATAGGCCGAACGGAACAGTGAGCCGCGCAGGACCAGTTCGAATGACCGCAGCGCCGTCAGCACCGGGAACGCAGGGACCAGCAGCGCACCCATGGTGCCGGTGGCAACACCCAAGGGGAGCGAGGCGATGGTACGGCCGATCCCCACGCGCTGGAGCGACAGACGCGCCAGAAACGTCTGGGCCAGAAACGTCAATATCTGCGTAGACGTATAAAAGATGGCGAAGAAGCGCAGGAGTGGAGCACCCCTGCCGAAGGCAGCGCCCGCGCCCGCTTTGAACAGATAATCCAGGACAGCGGCAGAAGCCGCGCCTCCCAGCACGACAACGGCGATCAGCCACAAATAGGGTGCGCGGCGGAACAATTCACGCGGGGATACCTGTTCGGAAGGCTCGGCTGGAGAGGCGGCCTGGGAGACGCAGCGCAGAGACCCCAGAATCACCGCACAGCAGAAGTGCAGAATCGCCAGGAGCAGCAGCACCTTGCCGGAGGAAAACAGGGCCGCAATGCGCTCGGCTAAAATCCCACCGGCGATTCCACCCAGGGTACCGGCGCCCGTAATCCGCCCGAAGACCTGCTTGGCCGTGCGTGGATCGAAGCTCTCCGCCATTTGGGACCAGAATCCGGAGAGGAGGATAGCTCCGAGTCCCACGATGTGGAAGTAGATTACGATGGACCACGAGCCGGGCGCTCCCCTTCCGACGGAATACTCCACGAAATGCCCCAGCGCGCTCAGTAAAAACCCTGCCGGAACCGCGCGCCGCGGGCCCACACGCCGCATGATGCGAGAGAACAGAATCACCAGAACAAACGACACTGCGGCCGCCGCCATCACCATCTTGGGAAGATCCGATGCGGGATGGTTCGTCAGAAAGAAAGAGTCACGGACGGCTTTTCCGGCTACCTGGTGGGCCAGCATCAAGCCAGCTCCCACCATCGCCGACCATATGATTCGATTACCTGGCAATGCCGCTCCCGGTCAGCCTCGTATCATCAGTTGCGCCGGAGCTTGCGGCTGACGGACCACCCGATAGGAGGAGGATGAGGGCAAGTAGGTCTCCCACCACCGCGCTGCGGTCTCCTGATCCCACCCGGCCACGCCTGCGCATCGTGTCAACATACGGCCGAGTTCCTGGGCCGAGTGCGGCCGGTCGTCCGGCTTCTTGGCCAGGCACTGCAGGATGATCTGCTCCAACTCCGGCGGCACCGGCAGTTCGGTTCGCTGCGATGGCGGCGTCGGCGGCTTCTGCACATGTGCCAGCGCAGCGGCGGTGGGCGTCTTTTCATCGAAGACGGGTACGCCGGTAAGTAGAAAATAGGCGACACACCCGAGCCCGTAGAGATCCACGCGTCCGTCGATGTTCGGCTCGCCCATCGCCACTTCCGGCGCCATATAGGCAGGAGTACCGGCAGAGGTGCCATCAATAGTCAGCCGCATGGACTCTTTCGGCGAAACGTTCTTCACCAGCCCAAAATCGAGCACCTTGGCAAAGTCGCGTTCGATTCCCAGTGTGCATATAAAAATATTGCTAGGCTTGACATCGCGGTGAATCAATCCATGACGGTGCGCTTCTTCCAGGGACTCGCACACCTGCCGCAAGATATGCACCACGCGCGATGCCGGCTGCGGCCCAAACTTCTCCACCAGCAACTCCAGGCTGATGCCGTCCAGAAGCTCCATTACGTAATAAAACGTCCCTTCCTGGGAGACGCCGAAATCGAACAAGTAGACGGTGTGCGGGCTCTGCAATGACGCGATGGCCCGCGCTTCCCGTTCAAAGCGCTTGCGCGTGATCTCGAGCTGGTGTCCGGACTGGCCCGTGATCAGGTCGGGGCGAATCAACTTGATAGCCGCATCCCTGGCCAGCATGCGGTGCCGTGCCAACCAAACCTCGCCCATTCCGCCCGAACCAATCAGAGAGACCAGTTCGTAGGATCCCAGATCCTGGGCCCTCTGCGCCGCGCGCTCCATGAAACTGACTCGCCAGGATAGGGCATAGGTGGCGAAAGCCATCACATAGGGGACGTAAATCCAGGCCACCAGACGATTCACCGCCAGCGGCTCGAAGCCGTGCAGATGCAGGTTCAGGAAATAGCAGATCGGCCAGGAGGAGGCCGAGATCAACGCGGTAATCAGCTTGATGCGCGGACGGTTGGGAATCAGCAGGCCGACCACGGCAATCCACACCGATACCTTCGGAACACCCAGAACCAAGCCGTCGGGAACCAGTTGCAGCGAGGTCTCCGCAAAGCTCATGGCAAACGAGACCATCACCTCGAAGACCAGGCCGAGATTCAGAATCGTAGCCGGCGCGAGTAAACGAAACTGCTGCAAGGCTCCGATTCCGAGCGCTATCAGAACCACCCCCAGCCAAGTAAGAGGAATCACCGGATTGCGCATCAGTACCGCAATCTCCGGCTGCAGGTAGCGCTGCAGGACGACCGAGAGTATGGTGATACAGGCGCAAATTACGCAGACCCACCGCAACCGCAGTACCGCGCTCTCCACAACCTCGGGCGGTAAGGATGACGGGCGGGCGGCTTGCGTTTGAAATGGTGTAGCCGCACAGACAACCTTTCGCATCAATTTCTTGATCCCCTACAGTCCCTTATCTTACGAAATACTGCCCCCCGGAGCAGACGGGCTGGTTCAATCGTGGTTCGGAGTCTGGGCTGCTTTCAGTATGGCACTCAACAGCCCGGGAAAGCGGGCGTTCAAATCCGCCGTCCGCACAGAATTGATATGGCGTGTGCCCTCGATGCGTGTCGAGAGGATGCCGGCTTCGCGAAGTACTTTGAAATGATGCGAAAGACTGGATTTCGGCATTTCGATTCCACACTGATTGCAGGGTTGTTCGCCGGCTCCCGCAATGCTCAGGACGATCTCAATGCGCACCGGATCACTTAGCGCATAGAGTACCTCGCCTAATTGAATCTGATCTCGCGACGGCTGTTTTGCAGCCCTCATCGCCCGACCATCCTCCTATACCGATGAGATGCCAAGAAAGCCATCCTGGTTGAATCATTCGAGAACAATCGAACATCTGTTGAGAAGACACCGTCCGGCCTTCCGGCGCGGTGTGCACCAGGAGACCAACGATGTGGATCGTGAGACTGGCGCTGGACCGACCCTATACGTTTGTGGTGGCAGCGATTTTGATCTTGCTGTTGGGCGTGTTTTCGATCGCCAGCATGCCAACCGATATTTTCCCGGTGATCGATATCCCCGTGGTTAGCATCATCTGGACTTATCAGGGATTGCCGACGCCGGAGATGGAGAAGCGCATTACCACGTTCAGCGAGTTTGTACTGGCGTTGGTGAACGACGTGAAGTCGATCGAGTCGCAAACGCTGAACGGGGTGAGCGTCGTGAAGATCTATTTTCATCCGACCGTTCGCATCGACGCAGCAATGGCACAGGTAACGGCTGCTGTCCAGGGTATCCGGTTCCGGATGCCACCGGGAATCAACCCGCCGTGGATCCTCCGGTTTGGCGCCGATACCGTACCTGTCATCCAACTGAGTCTTTCGTCGAAGACCCTGTCGGAAGCCGCGCTTTACGACTATGGCATTTTCCGCGTGCGCCAACAACTATCTACAGTACCAGGGACTCTGCTGCCCGCGCCGTACGGGGGTAAGCCGCGCCAAATCATGGTGGATATCGACTCCAACCAGCTTCTTTCCAGGGGGCTGACGCCCATCGATATCTCCAATGCGATCAACGCGCAGAACCTGATGCTGCCGAGCGGCACGGAGAAGATCGGCACGCGCGACTACACCGTCAGTCTGAATGGAAATCCGGTATCGGCGCAGGAGTTGAACGATGTGCCGTTGAAGATGGTTAACGGCGCGATGATCTACATGCGCGACGTAGCCAACGTGCACGATGGCTACGCGGTGCAGACCAACGTGGTGCGCGCCAATGGAGAGCCGGCAGCGCTGCTCAGTATCATGAAGACCGGCGCGGTCTCCACGCTGGCGATCGTGGACGAGGTCAAGAACCACATCCTTCCGACAAGCCGCGCGGCGGCTCCCAAGGGGCTGGACATCAAGGAACTCTTCGACCAGTCCTTTTTCGTACGCGCGTCCATCCAAGGCGTTCTGAAGGAGGGACTGATTGCGGCGCTGCTCACTGCGACCATGATTCTGCTGTTCCTGGGGAGCTGGCGCAGCACGCTGATTATTGCCGTATCGATCCCCCTCTCGATTCTTTCCTCGATCATCATCCTGAACGCGATGGGACACACGCTCAACATCATGACTCTGGGCGGCCTGGCTCTGGCGATCGGCATCCTGGTGGACGACGCGACGGTAACGATCGAAAACATCCACAGTCATATGGGGCACAGGGCCCTGCGAACGGCAGTGCTGGAAGGAGCGGCGCAGATCGCAGTGCCGACCTTTGTCTCTACGCTAACGATTTGCATCGTGTTCGTTTCGGTACTATTTCTGACCGGACCGGCAAAATATCTGTTTACTCCCATGGCGCTGGCCGTGGTGTTCGCGATGGCCGCATCTTATCTGCTTTCGCGGACGCTGGTGCCGATGCTGGTCAATTTCCTGCTTGCGGACGAGGAGCACGGTGGGCAAGGTTACGGAACCTTCGCGCGCATCCACGAGCGATTCAACCGGCTTTATGAAGCCCTGCGCGCCCGTTACATGGCAGGCCTCGAACGGGTGCTGGAGCACCGCCGGGCGGCGCTGGCCACCATGGGCGGCGCGGTGGTCTTCGCACTCTTTCTGATCCCGTTTGTAGGCCGTGACTTTTTCCCTTCCGTAGATGCCGGCCAGATCCGCATGCACGTGCGCGGTCCGGCAGGACTGCGCATCGAGGAGACGCAAGCGCTGTTCACGCGAGTGGAGCAGGAGATCCGGCGCGCGATTCCGCCGGAAGAGATCGAACTGGTATTGCAAAATATCGGCCGCGCCCCCGACAGCTTCAACCTGGCGTTCGGGGACGGTTCGATGATCGGGACGTTCGACGGCGAGCTTTCGGTATCCCTGGCGGAGGGGCATCACGGGCGATCCTCGGACTACATCCGGCGTTTTCGGGAGATCCTGCCCAGGCGCTTTCCGGGTGTCACTTTTTATTTCCAGCCAGCCGACATCGTTACGCAAGTGCTGAACTTCGGCCTCCCTGCCCCCGTCAACATCCAGGTGGGCGGCTATGATCCGGCGAACTACCAGGTAGCGCGGCAAATGGCGGACCGGCTCCGCGCGGTACCCGGAGCGGTGGATGTCCACCTGCACCAGGTGATCGATGGCCCGGACATCCGCCTCAACGTCGACCGGACGCGGGCCGCGGAATTCGGGCTGACCCACCAGGATGTCTCGAACAACGTCTTCGTGTCGCTGTCTTCGAGCAGCCAGGTCCAGCCGAATTTCTGGCTGGATCCGCAGATGGGCATGACCTATATGGTCGCGGCGCAGACCCCGCAGCGGGACCTGCAGTCGATCAACGACTTGCAGAACACCCCGGTCTTTTCCGGACGAGAAGGCGTGCGTCCGCAGCTATTGAGCAATCTGGCCAATATCGAGCGCGGTGTGGCCCCTGTGAATGCCAGCCACACCAACGTGCAGCCGGTGTTCGATGTGTACGCGAGCGTGCAGGACATGGATCTGGGTTCGGTAGCCTCCGAGGTCAACAAGATCGTGAAGGAGTTCCGGCCGAAACTTTCGCCCGGCAGCACAATCTCGGTGCGCGGGCAGGTGGAGAGCATGAACCAGGCCTTCTCCCGGCTCGGCTTGGGATTGGTCTTCGCCGCGGTTCTGGTTTATCTGCTGATGGTGGTGAATTTCCAGAGCTGGCGCGATCCATTCATCATCATCACGGCGCTGCCGGGAGCTTTTGTGGGGATTGTCCTGGCGCTATTTCTGACGCAGAGCACGTTCAACGTTCCCAGCCTGATGGGCGCCATCATGTCGATTGGGGTGGCGACCGCGAACAGCATTCTGTTGGTCACGTTCGCCAAGGAGCGGCTGGACGCGGGCGATACCGCGTTTGACGCCGCCATCAGCGCCGGATCCGCGCGCCTGCGGCCTATCCTCATGACGGCGTGCGCCATGGTGATCGGCATGCTGCCCATGGCCCTGGGACTGGGCGAGGGAGGCGAACAGAATGCTCCCCTGGCACGGGCCCTGGTGGGCGGACTGACGTTGGCCACGCTGGCTACTCTGTTCTTTGTTCCCGTGATGTTCACCTTTTTGAACAACAACAACTTCTCTGGAGAATCCGAATGAGCGATGCTACTTTGACTTCCCGGCGCACCGCCCTAGATTTCGAGCGGCGCCCCAAGCGGCCATCCACCTGGGTAGCCGGACTCCTGTTACTGGCCTCCCTGCTTGGCGCCGTGTCCATTGCCAAACTGCAGCGCCGCGCTTCCGCCGCCAGTCTCTCTCTCCAGACAGCGACGGCCAAGCCCGTGGTCAACACTGTACTCTCGAAACCGGCGCCTCCGCTGGCTGAACTGGTCCTGCCCGGCAATACCGAGGCAGTGGTGGTGGCGGATATCTATGCACGGGCTACCGGCTACGTACGGTCCCGTTCCGCCAACATCGGCGACCATGTGCGCGCCGGACAGTCGCTGGCTGAAATCGAATCTCCGGAGCTGGATCATGAGCTCGCCCGGGCGCGAGCGACCGCGGAAGAGTCGCGGGCTGCCCAGCGCCAGGCGGAGGCAAATGCCATGCGCGCCGAGGAGGCTGTGGTCGAGGCGCGAGCCCGCTTGGAACAAGCGGAAGCCAACGAGGCGCTGGCTTCCGCAACTTCGGACCGCTGGATGCGCCTGGTCGAAAAGGGCGTGCTTCCACGGCAGGAAGGTGATGAGCGGCGCTACGCGTTCGCCGCCCGAAAAGCCGATGTGGCCGCGGCCAAGGCGGGTATCCGCACCGCGGAGGCGGCGGCTTCGGCAGCCCGCGCGACCGCAGTCGCTACCGCAGCCACGATCCGCGCAAGCGAGGCGGATGTGGCGCGACTGGAGCGACTGGTGGCTTTTGAGCACGTGGTGGCCCCGTTCGATGGAGTGATCACGGAACGCCTGGTAGAACAGGGCGACCTGATCTCGTCAGGCGGCGTCAGCGGCGCGCGGAAGCTGTTCGCAATCGCTCAGCCGAGCATCCTCAGGGTACAGATCAATGTCCCCCAGACGTTTGCGCCGGATGTGAAAGAGGGCCAGGAAGCGCGACTGACCGTCCGGGAGCGGCCCGGTCTCTCGTTCCCGGGCAAAGTAGCGCGGACGGCCAACGCCTTGAATGCATCGTCCCGAACCCTGCTGGTGGAGGTTCAGGTGGACAACCAGGAAGGGCTGCTACTGCCCGGGATGTTCTCGGAAGTAAAGTTCGCCCTGCCGCGCACGCGTCCGGTCACGTTGATTCCAGCCGACGCGCTGGTTGCCAATACGCAAGGTACACACGTGGCCGCGGTCGATGCGCAGAGCAGGATCCGCTTCCACAAGGTCCAGGTGGGCCGCGACCTGGGCACGCAGATCGAGGTCATCGCCGGATTGGAGGCGAACCAGCCGGTAGTGCTCAATCCGGGCGAGATGCTGATGGACGGCCAGGCAGTCGAGATCGCGCGGGCCACCAGCTCGAAATAAGCGGCGGGAACAGGAAGACGAACCATGCACAGGGTATTGCTATTACTCTTGGCGACGGCCTCGGCCTGGCCACAGGCAGGCTCTCCGCGCTTTGAAAACAGCGAACGGACCGGGCATCTGATCCGCGACGGGAAGCTTGCGCTCTCGCTGCAGGATGCGATCGCACTGGCTCTGGAAAACAACCTGGATATCGAGCTGCAACGGTACACGCGCCGGCTGGCCGAGACGGATGTGGAGCGCGCCAAGGCCGGCGGGGCTCTTCGCGGTATTCCGCTATCAATCCGCGAGGGCCCGGCGAGCCTCGGGGCTCCGGTCGTGATCGGCACTAACCTGGGAGGCGGAGACGCGCCCGCGCTCAACCGGCTGGTCGGCTCCGGCGCCCAGATCGATCTCTCGCTGCTCGGGTCCCTGCCGCTCTCGACCGGCCCGGCAGTTCCGAACCTGGACCCTACGATCACCGGTAGCCTGGGGTGGGATCACCAGTCCGATCCTCAAAACAACGCGTTCCTCGGGCCGCTACGCTCGCTCAATGCGAACACGGCTTCGGCGAGCGTCGGCATCGAGAAGGGGCTTTCCAGTTGAGGCACACTGGGCCTGAGCTTCGAGACGCTCCACCAGAGCACCAATAGCCCGCTGCTGAGCTACAGCCCCTATTCCACGTATTCCCTCGGGCTGAGCTTCCGTCAGCCGCTGTTGCGCGGTTTCGGACCTGCCGTCACCAGGCGCTACATCCGCATCGCGAAGAACAACGCGCATGTTTCCGACCTGGTTTTTCGCCAGCAGATCATCAGCACCACCTTTGCGGTAATCGGTCTCTACTGGGACCTGGTGAGCCTGAGCGAGGATGTCCGCGTACGGCAAGAGGCAGTGACGTCCGCGGAGCAGTTGCTCGCCGACACGCAAGAATCCGCGCGGCTGGGAGTACTCGCCTCTATCGATGTCACGCGCGCGCGAGCCGAGGTGGCTCGCCGGCAGAGAGACCTGTTGGTGGCGCAGAGTCTGGTACGCCAGCAAAGCGAAATTCTCAAAGACTATCTGACCCGTTCCAATGAGAGCCGGCTCCAGGATGTACTGATCGAACCGACCGAGCCGCTCGGCCTTCCCGATTCCCAAAGCAATCGGCCGCTCGACGCATTGGTAGCAGAGGCGTTGCAGGCGCGGCCGGATCTGGCTCAGGCGCGCATCCAACTGCAAAACTCGGAGATCAGCTTGAGGGGATCGCGGAGCGCCTTACTGCCCGCGCTGGATCTGGTGGCTTCCGTGCGCAACAGCGGGCTGGCTGGCAGCGTGAATGACGCCGCGCTCGGCTCGTTCGGCGTGACCGCGCCAGCCGCGTTCCTGACCGGGGGCTACGGCGACTCGCTCTCCCAGATATTCCACCGCAATTTTCCGGACTATGGTGTCGGCGTGCAGTTCAGCATCCCGATTCTGAACCGTGCAGCGAAAGCCGATGTGGCGCGGGATCAGCTCCAGGTGAGCCAGCAGGTGGTCCGCCTGAAGCAGTTGGAAAAACAGGTTCGCCTGGAGATCCACAATGCGCAGATTGCGCTCGAAGAAGCTCGCGCCAGCTTTGAATCCGCGCGCCAGGAACGTATTCTGCAGGAGCAGACTCTGAGCGCGGAGAAGGAAAAGCTCGGAGCCGGAGCCTCCACTACCTATCTGGTGATTCAATATCAACGGGATTTGACGCAGGCGAGATCGTCGGAGGCGACGGCGCAGGGCAGCTATTGGAAGGCGCGGGCGGCGCTGGATCGGGCGGTGGGCTCGATTCTCTCCGAGCACGGAATCGACGTGGACGGGGCCGCTCTCGGCGGCACCGCGAAGCAGCCCTGAGTTCGCGAGACGGATCTCCGATTTCCGATTAATCTGAAGGGTTGGGCCGCCGGCCTGAATGACGGCCCGACCAGGAGGAGTCTTGAGAGATCTCGGAGCGGTGCTCTGGTGCGCTGCGGCCGGCCTGCTGGCCGGTTTGCCGGGCGTGGCCGCCACGTGTGAAAGCCTACGGGAAGCCAGGCTGCCTGGCGTGACCATTACAAGGGCCGAACGCATGGGGCCAGGGACATTCACCCCACCTTACGGCTCGCCGATTCCCAATCTGCCGGCGTTCTGCCGCGTAGCGGCAACCCTGCGCCCCACCCAGGATTCGGATATCAAGATCGAGGTCTGGATGCCGGAATCCGGATGGAACGGACGCTTCGAGGGCACAGGTAACGGCGGATTTGCGGGAAAAATCGCCTATGGAACGCTGGCAGGTGCAGTGCGCCGGGGCGCCGCGGTGGCTAATACCGATATGGGCATGGCGCCTGCGCCCGGCTCCGACGTCAGCGCCTTTGCCGACCACCCGGAGAAGTGGGCCGACTGGGGCTGGCGCGCCACACACGAGATGACTGTAGCCTCGAAGCAGTTGGTCCGAGCCTACTATGGGCGGAATGCGCAGCGTTCCTACTTTGCGGGCTGTTCCACGGGAGGCGAGCAGGCCCTGATGGAAGCGCAGCGCTATCCCGACGATTACGACGGCATCCTCGCGGGAGCCGCGGCCAACAATCGCACGGGTGTCCATACCAGCATCCTCTGGAATTACATGGCCACGCAGCCCCCGCACGCCTATATCCCCGAAGCCAAGCTGAAACTGCTCGCCGCCGCCGTGCTCGATACCTGCGATGCAACCGACGGCTTGAAGGACGGGCTCATCGCCGACCCGCGTCCGTGCCGCTTCGATCCGGCGAAGCTCCCGTGCCACGGTGCCGATCAAGAAAATTGCCTGACTGCCGCCGAAGTGCAGACCGCGCGCGCCATCTACGAAGGTCCGGTGAACCCGCGGACGAAAGAGCAGATTTATCCGGGCGTCCCGGCCGGCACAGAGCTCGACTGGACCCACTTCGGTCCGCCGCCCGGCAAAAACGAACCCCCGCCATTCGAAGCGATTTTCAAGTGGGGCCTCGGCAAAGACTGGAACTGGCGCACATTCCGGTTCGATCGCGATTTCAGCGCGTACCGCGCCAAAGTGGGACCGTCGGTGGACGCCATGAGCCCGGACCTGAGCGCCTTCGAAGCGCGCGGGCACAAGTTGATCGTGTATCACGGCTGGGCCGACTGGCTAGTGGTACCGGGCGAAGCTCTGCGCTACCGCGATGCCGTCCTGGCACAGCGGCAGACCACCGGCGGCAAACGCAAGCCCGCAGATGTAGAGCGCGAGGTCAACCAGTTCTACCGGCTCTTCCTGATTCCCGGAATGGCGCACTGCAGCGGCGGTCCCGGCCTCAACCGCTTCGATGGCCTGAATGCGCTGGTGAATTGGGTGGAACGGGACATAGCACCGGATCAGATTGTGGCCGTGAGATACGAAGGTGGTAAGCCGGAAAACAAGATCCTGCGGCAGCGCCCGATCTGCCCCTATCCCCAAGTGGCGCGATATCGAGGCACAGGAAGCCTGGACGATGCCGCCAGTTTCACCTGTGTGGCTCCTGAACGGAAGTAGGCCATCGATGCAACAGCAATGGACCGGACGAACCGTAGATCTCATTTTGCGCGCTGCCATGGGCCATCCCATGACGACCGCCATGTATGAAGGCCTCTGTGCAGGCAATGGCCTATGGACCGTGCGCGGCGCGGCTGTCTGCTATATGCCCACGCTCGATCTGCTGCGCCGGGCCGCGCGCGAGCGGAAAAATCTGATCATCAGCCGCGAGCACCCCTTCTTTCTTCACGGCGGGCTGAACTACGCCTACACCACTGGGGGGCTGGAAGCGGCGTTGAAGGAGGATCCGGTGGTCAAGGCCAAGCAGGAGATCATTAACGCCAACCAGATTATGGTCTACCGCTTCGGCGCGGTCTGGGATCAATATCAGCCCGATGCGCAATCTCGCGCTCTGGCGAAAGCCCTGGGCCTGATTCCCAATGCCGCGCCGCTCGCGCAGCGCAGACGCGGCGTCGTCTGCGACATGCCCCCAGCCACGCTCACGGCATTGGCACAAGCCGCAGCCACACGCTTGAAGGCGCTGTCCTGCCGCACGGTTGGCGATGCCCGGCGCAGCGTGACCAGGGTTGCCGTACTGGCCGGCGAAACCGACCCCAAAGAAGCGCTGGCCGAACTTCTCGCCGACCCACGCATCGATGGCGTAATTGCCGGCGCCGGCGGCGTGGTGGATGAAGTGGACGGCGCTTTGGCCTACTTCCAGGACCTCATCTCCACCGGCCGCAAGATCGCCCTTCTGGCCATTGGCTACGGTCCTTCGCAAGAGCCAGGGACGGCGGAGATGGCGCGCTGGATGCGCGGTGTGCTCCCGGATCTCCCCCTCGAGTTCTGGCACGTCACGGACGCGGCCTGGATCCCGCGGGAGGTCATCGGATGAGCGTGGGAATAACGCGGCGCGGGTTCGCACGGCTGGCGGCGCTGGCGGCGGGCACGCAGGCAGAGGCACAAGGTGTGCTCACAGCCAGCCAGGTAGTCCGGCGGATTCAAGAGAGCTGGCATCCGAAGGTGTGGTCTGGGGACCTTCATTCTTTGACCGCTTCCACCTTGGGGATCCCGAGACTCCGGTGACCGGCATCGCCACCACCTTCCAGGCGACGCTCGACGTGCTCCAGCGCGCCGCCGTGGCCAGAAAGAACCTGGTGATCTCGCACGAGTCGACCTACTGGGACGGCTTCGATCCGGTCGAGGCCATGCAGCACGACCCGGTATGCCAGGCCAAGATCCGTTTCGGCGAGCAGCATCAAATGGTCGTATGGCGGATTCACGACCACTGGCACCGGCGCAAGCCCGATCCGATCTTCGTGGGCCTGGCGCACAAGCTGGGTTGGAGTTCCTACTACTTTCCCGAGAGCCGGCCGAAGCACTACGAGATTCCGGAGATGCCGCTCGAAGAGGTGGCGCGTCACATCCAGCGCCGGCTTGGAACGCAAAATGTGGTTGTGGTGGGCGATCGACGATTGCGCGTGAAAACCATTGGGGACTGCGCGCACGTGCTCGCCTCCGTGCTTCCCGCTTTGCGCAGCTACGACGTCGCCCTGGTAGGCGAGACGCCTCAGCACGACACCTTCGAATATGTGCGCGATGCCATGGCTCTGGGGCTCCCCAAGGGGCTGGTGATGATCTCCCACCGTGCCCTGGAGGAATGGGGTATGGAGACCTGTGCCGAGTGGCTGAAACCCCTGGTTCCGGAGGTACCGGTGGGGTGGATCCCCGCGCGAGAACCGTTCGAAGTACCCCCCATCCGCACATAACTTCCCGGCGGCGCGAACCAGTCGCAGCATCTCGTGCATCCATTAGAGATGGAATACAGACAACTAGGCCGTTCCGGCCTGAAAGTCTCCGCGCTCAGCTTCGGTGCAGCTACTTTCGGCGGAGGCGACAAGTTCTTTCGCGCCTGGGGCCAGACCGACGTTGACGAAGCCGCCAAGCTGATCGACCTCTGCCTGGATGCCGGGGTCAACCTTTTCGATACCGCCAATATTTATTCCAAGGGCCTTTCAGAAGAAGTTCTCGGTAAAGCCATCCCGGGCAAACGCGACCGGCTTCTCATCTCATCCAAGGCGACCTTCCGCATGGGAGAAGGACCGAATAACCTGGGCTCGTCGCGCTACCATCTCGTGCGCCAGCTTGACGAGAGCTTGCGTCGCCTGGGTACGGACTACATCGACATCTATCACATGCACGGTTTCGACGCCACGACGCCGGTGGAAGAAACGCTGTACACGCTGGACGGCTTCGTAAAAAGCGGCAAGGTGCGCTACATCGCCTGCTCTAACTTTTCCGGCTGGCACCTGATGAAATCCCTCTCGGTCTCGGAGCGCTACGGATGGGCTCGTTATGTCGGCCACCAGGTCTATTACTCGCTGGTGGGCCGCGATTACGAGTGGGAGCTCATGCCGCTGGCATTGGACCAGCAGGTTTCGGCGCTAGTGTGGAGCCCGCTCGGCTGGGGGCGCCTCACCGGAAAGATCCGGCGTGGACAGCCGCTTCCGGAAGTCAGCCGCCTGCACGTCACCGCGGAGCAGGGTCCCCCGGTGCCGGAGGAGTATCTGTACCAGGTGGTGGACGCGCTCCAAGAGGTCGCCCGCGAAACCGGAAAGACCGTTCCACAGGTCGCCTTGAACTGGCTCCTGCAGCGACCCACCGTAGCCACCGTAATCGTCGGCGCGCGCACCGAGGAGCAGCTTCGGCAAAATCTTGCCACGGCCGAATGGAATCTCACCACGGAACAGGTGGCTAAGCTGGATGCGGCCAGCAAGGTCACTCCAGCCTATCCCTACTGGCACCAGTTGCAGTTCGCCGAACGCAATCCGCCACCCGTACCTCAAAGCTGAGCATCGTCTTTTCGCCGGAGTGCGCGAAACTCCGGCAGCAGTTCAAACGGCTGCGCCGCGGAGGCGATCGGCTCTCCGATCTGCCGGATCCGCGCTTCGTCCAGCGCCTGCACACCCGCGGCCAGCCGAAGATAGTCGATTTGTCGCGGATCGATCTGCATCAAGCGGCAACCGGTAGCGTCCACAGCCGCCGGGTCGCTGCCCGCCACGATTACGCCTGAGCGCCGCGGCGTGCCTTGGATCGGTCCGTTGCCTTCCATTGCTACGATGCCATCCACGATCACGAATTGCCGCGGGAACAGGCCGTACAGGTCGGCAATGCACTCGTGAATTCCCGCCCAATGCAGGAGGTTCTTCGGCCAGCCGTAAACGCCGCCCGGCACCACGCCGAACAGGTTCTTCATTCCCAGGGTCGCTCCGACCCAGTGGTGGGTCTTCATCTTCGGAAGCGAGACCAACAAATCGCAGCGAAGCACGGTATGGGGCAGATAAAGCAAGTCCAGCGCGGAATGCGGGCGGTGCAGCCGCACGGCTGACACCTCGTCCAGGTTCAGGTCCTGAAACAACGCCTCAAATCCGGGGATTGTCTGGAAATATCCAGCAGCCTCCGCGAGGTCCAACGTGTCCCGGCGATGGCCCGGCCCTTCCGCGATTCGCACCTCCGCGGCGCCGGCGGCGCGGAAGGCCTCGAGCGCCGCGTGGACCACCAGAGGGTGCGTGTGAATAGCACGGTTCGGCGCAAACTCCACCAGGTTAGGCTTGAGCAGGATGCGCTTACCGCGCACATCGAGACGATGTTCCGAGATGACCCGGCGTAGCTCGCCGTAGAGGCGCTGGTCATACTCGGGTGCACGCAGAATCGAGACCAACGCCGGGGCGGGGCCTGGCCGCCGGCGCCCGCAGCCTGAGGCCAGCGAGCCGGCTAGCCAGCTTCGGCGAGTGAGAATACGTTTCATGTTCCCGGCAAAAACACATTGGCGCCGCCGGCGGCTGCCTGCGCCAAAATCCATAGTGCTGTCTCGCGGAGATCCCGGCAGGCCGGAGAGCGCGACGGCCACTCCGACGTTTTTCTATGAGCGGCGAGCGCGAGTTGGAGCCAGCTTACTGCCTCAATGGCAGCGCCTGCCACCAGGTATTTCCGCACCAAACTCCAGCTTGGTTCCAGGTCGACCCCGTCCGATCCATGCAAAGCCAGCAGAGCGATGCCCGTTGTCTCCGGATACGATTCCCCATCACAGCGCAACGCCCGGTTGGCGCCGTGATTCCAGCCCCCATCGGCACAGCGCCGCGACAGCAAAAATTCCCTGCCCTGGGCAATCCTCTGCACTATCCTGCCGTCCCCACCGGCTCCTTGCGCTTTTTCCAAAGCCAACACGGCCATTGCGGTAGGCGTCACCCAAGCCGCTGTTCCGGGGAACCAGGGCCATCCCACCGGTCCCTCGGGCAGTGGATTCCCCGACAACCTGCGGCGCAGCCGATAAACCCAGGAAGATTCTTCGCCGCTCTCGCGAAGCAGCCAATCGACCGCGGCAACATGCTCCACGCGGCCTATCCGCTCCGCCGGCAGCAGGGCAACCAGAGCCGTCACCCACGTGCTTTGCGCTACCGATGGAGCGGGCGCCCACCCGCCGTCGCGACGCTGCTGACGACGCAGCCAAGCCAGGCCGCGCTCCAGACTCTGCGCCTCCAGCCGCGTCGCCAGGTGTGCCAACAACGCATAGACCGTCGGCTCGGTCCACGAAGTGCCCGTACGATACGGCCATCCGCCGTCGACGTTCTGCTGGCCCACGAGTTGTGCGATTGCGTCCATGCGTCTGATCGTGCGATTTTCGCGGGCCGCTTGCCCCGCACCTCCGCTAGCGCGCCGCTTTGCGCTTCCGACGGCGCGCCAGAAACATCAGGAGAACGGCTCCGGCGGCCAGCCAGATGACTGTCTGCAATACCATGCTGCTCATGTCTCATCTCCTTTCTGGAAGACGCGTAAGTCATCGAACGCCCTGTGCGCCCGCCTGCGCCGGACATAGAGCGCAAGCACAATTCCGGCCATCAGCCATAACAGAATCGATAAATGCAAAGAAGCGTTCTCTCCCATGTCTTCCTAATGAATCCGCCCCATCATGGGGAACAGGTTCTTGAAAATCTGCAAAATCCCGGGACCCGCGGTCACCAGCATCATGGAGGGCAGGATAAAGAAAAAGATCGGAAATACCAGCTTCACTCCCACCTTTCCTGCACGTTCTTCGGCGTCCTGCCTTCGCCGCGTCCGCATAAAATCCGAATGCGTACGCAGTGATTCCGCCATGCTCGTGCCGAACCGGTCATTTTGAATCAGGATCGCGACCAACTTGCCGATCTCGTCCTCTCCGGTGCGATCCGCGAGGTTCCTCAGCGCATCCGCGCGGCGCTTGCCGGCACGCATCTCCAGGTTGACCAAGCCCAACTCCTCGCTGATCTCGCGATGCGTCATCTGGAGCTCCCGGGTCACATATAACATCGCCTGGTCCAGGCCGAGTCCCGCTTCCACCGACACCACCATCAAGTCCAGAGCATCCGGCAGCGAGAGGCGCAGGCGCTCCTGCCGCCTGCGCGCACTGCGCTCCAGCAGCACATCCGGCAGCATGAATCCCGCAACGGCCCCGCCGATCACAAAAGCCACCCGCAGCACCGGATTCTGCGTCAGGCTATCCCGGAGCGCGAGCGCCAGCACCAGCAGCGCCGCAATGCTGAAGATCTTGATGCCATAGAAGATCATGGGCGCCGATTCGGCACGATAGCCGGCCCGCACCAGACCCCGTCGCACGTTCTGTAAATCCACCGGCGAGACCGGCATGAGCCGGCCCACTCTTTCCAGCGCGTTCAGGAACGCCGGCGGCTGATTCGGCGCGCTTTCCGCCGCCACCGTTTCCTGCCCGGTGAAGAGCGGCTCTTCCAGGCGCATCAGCACCTTGGCCGGACGGGCATAGCGACGGTATCCCCACATGCTGATGCCGGTCATCAGCACCACGAACAAGGCGGCCGGAAACAGGATAAGCAGCGGCATCATTCAGACCTTGATATGGATGATCTTTTTGATGCAGATATTCCCCAGCACCTGGGCGATGAGCGCCGCCACGATCAGCTTGCGCCCGTCCGGATCCGCCGCCATCCCCTGCAAATATCCCGGCGCCACCACCAGCAGCGCACACACCGTAGCCACCGGCAGCAACGTCAAGATCGTCGCCGTCATGCGTCCATGCGCGCTCGATGCCCGCACCTGGCCTTTCAACCGGAAACGCTCGCGAATCAGATAAGCCAGCCGCACCAGGATCTCGCTCAAATTGCCTCCCGTCTGGCGCTGCAACAGGATCGCCGACGCGAAGAACTTCACGTCCAGCAGAGGCACGCGCAGAGTGAGATTGCGCAGGGCCGTCTCGATCGGGGCACCGAGATTTTGTTCATTAAACAGTGTGCGAAACTCCTGCCCCAGGGGCGCCGCCAGTTCCTCGCTCAGCATCTCCAGGCTGATGGTGAAGGCGTGCCCGGCCCGCATGGAGCGTGACAGAAAATCCAGCGCTTCCGGAAACTGCGCTTCCATCTCGGCCAATCGCTTCGAGCTTTTGCGCCGCACATAAAGATAAGGAAGTGAGCCGGCTACCACTCCCAGGGCCAGTCCGGTCACTGCCCCTCCTCCCAGGAACGCCAGGCGCAGGCCCAGCAGAAATCCCGCCGCTCCCAGCATCGCCATCAGGGCCACCAGCTTCTGCGGATGCCAGTCCAGGCCAGCCTGCTGGATTCGCCGCCGGGCTGCGTGAGTGAAATTGCAGGACTCCAGCAGACGCCCGATTCCGCCGGCTCTCGGCTCCGCCAGATCCCGCAGCAGCTTGGAGGCCGCTGCCGGACGCGTGTCGTCCAGCGTCCGTAGCATTTCGCCCACGTGGTGCCTGCGCCGGTCTTCGAAAAACTTCAAGCCCAGACTCACTGCTATCAGCACCAGCGCGAAGATCACCACGAAGCCGACCACCAGCGTCAGGATCATCTCAGCCGATCTCCACCATGCTTTGAAAAATAGAGGCCGGCAGGTCCAACCCGCAGGCCCGCACCCGATCGTAGAACCTGGGTCGGATTCCGGTGGCGCGAAATTGCCCGGTGACCTTGCCCCCCGGCCCCACCCCGGTCTTCTGAAACACGAAGATGTCCTGCAACGTGATCATGTCGCCTTCCATACCCACCACCTCGGTCAAATGGGTCACTTTGCGCGTGCCGTCGCTGAATCGAGAAACCTGTACGAACAGGTTGACGGCCGAAGCTACCTGCTGCCGGATGGAGCGCACGCCCATGTTGGCGTTCGACATGCCTACCATCACCTCCAGCCGGCCCACGGCGTCCCGCGGCGTGTTGGCGTGAATGGTGGTAAGCGACCCATCATGGCCGGTATTCATCGCCTGAAGCATGTCCAGAGCTTCCTCCCCGCGCACCTCGCCGACGATGATGCGGTCCGGCCGCATTCGCAGCGCGTTAATCACCAACTGCCGGATATGAATCGCTCCCTGCCCTTCCACATTCGCCGGCCGCGTTTCCAGACGCGCCACATGTGTTTGTTGCAGGCGCAGCTCGGCGGCGTCCTCGATGGTGACGATCCGCTCGTCCTCGGGTATATAGCTCGAAAGCGCATTCAGCAGCGTGGTCTTGCCCGCGCCGGTACCTCCGGAGATCAGAATGTTCAGGCGTGTTTTCACCGCCGCCTGAAGCAGTGTGAGCATGCCCTCGGTCATCGTCTGGCGCACGACTAGGTCCTCGCCCTTGAGCGCGCTGCGCCCGAACCGGCGGATCGAAAGCAGCGGGCCGTCCACCGCTACCGGAGGAATCGCAGCATTCACCCGCGATCCGTCCGGCAGGCGTGCATCGACCAGGGGAGATGACTCATCCACGCGCCTCCCCACGCGCGAGACCACCTTTTCGATAATGCGCAACAGGTGGGCGTCGTCCTTGAATTCCACCGGAGTGCGGTAGAGTTTGCCGGCACGCTCCACGTAGACCAGACGCGGCGTGGTCACCAGGATGTCCGAGATGCCAGGATCCTGCAACAACGGTTCGAGCGGGCCCAGGCCGAACACCTCATCCAGAATCTCCTCGATCACCCGGTCTTTTTCTACCAGGCTCAGCGGCGTCCGCTCCTCTTCCACCAGGCGCGCCACTGCGCCGCGGATCTCCGCCCGGACGCGATCCCCGGCCAGCGACGAAAGCGCTTCCAGATTGATCCGGTCCAGCAGTTTGCGATGGAGGGTAAACTTGAGATTCTGATACTCCGGAACAAACGTATCGCCACGGGAAAGGCCGTGCGCCAAACCCGCCTCTTTTGCCAAATCAGGTGCTGTCGTCTGTATGGCTGCCATCTCCATCCGTCCTCAATCGAATATCGAAAACCTGCTTTTGCTCTTTTCCTCGGGGATCCCTGCCAGCCGCCGTGCCAGTTGCGCCATACCCTTGCCCAGCGGATTCTCGCGCGGCAGCAGCCGCCCTTCGGCATAGCACTCGTATAGCGCCGCGTAGTCGTTGGGCAGCATGGCGTAGACCTCCAGGCCTAGCATTTTTTCCAGCTCCCGCGGCGTGATATCCATTTGACGGTCCACCCGGTTGAGCACCAGGCGGAGACGCCCTTTCCCGTAACCGCGCTCCACCAGCGTCCGCACAATCTGCTTGGTCTGGTGCAGGGCCGGGACATCCAGCGTGGTCACCAGGTAGGCGGTATCGATCTCTTCCAGCACATTGAACGCCAGGTAGCTCAGGCTCCTCCCCAGGTCCACCACCGTCCAGTCGTAATGCGAGCGGACGAATCCCAGGACATGCCGGAACTGCTCCAGTTTCTGCGGCTGCCGGCATACCAGACTGGTCGACGCGGGAAGAATCTCGACCCCCGGGATGCCATTCGAAACCAGCCCCTTCCAATAGCTCAGGTCCAGCCGGTGCAGGTTATTCAGCGCATCGAGCACCGTGTAGGGAGTCTTCGTCTTCATGAGGAAAGCGATCATTCCGGTTTCCAGGTCCAGGTCAGTCAGCAGTACGGTCTGATTTTGCCGGCCCAGTTCTACCGCCGCATGACAGGCCAGGGTGGTGGCGCCGCAGCCTCCCTTGGCCGAGAAGAAAGCCACATTTTTGCCGCCTTTTTGCGATCCTTCCCGCCCGCGGCTCAGCTCGTTCGACTTCCGTTCCAGAGCCTGCCGCAGCAGCGGCCCGAACGGCGGATACAGGTATTCGTGCGCGCCGGCCCGCATCGCCGCCAGAATCATCTTCGGCTGCGCGGAGGTGTGTAGCGCCACGATCATGGACTTCGGCGCCGCAGCTTTCACTTTCCACAACAGCCCTTCCAGCGCTTCCCCCTCGCGCCCAATGTCCAGCAGCAGCACGTCTGGCGGAATCCGCTCCAGGCGCTCGATGAACGCGGCCAGTTCCGCCGTTTCGTCGTGCTCCACAACGACCCGCACGGGCAGATCCTGTAAGCTCGCCTGTACCTCACTCCGCAGCTCTACCGCGGCAATCGCCACACCTAGCGTCAGCGGATACACGCGGCCCCCTCTCCGGCAGCCCGATTCATCGCCCAACTCCGCGGTTTCCATTGGGCGCGGGCGGCAGCGACAGCGGTACGAGTGGTACAAGCGGAGTCGCAGCGGGCGCAAGACCCGGCGCTTCTTTGTGAAGCTCGCGCATCTGTTCCACCGGCAGGCTGCTATGGCCGTCCGGCCGTACAACCGGTCCGGTCAGCGCCGCTCCGGGCGTTGCCGGTGGCTCGTGCTCACCTCCTTCGAGAAACGGTTTGGGACGCGCCAGATCCGGCGCCGGCACCGAGGCTGGAATCGGCCGCACCAGCTCCGGCGTTACCAGCACCAATAGCTCGGAGTTGCTTTTGGTCAGACGGCGGCTCTGGAACATCTTGCCCAGCAGGGGAATATTGGCCAGCCCCGGAATCCTGCTCATGGCTTCGGTCAGCCGGTTGTCGAGCAGTCCACCAATGACGAAGCTCTGGTGGTCTTCCAGCTCCACCTCGGTCTCGACACGCCGCGTGGCCAGAGCCGGGATGTTGAAACCCTGGAATACCAGCCCATTGCTGAAATCGAGCGAGCTCACCTCCGGCATCACCTCCAGGCGAATGCTCCCGCGCGGCGTGATCGTAGGCTTGAAATGGATCCGCACGCCGAACTCCCGGAACTGGATCGTCACCGCCCCCAGCCCCGCCCCGCCGCCTTGCAGCGTCGGAAACGGAAACTCCCCGCCTGCCACGAAGCTGGCTTCCTTGCCGTTGCTCGCAAGTACATTCGGTTCGGCCAGAATCTCGAGCAGTTGCCGGTTCTCGAGCGCCTTGATGGTTGCCCCCAGGTTCAGGTCCGGACGAAACACGAAGATGTTGAGCGCATCGGCCAGCGTGAATGTGGTCCGTCCGTTTTCCACTGCCACCTGCGGAGCCTGAAACTGCCCGGTGCTGATCACGCCCGCGGTATTCCCCGCCCCTGTAGCCAGAAGGTTGGCTCCCAGCTCCGAACTCGCCGACCGGTCCACATTGGCGAAGCGCACCTTGAGCAAAATCTGCGGCTCGGCCGGCGGCACCTTCACCCGCAACAGGTTGATCACCTTGCCCACGGTTCCGGCGATGGCCGAGGCTCGCTCGGCGCTGATCAGGTCCGGTACCGTGCCGCGCAAGAAAACGGCATCGTTCTCGAAATCCAGCCTGACGTCCGAGCCGCTCAGTTCGTCCCGCAGTTGTCTGCGCGCAGCATCGATCTTTTTGCCGCTGGGCAGGATTGTCACGTCGTAGACCACCCGGCTGCCGCCCTGTTGCCACAGGATCAGGCTGGTTTCTCCAGCCGCTTTGCCGTTCAGCAGGATCTCGTGCGGGCTCACCGCCAGAGCCTCGGCCGTCTCGGAACTGCCGATCGAGACCCGTTCGATGTTGGCTGCGCTCTCCACCACCAGCGCCTTGCCGATCGCCACCGAAAGGTGCGCAGACGGCTCCTGCGCTCCGGCGCCTAGTGCCACTGCTCCAGCCAACATCGCCATGGCTGCACTCCGGCGCACTATTTTTCCTCCCGCGCGCCGAACTTCACTTCACTGCGCTTGGTTCCATTGATCACTTCCATGACAAACGGAGGTGGTGGTGCCGCGATTCGCATCGCGGGTGCCGGTCTGTGTCGCACCACGGGAGCCGGCCGAACCGCTGGAGCCTCCACCGGCGCCGGCCGCCCGAACAACTCCGTCATTGCCGTCCCCGGCGTATGCGCCACCTGCGTATCCAGCACGTTGCGCAACACCAGTTGAATGGTGGTCTGATTGATCGCCAGACTCAGTTTTTCGGCTTGCTCCGGAGTGACCAGCAGGTTCACCACCTGCACCGTCACCGGCTTGCCTTCGCTATCTTTCTTGAAATCCTGTCCGGCCGAGAGTACTTCGATGTTCTGCAACAACGTGCGCGTCAGGCTGCCCTGCGCATTAGCCCCGGGAGGGATCCCGGAGATCAGCACATCCACGCGCATTCCGGGCACTACGAACCCGGCCACGCCCACGACTTCATTGACCCGAACCGCGACCGCGCGCTTGCCTGCCGGAATCATGGCCGCCAGTCCCCCTCCAGCGCCCTTAGGCGCCAAGCGGCTATCCAGAATCAATTCATCCGCAAACACTGTCGAAATCACCCCCCTGCCCACCAGATCCTCTCGTTTCAGGACCACCCCGGCCGGGATCGTTCCCCCCCAGTCGGTCTCCTTCAGGTCCGGCTCGCGGATAATCGTCCCCAGGTCCAGGCGATGGGCCGCGACGACGGCGCGCGCGGCGGCGGGAACCGGCGCGGCGGCCATGCGTGCGCTCATCACGCGGTAGAGCAGCAGGCTGGCGCCTCCCGCCACCACGAACGCAAACGCCAGAACCGTGAAAAACCGCTTATCCATTGACCTTCTCCGGCACAAGCCTGTCCCATCTCGTTTGTTCGAGCGTCCCGGTCATTCCGTCATCCGCATCACGACCTGAGCCCGCTGCGAGCGGCGGCGCCCGGCGCCTGACCGGTTTCGAAATCGCCGGGACGCTTTCCTAACTGGCGCTCGAAGCGGCGTTGACCAGGTGGCTGCTCGCCACTCCCCAAATGTTGCTGATGCTGCCGCCGGCCCCGATAAAAATCGCCGCCGATGCCAGGGCTACGAACGCCATCAGCAGCGTGTACTCGATCAAGTCCTGGCCCTGCTCGTCCTTCCAGAAATTCGTCCAAAACGTTTTCATCTGAGTTGCTCCTTTACATGGTGGTGCGCGCCGTCTCGCGACCGCGTGCCTCTCCATCGCCCTTGCAAGCGGTGGAAACCTGCGAGTTTCCTGCCGGATCGCGCGGCGCCGCCCGAAATACAAGCGCCACGCCATCGTCGTAATCGATGCGCCAACGCGGGGACTCTTTGAGCGCCCCGGCCAGCGGTGCGTCCGGAGGAAGCAGAATGGTGTCGATACTGTACCGCGCCAGGATCGCTTCCCAGCCGCGCTTCACGTTCATTACGTCCAGATACTTCTCGCCAAATGTGCGGCCGTAGAAGTCGCTGCGGCCGTCCAGAAAAACCTTGGTGCGGGGATACAGGCGATAGATCAGATAGTCGCCCCATTCATCGTGGGTGAAGACGCGGCCGCTATCCGGCAACGCCGCCAGATGCGCGACGGCCTTGGCCGGGTAGATGGCGGGATCGTAATCGGATCGAAAATTGACTGCCGGAGCCGGCGCATAGAGCCCCGCAGCCAGCGCCAGAAGCGCCGCGGCGCTCACCAGATGCGCGCGCCAGGGCATCTCGTGATACTCGGTTTCCTGCGCCAGCATCTGCATGCGCCGCGCGGCCTTCGCCACCCAGGGTGCTACCGGAGCGCGAGTCCAGGCTTCCTGCCACTCGGCCAGCATCGCGGCGACCGCTGGAGCAGCCAGCGCAACAAACAGCGGGATGTGGCGCGCCGAAACCAGCGCCAGGTGACCCCACCCCACGAGGATGAGTGCGTCCGCCAAGCGGCCCCGGCGCACCTGCCTGTAGGCGGCCACCGCGCCTAACAGCAACATCGGTTCCAAATAGCGGGCCGCCGGATGATGAAAGCTGAGCGAGAGAAACTCCGAGATGTGATCAAACTGGTATGGATCGTTCAGGTACTGAAGAATGTGAGCATGCAGATGGTAGAAATAAGGATTCATCAGGCTGGCGGCCAAGCACGCCGCGGCGCCGCCTAAATAGAGCCGCCCCAGGTGCCATCTTTCACAGCTCTGCCGGGCATCGGTACTCCACAGCGCGGGAGCCCATTCGGCTACTCCAAAAACCACCATCATCCCGATGCCCGCCACGAAACCGCCGTGCAGGTTCGTCCACAACGCTGTTAAGCCCGGCAGCAACAGATACGCGATACGCCGGCGAGCCCTCTCCCCGCGTTTTGGCAACCCACTCAGGATGCCGTAAAGCACCACCACCAGCAGCCCGGTCACCAGATGCGGCCTTGCCAGCCAGTGGACGCTCGATGCCGCCGCAGCCAATAGCGTCACCCCGATCGCGATCAGCGGATTTCCACAGCGCTCGCGGGTAATGCGGTAAAGCACGGCAAAGGTCAGCGCGATTACCACAGCGCTCGCCAGCACCACCGCCGCCATGCCACCCAACCGGTGCAGCCAGGCCGCCGCCACGTCCCATAGCCACTCCCAGGCAAACCACGGCTGGCCGGGCATGGTGAAGGAAAACAGGTCCTGGCGAGGCACACTCCCGTGGGCCAAAATCCACTCTCCCGTGCGCACGTGCCAGCCCGTATCGCCGTCGCCCAACAGCGTTCGCGCGCCCTTCATTTCGAGGAACAAAAAGACCAACGGCACCAAGAAAGCCAGATCGGTAAGAGACGGCACCAGATGCGCCGCGACGTTTTGTTGCCGTTTCTCCATGATCAGGTCAGCCATGCTGTCACCGGCGTGCGCGCCGGCCCTTCCGCACGTGCTTCCATGCTTCGAAACCGCATCCGACTCACCTTTACGGCAACTAGCGGTGCATCCGGTTCCACCCCCTCCACTCGCACCACCTCGGTCTGGCAGAAAATACACTTTCGCTCCAGGCCGGCGTACGGCGGCAGTTCGATTTCCACCGTGAGTAAATCTCCGACCCGTGGTAATCCCTCGGCGGTCTCTCTCCGCCAGTGCAGCAGGATGCCGTACCGGCTCACGTTCTCCGTCAGCATCCGGCCGAGCGGTGCGCCTCCCGCCACCGCAACGTTGCACCACAGGGCTATCTGCAATCGCTTGCTCGCCCGCCTGTCGCTCCACATAGCGTCAACACCCCGACTCTAGGGAGAAAACGGAAGAAGTACAATACTGTAAATGGTGGGTAGCAGAATAGTTCCGATTGACAACGGTCGAATACCTTAGTAACAAACAAGCAGAATACTTAACAGCCCATACTCCGAGTGCACCATTCACTTATGTGGTGACCCGCAACACCTACTTTCGTTAATCCCATGGATACCTGACTTCTGCCGATAACATAGTGAGTGAGAATCATGCTACCGGACTTAATCCCGGCACAGGTCACTCTTTACAGTAACCAACCCGTTCTGGCTAGGGGATTGGCCTGCGTGCTCTCCCAAGCTGCGGAGCTGTCCTTCGCTGGAGTCTGTTTCGGAGTGGAAGAGTGCGTTGCCCGCACGGCGCCCGATATCCTGCTGCTTGATGTCACGCCGGAGGTTACTTTTGATCTGCTAACGGAGCTTCGCCACACGCTGCCCCGCTGCTCGCTGGTCCTGTGGACCGGGGAGATCGGTACCGAGTTGGCCTTTCAAGCCCTGGGCTTGGGGGTGCGAGGCATCTTGCGAAAAACCGCGAGCCCCGAGAGCCTGATAGAGTGTCTCCTCAAGGTGCGCTCCGGAGAGCTCTGGTACGACAAGGAATTGGCCGATAGTTTCTTTTCCGCGCGCCGCGTAGTGCTGACCCCGCGCGAGAGCCAGCTCGTCAGTCTGATTGCGAGTGGTCTTAAGAATAAGGAGATCGCCACGGCCCTTCAAATCTCCGAAGGCACCGTAAAAGTCTATCTCGGCCGCCTCTTTCATAAGGTAGGCGTAAAGGATCGCTTTGAGCTGGCCTTGTTCGGCTTGAAGAACCTGACTTCCGGAACCGGCCGCATGGTGCCTTATCAGGGAGGTCCGGATGCCGCCCGCGCTCCCGGCCTTCGGTCGCTGGTCCTGAGCAAGTCGGCTCCGGCGTCCGATCGCTGCTGAGTTCCATGAGCACGTCCGCCATTCCCGCGGTCCCGCGTGACATGGAAGAAACCGGACTCAGCGCCGGCGCGATAGAGCAACTCCTGCTAAAACTGCTGTACTTTCGAGGCGAGTTATATGGCCGCGAACTGGCCGGCGCGGCTGCCTTGCCCTTCAGCGTCATCGAAGGCGTCGTCGAAGCACTCAAACTGCGTCATTTTGTAGAAATCCGGCGTTCGCTCGGCCTGGGTAACGTTTCGGCTGTGTTCGCCGTTACCGAGGCCGGCCGCGCCCGCGCCCGGCTGTCGCTCGAATCCAACCAGTATGCCGGCCCCGCGCCGGTGCCGCTCAGTCAGTTCTCCGACCTGATTCGCCGCCAACGCCTGCCTGACGGCTGGCTCTCGCCCGCGGCCCTGTCCCAAGCCTATCGCCACATGGTGCTGCCGGCACGCCTGTTGGGCCAGCTTGGACCAGCGGTCCATTCACGCCAGTCGCTGCTGCTCTACGGTCAGCCCGGGGATGGCAAGACGTACCTCGCCGAGGCTCTGGCCCATCTGTCCAGCGAGCCGGTCTTTCTTCCCTACGCGATTGAATTTCAAAACCATGTAATCCAGTTTTACGATCCTGTCTATCACCAACCCATCGATCCGCCCGAATCCGCGCTCGCACTCGGCGAAGAGCCGGCCTTTGACAGACGCTGGTTCCGTTGCCGCCAGCCCTTCGTGGCCAGCGGCGGCGAGCTTGATCTCGCCATGCTCGATCTCAGCTATAATGCCGTCTCAAAAATCTACGAAGCGCCCCTACAACTTAAAGCCGCCAATGGCACCTACCTGCTCGACGACTTCGGCCGGCAGCGTGTCTCGCCTACGCGGATCCTGAATCGCTGGATCGTGCCGATGGAGCGTCAGGTCGACTACCTCAGCTTTCGCACCGGCGGCAAGATGACCGTGCCCTTTGAGGCCTTTCTGATCTTTTCCACCAACCTGGAACCTTCGCAGTTAGGCGACGAAGCCTTTCTGCGCCGGATCCGCTATAAGTTGCTGGTGCCGCCGCCGTCCGTCGAAGAATTCTGCGACATCTTCAGCGCCGCCTGTGCCGCTCACGGTCTTGCCTGCCCGCCTGCCTTCGTGGACCACCTGATGGAAACCTATTACCGAAAGTCCGGGAGGCCGTTGCGCCGCTGCCATCCGCGCGACTTAATCGCGCATGTCATCAGCCGGATCCGTTTCGAGAATCTCCCCTGCGACCTGACCGAAGATCTCCTCGATCAAGCTGTCGAAAGCTGCTTCGGTGTCTCTTGTGCCGCACCAGTTACTAACTTTCGCTAACTCACGGCTGTCTGTTTCCTAATCCCTTCCGGGAAACCGTCGATAAGAGCAATATGCGCGGAACGAGGTCTCCCGTGTGGCTCCGGTTGCTCCTGTTCGTGATAGCGTTCTCCGCGACGGCCCCCGCCGGCACCTTCGGCACCGTCGTTCCCATCGGCGGCCATGCCTCGGACCTCGCCCTGGATGAGGCCCGCGGAGTCCTCTATGTCGCCAACTTCACCGCCAATCGCATCGAGATCGTGACGCTCTCGGATCTGCGGATTCACAGTGCTATGAATGTGCCCGCCCAGCCCGGCGCCCTGGCTCTGTCTCCCGACGGGCAGTACCTGGTCGTAGTCCATTTCGGCAACTTTCAGGCGCCCAATGCTCCAGCCAATGCCCTTACCGTGATCCGTCCCGGAAGCGCGGCGCGTCAGTCTTTCGCTCTGGGTAGCCCGCCATTGGGGATAGCCTTCGGCATCGACGGCCGGGCTCTGGTCGTAACCACCGACACGTTTCTTTTATTCGATCCGGCTTCCGGCGCGACTCAGGTGATCGATACTGTCGCCGGGGTTACCGCCAAGACTTTGCCGGTGCCTCCGGTCAATTTTCCGCCGCAGATCATCGCTGCCGCAGTAGCCGCTTCGGGTGACGGGCTATCCATTTATGGTCTGACCGACACCATCCGTTTCCGCTACGACGTTCAACGGCGGCAAGTGATGCCGCTGGGGTATACCTCCTCTCCACCTATGGGTCCGCGCGTGGTGAGCGTCAACCGCGATGGATCGGTATACACGGCCGGGTGGGGCCTGTTCGACCGTTGGGGTACGTTGCTTTCCCAGTTCGCCAACCCGGCTGGCCTGCTCAACGTCGGCTCCCACGCCATCGACTCCACTCGCGGTTTGATCTACGCCCAGATTCCGCAAGCTGCCGGGAGTTCGCCCGATTCCGCCTCCGCGGCACCGCCCGTGCTTCAAATCGTGGACGCCGACAATCTGGCCCTGCGTGAGCAGTTGCGACTGCCGGAAAACCTGGCCGGCCACAGCGTGCTGGACCGTACCGCCAGCGTGCTCTATGCCGTATCGGATAGCGGAGCCATGGTTCTGCCCGTCGGTTCGCTGGGGCAATGGCATCGGATTTCAGCCGATCGCGAAGACTTGGTCTTTCGGGGAAATCTCTGTGACCGGCACGTCCTCACGCAGGATCTGGTCCTCCGCGACCCGGGCGGTGGCAGGACCGATTTCACGCTGGCCGTCCAAACGCCCGGCGTCAGCGTATCGCCCGCTTCCGGCAGCACGCCTGCCACCATTCGCGTCAGCGTGGATCCCACGGCCTTCCAGTCCACGATCGGGACCACCGCGGCACGGTTGCAGATCGTCTCCAGTTCTGCGGTCAATCTACCCGCCCCGGTGCGCCTTCTCATCCACAATCACGAACCGGACCAGCGCGGCGATTTCGTCGACGTACCCGGGCAACTGGTCGATATTCTGCCGGATCCCAGCCGGAGCCGCTTCTACATTCTGCGCCAGGATCAGAACCAGGTGCTGGTTTTCGACGGCGTTTCGAAGAATCGCATCGCCACGCTGCGTACCGCCAACACACCGACGCAGATGGCAATCACCCGTGACGGGCGTTATCTGCTGGTCGGTCACGACAACGCTCAGATCGCCACGCTCTACAACCTCGATACCTTGCTGCCGGACTTCCCCATTGTGTTTCCCGGCGGGCATTATCCGCGCTCGCTCGCAGCCTCGGGCAAAGCCATCCTGGCAGCCTGTCGCGTAGCCGGCCCGATTCATACGATTGACCGCGTGGACTTGCCCGCCAGAATCGCCACGGCGCCTCCCACCCTCGGCGTTTATGAGAACACGGTCCACATCAATACCGCGTTGACCGCCGCTCCCAACGGATCCTCGATTCTGGCGGCCATGGCCGACGGCACGGTCCTGCTTTATGACGCCACGGCCGACACGTTCACCGTCTCACGCAAGGATTTCACGGCGCTTGCGGGCGCCTACGCGGCTTCGAACAACGGGAGCTATCTGGTGGATCACACATTGCTAAACGCCTCTCTGGTCCCTGTAGGAGATCTCGATACCTCCACCGGCTCTTCCTCGGGCTTTGTCTTCCTCGATCAGTCCGCGCTGCGTGCAACCACAGTGCCGGAGACCGGCCCGGGCGTCCTCCAGCGCGTGGACCTTGCCACCCGGCAGTCCATACGCCCCACGCGCATGACGGAAGCGCCCTTGCTTGGCAATCAAGCCTATGCGTTCACGCGAACCCTGGCGGTTCTCGCCGACCGCAGCGCCATTCTGTCTCTGACCACCTCCGGGTTCACCGTGCTGCCCTGGGACTACGATGCAGCCATAGCGCCACCTCATATTTCCCGTATTGTGAGCGCGGCGGATTTTTCGCTGCCGGTGGCGCCCGGCGGACTGATCACGCTGTTTGGCGACCAACTGAGCCCAGTCGAACTCGCAGCCACTTCTTTACCTCTGCCGGCGGATCTGGGCAACTCCTGCCTTACCGTCAATGGAATGCCGGCGCCCCTGCTATTCGTCTCGCCTGGCCAGATCAACGCGCAGTTGCCTTTCATCGTCGAGGGAATGGCCACGTTGGTTTTGCGCACTCCAGGCGGTGTGACCGATAGCCTGAACCTGACCGTTTCTCCCACGGCGCCCAGCATATTTCACAGCGGTACCGCCGGCCCGGACACTGGCCTTGCAACGGTCGTCCGCGCGGACAACAACGAACTGGTTACCGGCTCCAATCCGATTCATCCCGGAGACCAGATCATCATCTACGCCACCGGCCTGGGACGCACGTTACCGGCGGTAGAGGCCGGCGCGCCAGCTCCGGAGAGCCCTCTGTCCGAAGTAATCCTGCCTCCCGCAGTGGAGTTGGGTGGCGTCTCACTGGCGTTAAGCTATGCGGGTCTCGCACCCGGGCAGGTGGGCGTCTATCAGATCAATGCGGCCGTGCCCTCCAGCGTGCCACTGGGCATGAGTATTCCGCTCACTATTTCACAGAGCGGCGGTTCCACTTCGCTGCCGGTGAGGGTAGTCCGATGACCGTTTGCGAATCTCCACGGAGAACCGACATGTCTTTCCTGCTACGGCTGGCTGTTTCCGCCGCAATTCTGGCTTCCTCGGGTATCGCACAGCAATGGGAGATCGGAGCCGCAGGTGGTGGCGGCGCTCTCAGCAGCGCCACTGTAACCGCTCCAGCCGGCTCTGCCTCCGCCGGCTTTCGGCCCGGGCCTGCCTTCGGCGCCTTCGCCGCCAATAATCCCGGCGGCCGATTTGGGGGCGAGCTGCGCTACATGTTTCTGGAAAACAGCCTGAAACTCGCCTCCGGCGGAACCGAGGCCACCTTCAGCGGCGTCGCCCACGTGGTGCACTACGACCTCATCATCCGCCCGGTCGGCAGCCGCGGCAGGATCACTCCGTTCGTCGCCGTGGGCGGGGGCATTAAGGTCTTTCGTGGTACCGGCCGCGAAGCAGCTTACCAGCCGCTCCACGAGTTCGCCTATCTCACCCGCACCCAGCAGGTCGAGCCGCTGATCAGCGCCGGCGCCGGCCTCAAGATTCCACTCAGCCCCCGCCTGTTCCTGCGCACCGAGGTGCGCGACTATCTCACCCCCTTTCCGAAAGAGATCATCGCTCCGGTTCCGGGAGCGTCCGTCGGCGGTTGGCTGCACCATTTCGTGCCGATGGTAGGCGTCAGCTTCGGTCTATAGGAGACGCGTTCAAGGCGCAGACCATGCATTCGCAACAGAAGCGGAATCGCCGGAAAGGAGCCGAGATCTTCGAATTCGGGCTGGTGCTGGTCCCGCTTCTCGGCTTCGTCTTTCTGATCATTGATGTCGGCTGGGCAGTCTTCGCCCGTGGTGTCTTACAGCACGCGGTCCGCGAGGGCGTCCGCTACGCCGTCACCAGCCAGATCATGAGCGGCCTAGGCCAGAAGGACTCCATCAAGCACGTCGTACAGTCGGAGGCCATGGGGTTGCTGGCCGGACCAGCAGGCCTCGATCGCATCCAGGTGCGCTTCTATACGCCCGACACGTTCACCGATGTTTCGAGCGATGCCGGGGCGAACGCGAGCGGAAACCTCGTGGAGGTCTCGGTCGAGGGCTTCCCACACGCCCCCCTGCTGCCGCTACTGCGTAATGCCCTGCCGTTCTCCCTGTCGGCCACCTCCATCGATCGCATGGAGGCTTCGCCTCCGACGGGACCACCCCCACTATGACCCGGCACTGGATCGCCGCGCGCCGGCGCGCCCAGCGAGGCGGCTCAGCCGTCGAGTTTGCGCTGCTCACTGTCGTCTGGCTTCCGTTGCTTTTGGGGGCGCTAGCCATCGGCACGGGCATGATCCGCGGTCTGGAGACCGTGCAACTGGCTCGCGATGTCGGCCACATGTATGCCCTGGGCGTCGATTTTTCTTTGGCCGCGAACCAGACCATGGCCACCCGGCTCGGCCGCAACCTGGGTCTCCAGACGTCCGGAGGGTCTGGCGTGGTGATTCTCTCCGCGATCACCTACATAGGCGTCTATCAGTGCAAAGCGCTCGGGCTGGCCGACAATTCCACACCGCCGGTTCCCTACTCCTCCTGCACCAACTACAAGCATTTTGTTTTCACCCAGCGCCTCAAAATCGGAAACACTGCTCTGCGCCAGAGCAACTTTGGCAACCCGAACACTGGACTGGTCGATGCCGGCACCGGCTACATCAGCGCCAGCGATTACGTCAAAAAAAGCGGGGCGCGCGCCGACAGCTTTACCCTCCTACCCAAACCGAAAGAGGATGGGACGGACGGATTTCAGGCGGGGCAATTCGCCTACCTGGTGGAGGCCTATTTTCAAGCGCCGGATTTTCCAGGCTTCATGACCGCCTGGGGGACCTACTCCCATGCCCTGTTTTGACAGCCCCTCCACGCTGCGAATCGCCCCTCGCCGGCGCGGGACTGCAGGCGGCGCGCTGCTGCTGTTCACCCTCATGCTGCCTACCGTGCTGCTGCCCATGGTCGGCCTGGCGATTGACGGCGTGGCCTTGTTTCTCGTCAAAGCCAAGCTCTCTGCCGCGGTGGACGGAGGCGCCATCGCGGCCGCCCGGTCCTTGAGTGCCGGCCTGAGCTTCGCCGCCCAGAGGGATGCAGCCACCAGGACTGCCGGGCAGTTTGTGCACGCAAACTTTCCGGACGGCTATTGGGGCTCCCGCAATCTCGTCTTCGATCCGCCCATCGACGTACAGGAAGACACCAGCGCCTCTATCAAACGCCGCACCGTCGAGATCAGCGCAGCCGTCGATGTGCCTCTGCTCTTCATGCGCCTCCTGGGCCGCCAGACCGCCACGGTTCGCGCCTACGGCAAAGCTGCCCGCCGGGACGTCCGTCTGGTGCTGGTTTTGGATCGTTCCACCTCCATGTCGGGAGTAATCGGCGACCTCAAGAATGCCGCCGTCGATTTCGTGAACCGCTTCGCCGAAGGCCGCGATCAGGTCGGTCTGGTGGTCTTCGGAGGCTCGGCCATTGTGGCTTTCCCGCCCCGGGACCCCGCTAACCCTTCGGCAGGCACAGGACCGGCCAGTAACTTCAAGACCGCCAGTCCCAGCGTCACCACGCTGATCAACGCCATCAACTACGGGTCCAACACCGGTACGGCGGAAGCGCTCTGGCTCGCCTACCAGGAGCTCAAAAAGAGTCCCCTGCCTGGCGCCCTCAACCTCATCGTGCTATTTACCGATGGCCTCCCTAACGGAATCACCGCCTATTTCAACGACATCGACATGACCCGCAACGTGATCAGCGCCACCTCGTCCTGCACCTATCGCCAGGCGGCCATAAATCCCATCACTTCGACCGTCATCCCAAATACCCGTATGATCGGCTTCATCTCGCAGCAGTCCGGATTCGCCATGAGCGGAACGGTGGCCGGTGTCTTTCAGTTGATGAATCTCACCCAGGATGCCACCCATCCGGACGTCAAGTCCTGGATGTCGAAGGCGGCGGAGGGCACTATTCCGCCCCCCGCTTGCGACAAATGCGCCTACACCGACGACCGGAACAACATGCCGCAGGACATACGGGCCATCCCGGCCGTCGACTACTATGGCAATCGGACCGACGGAACCACGTACCAGCAGTCCACCCTCTACAAAACCCAGCATGTCGCGCTCGATATGAGCAAGCGCGACTCTCCCTATCACATCGGGCTCGCATCTTGGAACGCCACCGACGACGCCGCTCGCCGCATCCGCGCGGACAGTGCCATCACGCCGGTCATCTACACCATTGGCTATAGCGGGGGCAGCGAAAAACCGGACCCCATTCTCATGCAGCGTGTCGCTAACGTCAACACCCCCGACAATACTGCCTACGACCCCAGCCTCCCCACCGGTCTTTACGTCATGGCGCCGACCACCGCGCAACTGGCTGCCGCTTTCGGCAAAGTCGCTTCTGAGATTCTGCGCCTCACCAATTGATCTGCTTCATCCGGCGCGCACCACAAAATACGGCGGGTGCTTCCCCTCTGCATGGATCCCCGGATACAAGCCCGCTTCGCCTACCTGAAAGTAGTATTGCAGCGGGAACGGAGAGAGGCTGTAATCGGCCGGAATCGCCGCGCGATAGCGGCCTTCTTGCAGCTTCATCTCCGTACTTCGCCAGCGTTCCGCCTGGTTCACGTGCCGGTAGAACAAGCGGACCGCCGTAGTCTCGCTCGCATCCAGAGCCATCTCGATCTCCAGCGCCTGCCCCGCGTGAAATCGCGCGGGGGGACTATGATGCACCGGCAGGGCCGGCCGGCTGGGCCGCCCCGACACTTCGCGGATCGCCGCGCGCACCGGCGCCGCCTCCTCACCGCCGGAGGGCGTCGCTTCCAGCTTCTGCGTCATCCTGGCGATATCCGCATCGATCGCCGGCAGCCGGTTCAGCCAGTGGCCGCGCAATTGCGGATGCTCGCCCACGGTGATATCGGCGACGTACACATCTTTTGCCCGGGCGGCCAGTTCAGCCCAGGCTGCCCGAGCCCGCTGGTATTGCCGCAGCGCTTCCACGAGCGCCGCCCGGCTGCCGGTGCGCTCGTGGATCCGGTATAGCACCGCGGC
>CAZMRK010000472.1:0-16347 GCA_964568355.1 uncultured Solibacteraceae bacterium | reverse complement strand
GCTGTTGATATACTCAACGGATAGCTGGCGGCGAGGAGGCCTCGGGATGTCAAAGCGAATTTGCCGGAGAGCTGTTCTGAGAGGTGCGGGGGTTGCGCTCTCCCTGCCATGGCTGGAAAGCATCAGCGTCGCAGCCGGCTCCGAACCGCAAGAGGACCACCTGACCGAGCCGCCGCTGCGCATGGCGTTCATGTTCATGCCGAACGGTGTTCGGCCCGAGCTCTGGACACCTCCCGGCGACGGCGAAACCTACGAAATTACCCCGCACCTGAAGCCGCTGGAGCCCTTCCGCAACGATTTTGTCCTCCTCGAGAATCTCTGGAACCGAAACTCGGTCGGTCGCAACGGTCACTGGCCCAAGGTCCCCATCTGGCTCTCCGGCGGCTACGTCGAGCGCACGACCGCCGATGATTTGGACACCGGCGCCGTCTCGGTGGATCAACTCGCGGCGCAGCGTATCGGACACCTCACCCGTCTGCCTAGCATCGAGCTGGGTCACGAACCGCCGCGTACCGGCATCGATGTCGCGGGTGGCGGCTTCGCGCGGCTCTACGGTTCGTTCATCTCCTGGCGCGACCGCCATACGCCGGTGCCGAAAGAGATTGTTCCCCAGTTAGCCTTCGACCGGCTTTTCCGCAACAACCGGATACCCGTCGTATCGAGCGTCAATCCAAAGGATCCGTCGCTGCTGACTGCCCTCCAGCGGGATGATACCAGCGTCCTCGATCTGGTCCTCGAACGTGCCAAAGATCTTCGCCGCAACGGCTCGGCCTCCGATCGCGTCCGCCTCGACGAATATTTTGAGTCGGTTCGTAGCGTCGAACAGCGGATCGAAGCCGCCATGCGCCCCCAAAAGCGCTGGATCAATCAAGGTAAGTTTCCACTGGAGCGCCCGGCCCCCGGCATTCCCCAAAGCCATGCCGAGCACGTGCGCCTGATGCTCGATATCCTGATCCTTGCCTTCTGGACCGACACCACCCGCGTGGGAACTTTCATGTTCGGAGACGCACAGTCCTCCATGGACTATTCGTTCCTTTCCGGGGTGCGCGGCAGCTTCCACGGCCTCTCCCATCATGGAAACGATCCGGCTACCAGGGAAATGTACGGCAAAATCATCGACTGGCACATGGAGCAGATGGCCTACTTCCTGGGACGCGTCAAGAGTCTGGATGAAGGCGGCACGTCGCTGCTCGATAACTCCATGTTCCTGTTCGGCGGCTCTCTCAAAGACGGAAACACGCACGCAGTCGAGAACCTGCCCTTGATCCTGGCTGGCCGCGGCAAGGGCACCATCCGGCCTGGGCGCCGTCTTCGCGCGCCGGAACACACGCCGGTCTGCAATCTCTATCTGGAAATGCTGCGTCGCATGGGAATTGAGGAGAAATCCTTTGGCGACAGCACCGGTCCGCTGGAAGGGCTCGCCTGATCCATGCGGAGGCGTATCGCAATCCTGGCTTTCGCCGCCTCTCCCTGGACCTTTGCTCAATCCGATCCGGCGCGGGAATTCACCACAACCATCCGGCCCGTGCTGGCGCAGAACTGCGGAGCCTGTCATAACCCGGCAGCCCCAAAGGGCCCAGCGCCTTTTCTGAAGGCCGAAACCATCGCCGGCCTGGATCAGAACCGCGGGCTGTGGCACCGCGTTTCCGCGCAGCTTCGCAACCGCACCATGCCTCCCCGGGATTCGAAGCTCGCCGAGGCGGACCGCATTCGCATCGCATCCTGGATCGATGGCCGTCTCCGCGCTACGGCGTGTACGGTGGGTGATTATGCCGGGCCTGCGATCACCCGCCGCCTCAATCGGCGCGAGTATCACAACACCATTCGCGATCTGTTCGGGATCGATTATGAAGTCACGGCGATTCTGCCGGCTGACGGAACCGGCGGCGCCGGTTTTGACACCAACGGGGAAACGCTTTATATCCCTCCGCTTCTGATGGAGCGGTATATGGAGGCCGCCCAGCAGATCCTCGACCGGACGATAGTCACCCCGCCGCTCAATGCGGTTTTCGATCTCTCCGCGCCGGTCTCCCTTCCCATCTATGTGGATAGCGCCTACGACGTCGTGGTCGCATACGAATCTCCGGTTGAGGACGCCGTCCGGCTCGTTCTGAAAGTCGACGGCGCGGATGTGGGCGGCCTGAACAATGTGCGCCGGCGCATCAATCATGCAAAGCCGGTACCGGGACCCGCCATCGCTAGGCTTCAGATAAACCTGGGCCGTGGAACCCACGTCCTGACCGTTGTTCCGGCAGCCGCCGGCGATGGGCTGAAACTGGCGAAGCTGACCATCACGCAGAAGGCTGACCCGCCCACGCCGGAGCTGCGCGCTTCGCACTACCGTTTGTTCGGTCTGCAACCGGGTGAACAGCCGGGTCAGCCGCGCAAAGCCGCCCGCCAACTCCTGGCTGCGTTCCTGCCCAAGGCCTTTCGCCGGCCCGTCGAACCGGCCGAGATCGATCGCTTTCTCGCCCTCTACGACCGCGCCGCCGAACGCGGCGATCCCTACGAGGAATGCGTGAAACTGACGCTGCGCGCCGTGCTGGTCTGGCCTGATTTCCTGTTTCGCATCGAACAAAAGCACCCGGAGCCGGGCATTGCCCCCATATCGTCATACGAGCTCGCCACGCGCCTCTCCTATTTCCTGTGGGCTACGGCGCCTGACGACCAGCTCCTCCGCCTGGCCGAAGCAGGGCGCCTCGAAGACCCGAAAGTGCTTGTGGCCCAGGTGGACCGCATGCTCGATGACTCCCGGTCGCGCGAGTTCCTGAACAGTTTCATCGGGCAGTGGCTCGGTACTCAGGATATCGGTGGACGCGTGGTGCCGCTCCTGACCGAGCTGCAGTCGTATTATACGCCCCAGACCGCCGCCGACCTTCGCGCGCAGCCTGTCCTGCTGATGGATCGCCTGATCGGTGAGAACCGCAGTCTACTCGAGTTGCTGAATGGCGACTATACCTACCTGACGGAACGCCTGGCAAAATTCTACGAGCTCGAAGATCAGGTGAAAGGCTTGAGTAATACCCGGTTCACGCTCGTCAAATGGCCGGATGACCGCCGCGCCGGCCTTCTGGGGCTCGGCGGCGTGCTCGCCATGACCTCGCGCTACAAGGAGACCAGCCCGGTGCTCCGTGGCGCTTGGGTGCTCGATACTCTGTTGGGAACGCCCGTCCCGCCGCCTCCTCCGAACGTGCCCGAGCTGAAGAACGACGCGGTGGCGCAGAAGATGACGATGCGCCAGAAGCTGGCTGCGCACCGCGCCAATCCGGCCTGCGCGTCCTGCCATCGCCTGATGGACCCTATCGGCTTCGGCCTCGAGAATTTCGACTGGATGGGCCGCTGGCGTGACAAAGAGGAGAATGGGGCGCCGGTCGATGCCTCCGGTGAGCTCCCTTCCGGTGCGAAGTTCCGCGGTCCCCAGGAGCTGCGGGCCGCGCTGCTGGAGGACAAAAGCCAGTTCGTCCGGAATCTCACTGCCCGCATGCTCGGCTATGCGCTGGGTCGAAGCTTACAGGATGGCGACGACTGCACCGTGCAGCGTATCGTCGGGAACCTGGAACAGGATGGCTACCGGGCGCGCACGCTGATCCACCAGATCGTGCTCAGCATCCCCTTCCGGAACACCCAGGGCGGCGCGGTGCGGACGGAGCCGGTTCTGACGAAGCGCACCCTCGACATCTCCAGCCTGAATGCCCGGAAACAGGACGCAGCCAGCCACAACAACCTGGTCAAAGACCTGTCGAACGCCAAAAAGTGAGCTGGTAGCCTGGGCGCGTCAAAAACTGAATTTCATGGCCAGTTGGATCTGGCGCATCGGTGTGCCGTAAAGCAGGCTGGAAATGACACCGGCGCTGGCTGTGCCAATACTGGCTGCGGGCGACGCGAATTGCGGATGATTGAACGCGTTGAACATTTCGATTTTTAGCTGGTGCTCGAAGTGTTCGCGAAAGCGCGTGTTCTTGACCAGCGAGAGATCGGCCTGCACCAGGCCCGGCGCGCGCAGGATACCCCGGCCGGAGTTCCCCCACGTTCCCGTGTTATCCGACGTGGCTTGAAAAGCCGTCAGGTCGAACCAGTGATCGGGCGTCGGGTTGGCCAGCGTCCCGGAGGCGATCCGGTTGGGCCGGTTGCCTGTGCCGTTGGAAAGCAACCCCTGCTGTTGGGTCACCGTAAACGGCAAGCCCGATTGCACGGTGATGATGCCGTCAATCTGCCAGCCGCCGAGGAGGGCATTGCCCACGGATCCCAGGCTGGCCCCGTAGCGGCGGCCTTTGCCGAACGGGAGTTCATAGATACCGCTGGTGCTCCAGACGTGCCGGATATCGAAAGTGGCAGGACCGCGATCCTGGTTGAAGTTCCAGGCATTGAGCGTACCGCTCTCGGCGTCGGAAGAAATGTCGATCACCTTGCCATAGGTGTAGGAGCTCAGCATCATGAAGCTGCGGGCGAATCGCTTGGTGACTTTCGCTTGCAGGGAATGGTAAACCGACCAGCCGCGGCTTTGCACCTCCGATAAGCCGCGCAGCAGCGGGGATATGGCGATGTAAGGCCGGTTGACATCCGAGTTCGTAACTCCCACGACCGCCGGAGCCTGGTTGATGTCCTGCTTCATCATCAGGTGCGTTCCGCGCGTGCCGACGTAGGCCGCCTCCACCATGAAGTCGCGGCCGAGTTGCTGCTGTACGTTCACGTTCCACTGCTGCGCGTAGCCATCGGCGTCGTGTATATCGAACAGCGACCGCGCGGAGCCTTGCGGCGGTGCATCGAAGTTGACCGGCGGAGGTGGCGGCAGGCCGTTGCTGAGCCGCAGTGTCGGTTGCAGCGTCGTCGTGAGCGCGGTAGAAAGCAGGAACGGCGGGTTCTTGGTCTTGCTCCCCGACCCGCCGGTAAACGGGTTGTCCCAGGAAATGCCGTATCCGGCCCGCAATACCGTTCGGCCTGTGCCGAAAACATCGTAGGCCAGGCCCACGCGCGGAGCCCAGTCGCGCCTGTAGGGATACATCAGACCCCGCCCGACGTTGTTTCCGGCGATCACGGCGTCATCGGAAGCGCCGACAAACCTTCCGGTGCTCGGGTCGAAGTTGGACTGGCGGTCCGCCACCTCCACCGGCGGCGAGAAATACTCATAGCGCAGCCCCAGGTTCAAAGTGAGACGTCTGGTCACCCGGTAGTCGTCCTGGACATACGCCCCGTACTCCCACTTGCGCTCCCCGGCAATGCCCAGCAGCAGGGCGCGGCTCACGCTGGTCGGATATCCCAGAACAAAGCTCGCCACCGAGAATCCCGTGTTGGGGTTGATGGTGCAGCCGGAGCCGATCCCTCCACAGTTGGAAGTCAGTTGCGAGCCGAAGCTGAAATTGCCGACCGAGTTGTCCGGGTTGATCTTGTTCTTGCGCCGGCGGATGATGTTCACCCCGAACTTCAGGCTGTTCTTGCCGCGCGTCCAGGTCATGTTATCCAGCCATTGAAAGGTGGTGAAGTAATTCAGCTCGGGGGCATTGCCTCCCGAGCCGAGACCACGCACGTCGGCGGGGCTGAAAACGATCTGCGACATCGCCGAGGTGGTGTCGCTGATATTCACTCCGGGCAGGCCCACTTTGTCGGCCAGGTTGGCGCCGAAATCGATGGGAGAGAACACCAGGCCCCAGCGGTTGAGGCCAAAGCGGAATTCGTTCAGCCATCGCGGACTAATGGTGTGCGTGTCGTTCAGGGCCAGGCTCTGGGTGCGGATCAGCCCGTTGCCGTTGCCGGTAGTCGCTCCGGCGTCGCCATGGGGCAGGGAAGCAGGCAAAAACTGCTCCGAGCGCTCGAAACTGTAGCGCGCGAAGAACTGGTTGTTGTCGCTGATGCGCTGGTTCACCTTGACGTCAAATTGATCGTCCTGGCGCTGCAGCACCGGATTGTAGAGGAAATTGTTGATGGTCTGGCCGGTCGAGGACCGCTGCCCGGGGACGTTGGGAGCGGGATAAAGCTGATCGAGGATGGCCCGCGCCACCGGATCGACGCGCGCAGCAGGGATGCGATTGCCCGGGAATGGGCTCTGCGAGAGCGGATCATAAATAGTGCGGCTGAGCTCCGAAAAATCTCCATCGCGCATCAGGTTCGTCGGTACATTCGAAAGATAGGTCTGGGCATTGCGCACGCGCCATCCCTGATAGTCCATGAAAAAGAACGTCCGGTCGCGGCGGATGGGGCCGCCCAGCGTGGCCCCGAACTGGTTCTGGCGAAAAGCCGGCTTCGCTCGCCCGAATTTGTTGTTGAACAGGTCATTGGCGTCCAGTCTGTCGTTGCGCAGAAACTCGAAGGCGCTGCCGTGAAACTGGTTGGTGCCGGACTTGATCTGGATATTGACTACGCCGCCGTTGGCGCGGCCAAACTCGGCCGAATAGGTGCTCGTCTGGACCTTGAACTCCTCGATCGCGTCGACGCTCGGGAAGATGATGACCGTATTCAGGTTCAGTTCGTTGTTGTCGATGCCGTCCAGCAGGAAATTGTTGTCGCGTGTACGCATCCCGTTGGCGGCGATTGTGGACGACATGCGCCACCCTTCGTTGCTGGCTCCGTCGTTGTTGGAGCCGGGAACGCCGCGAGTGACGCCGGGGATCAGCCGCGTCAACTGCACGAAATTCCGTCCGTTGAGCGGCAGTTCCTTGATCTGCGACTCGTTGATCGTAGCGCCCAGTTCCGAGCTGTCCGACTGCACCAGGGGAATGGCCGCCTGCACCTGGATCGATTCCGTGAGCGCCCCCACTTCAAGCTTCAAATCGGCGCGCAGCTTTTGATCCACGTTGAGGCGAATTCCGGAAAGCGAGACCCGTTTGAATCCCTTCATCTCGGCCGAGACCTCATACATTCCCGGCGGAAGGGAGGGGACCATGTACTCGCCGGCGGAGTTGCTGAGAACCGTGCGGGCAAGGCCCGTTTCCGCGTTCACGATGCTGACGGTTGCGCCCGGGATCGAAGCACCGCTGACGTCCTGGACAGAGCCGAGAATGGTTCCACTGACAGCTTGTGCTCTCAAGCTGCAGGGGATTGTCGCCAGCAAGGTCGCACAGACAAGCATGTACCTGGCCATGTATCCTCCAAAATTAGCGCCAAGTATATACCTGCCGGTGTTCGGGGATTTGTTACATTTAGCTAAATCTACCGGTTAATACCAAATGTTCAGTTAGTAAGGATCCACTTGAATCTGGAGCATCCGCGGCAGAGGGACGGGATCGAGGTTTGCGACCTCCAGCCGCTTTGTCAGAGCTTCCGCCGCTGCCAGGCCGGCGATCTGGCCGGTCGTCATCCAGACCGGCTCCATGCGCAGCACCGACATAGCGATATGCGTAGAGGACAGCGGCACCGGAGCAAGCAGGTTATCCACAGTCTTCGGCAGCATGGCGCCGTAGGGGATCTGGCCGGGCTGTGCCGGGCCAAACGCCTTCTTCGGGTACCACAGCACGCCCTCCATAAACCCATCCACCGCATAGCGGCGATCGTGGCAGGGATGGACGTCGAAAGAGTGCTCGCCGATGGCGATGGGTTGAGCCACTTTGGGAGTGCGGCCGGTCTTCGGGTCCACCGTGAAGTGGTGCTGAGTGATGATAGCGCGCCCTTCGATGCGTCTGCCCTGGCGGACATAGATCTGCCATGGCCAGTATCCGTTGTCGGCGAATTCGTCGCGGTGGAGCCCGAGCGGCCGGAGCCGCTCGCGGATCTGATCCGGGACATGCGGGTCGTTTTGGAGGAAATACATCAGCCCGGCAGCGTGGTCGACGTGGAACCGTTCCAGCCGCTCCCGGTGGTGGCGGCTGGCCTCCGGCCATGACCAGCTTACGCCTGGACAGTTCAGGCTGGTCAATCCTTCGATGTTCCCGTTCTGTTGAAATTTTCTACGAGGCAGCAAGGTGCCGGGACTCCACGAACGCACGCGGCCTGTGGCGAAATCCTGCAATAGCGGTAGGTAATCCTCCAGGTGCTGTTCGTAGGTGGCTGGCTTCTCGATCGGTATCCGCGCCTTCGGGTCGTCCGTGAAAATCGAGCGGGCGCAGAACGCCTGGATGGCGATGGACGCTTCCCCGGTATCCGGCGTGATGATCTGCTTGCCCGTCCGCCAGTTCATGTAGTGAATGCCCGCGAACGGTTCGCCATGTTCTTCTTTAGCTTCCCGGCCGACGCGGTAGGGAATTTTCGCGGCGCCGGCCAGATCGCCTTCGTAAGTGCCATCGATGTAGGTCTTTGCCGTGAGGAGAAAGCGCTTGCCGGCGGAGTTTTCGAGTTCCACCGAGCGCACCAGGCGGTCGCTTACACGAGCACCGGTAAGCCAGTGGCCGGGCAGCCAGCGCAGGCGTTCCTGCTCCCCCTCCAGGATGCGAAGGAATACCTCCTCGGCAATGGATGGCTCATAGAACCAGCCATTATGGATGAGGCGAAATTCAGCACTGTTCTCCCCGAGCAGCTTTACGTAAGCCTGGCGGACTTTGGAGATAAATTCCACAACAAATCCGCCAAAGAGTTGGGGACGGACGGCGTCGGTGGTGGAGAGGCCGCTGGCAGCCATCCCGCCGGGATGCTTTTTGGGGCAAGCGAGCACCACCTTCGCTCCGCGGCGTGCCGCCTCCACGGCTGCGGCGATTCCACCAGGGGTGGAACCATAAACGAAAATGTCACACGTCAACGAATCCGGCTGGGCACTCCTGCCGTCGAGCGGCGCGATGGCCGCAGTCTGTAGAAAAGTTCGCCTATCCATTGATTCGCACCGCAAGCCCGACGTTCACCATGGCGCAGGAATCGCGGATGACCAACCGGGGCTGGTAGATTTCGGCGCGCGGAGGTCCGCAATCGCCGATTTCGATCCGCTCGAACAGCATCTCGGCGGCGCGCCGGCCCATTTCCACCTTGGGTTGGTCCACGGTGGTGAGCGGCACCGGCAGGTGTTCGGTAAGGCGCATGTTGTCGAAGCCGATCACGGAGAGGTCCTGCGGCACTTTGATTCCCATGGCCGCCAGGTGCTTGAGGACCAGAAGAGCGATCCGGTCGTTGCCGGTAAAGACCGCCGTAGGGGTCGGCGAAACGGCCAGAATGCGTTCCAGGGTAGCCTGACAGAGGGAGTCCTCGCAGTCTTCGAAAGGCACGATCAGGCGCTCGTCTACGGGGTTCCCGCTAGCCTCCAGGATCTGGCGAAAGGCCTGCTCCCGCGGATGGGGCCGTTCGCCCGGCACCGGCCGCAGAAAAGCGATCTGGCGGTGTCCCAGGGACAGCAGATAGCGCAGAATCTGCTCCATGCCGACCGCATCGTCGATGGTCACCGAATCGTGGGCGGCGGACTGCGGCGAAGAAAACAGCAGCACCACCGGAATCGAGGCCGCTTCCAGGTGCCGGATGGCCGCGGGAAACTCCTGATTCGGATCGTGGCCCAAAATTACGCCGCTGACTTCGGTGGCTGCCAGTTGCCGCAAGTGGATTTCTTCCACGGCGGGCGAGTGGCGCGAATTGCAGAGCAGTAGCTGATAGCCACGCTGGAGAGCCGCATACTCGATGGCCTCGGTGATTTCCACAAAAAACCGGTTGGCGATGTCCGGCAGCACAAGAGCGATGATTTTCCAGCCGTTGCGCGCGGCTCTGGCGCTTCCCGGAGGCGCCACCGGTACGCGGGTGCCCAAGCCGGCCTGTTGCACCAGGCGGCCCTCCTGTACCAATGGTTCGAGAGCGCGGCGCAGGGTGGGGCGAGTCACTCCGAACTCTTCGGAAAGTTTGCGCTCGGGAGGCAGAAAATCTCCAGGCGCATACTGATGCGCGTCCAGGCGCTCCCGCAGGATCCTGGTAATATCGTCCCGCGTCGGCCTACCCGGCGAAGATCGTGGCGGCATGCAGGCACATTTTAACACGTGCGGCAGAGTTCCAAGCAATATTTCGTTGACAAGTGGTATTTACCGGTATAGAATCGCGTCATCAAAATCTCAAGGTGGAGAGAGGTCCATGATGATCCGATTCCCATTGCGCCCCATTCTAAGCACGCTTGGCCTGCTGTACCTGGCCGTCCTGCTTCCCATCCACGCGCAGTCACCGACCGGCACCATTCTGGGAGATGTTCAGGATTCCAGTGGCGCCAGGGTTCCAGGCGCCCCGGTGGCGGTTCGGGAACTAAACACGAACGCGGAACGCCGCACCACGGCCGACGAGCGCGGCCATTTCGAGATCCCCCTCCTGCCGGCTGGCACCTACCGCCTGGAAGTTTCCCAAACCGGATTCAAAACCTTCGTCCGAACGCCGTTGAAGCTCGATACCGATCAAAAAATGGAACTACCCGTGACGCTCTCGCCCGGCGAGGTGAAGGAAACGGTGGAGGTCACTGGAGAAGCCCCGCTGCTGCAAACGGCCGTTTCGTCCGTGGGACAGGTGGTCAACAACAAGCAGGTGGTGGATCTGCCGCTCTCCAACCGGAACCTGCTGCAATTGAACAGCCTGGTCGCAGGCGTCAATGATTTCGGGTCCGGCGTGGCTCCCGCCACTTCCGGGTCGGTGGCGTTCGGGCGCTGGAGCGCGAACGGCGGCATGACCAACACCAACGAGTTCATGATCGACGGCGCCACGGCCATTCTGGCGAACATGAACGCCGCTTCCATTATTCCGACCATCGATTCCATTGAAGAATTCAAGATCCAGACCAACGCCATGAGCGCCGAATACGGGCGCACCGGCGGCGCCGTCGTTAATGCGACCTACAAATCCGGAACCAATACGGTGCATGGAACGGTGTATGAGTTCTGGAAAAACCGCGTGCTCAACTCCAATACCTGGATCAACAATCGCAACCACATTCCCACCAGCTTTTCGAACGTCAATACCTTCGGCTATTCGGCGGGCGGACCGGTCTACATTCCGAAGGTCATCGACGGGCGCAATCGCCTGTTCTGGTTCACGAATCTGGAGGGCTATCGGGACGTCACCCCCACCAACACCCTGCTGACGGTGCCCACGGCGGACCAGCGGACCGGGGATTTCTCCAGCCTGAAGGACCAGACCGGGCGTTCGATTCTCATCTACGATCCGCTGAGCACGGTTCCGGTGGCCGGATCGCCGGGGAAGTACACCCGCGGCGCCTTTCCGGGCAACGCGATCCCGACCAACCGGCTGGACCCGGTAGCGCTCAAGCTGATGTCGTACTATCCGCTGCCGAATGTCACTCCTGTGAATGCCTTTACGAATTCGCAGAACTATCTCTCGCAATCCTCGGCCTACAATCGCCAGACGGAGTGGAGCATCAAGGTCGACGACAATCTGAGCGATACACGGAGGATTTTCGGGCGGTACTCGCAGAGTTTTCAGGGCGGCGGCGCTTCCAACGATTTCGGGGCCACTCCGAGTTGCAGTGAATGCCTGGTTCACACTAATCCCGCCGGCTCGTTTTCGCCGCGCGGCGGCGGCTCGGACCTGCTCATCTATCCGAAGAACGCGGTGGTGGGACTCACGGACGCCATTTCACCTCGCACCCTGCTGGAAGCGCGGTATTCGCTGAACCGGCAGTTGCTCAGCCGGCTGCCCCAATCCGGAGGCTTCAACCTGGCCAGCCTCGGCTTCCCGCAAGAACTTTCCGATTCCGTGTATTACAGCCAGTTTCCGCCGGTCAACATACAGAACTACCAGGGCCTGGGTACCGCATCCAACGGCGACCTGCTGCGCCGCGGCGATACGACGCACGCATTCCAGGGCAACCTCACGCTGCTTCGCGGAAACCATACCATCAAAACCGGAGGGGATTTCCGCCTTTTCCGCTACGCCGATATCCAGGCGACCAATGTGACGCCGTCCTTCTCCTTCAATCAAACCTGGACCCAGCAGGATCCGTTTGCCACCAATCCGTTGGCGGGCTGGGGGCTGGCGTCCTTCCTGCTCGGCACGCCGTCGGGCGCCACCTATACGATCCCACCGTCGGTTGCGATTCAATGGTTCTACGTGGCCGGCTTCATTCAGGACGATTGGCGGGTCAATTCGCGCCTGACGCTGAATATCGGGCTGCGGTATGACATCGAGACGCCGTTTACCGAGCGCTATAACCGCGCTTCGTTCTTCAATCCGACCGCACCCAGTGCCGCGACCGACCGATTCGCGAGCGCGGCGGGCGGTCTGCAATTCGTCAGCAAGGATATCTCCTCGCGTTACCGGAATTCGGTCGACACGAATAACCTGGGACCGCGCATCGGCCTGGCCTACAAAGTGACCAATTCTCTCGTCTTGCGCGCCGCTTACGGGATCTTCTATCAGCCGACGATGGTCTACGGTTACGGCGGCAATTCCTTCGGCGCCGGCTCCTACCAGGCGGACACGCCCATGATTACCACGCGCGATGGCGGGCTGACGCCGGCACGATTTCTGAGCAATCCCTTTCCGGATGGGTTTAACACTCCGACGGGCAATGCGCTGGGCGCTTCCAGCCTGATTGGACAGTCTTTGCAGACGCAGTTGCGCGATGTCGTGGTGCCCTACAGCCAGCAATACAATTTCGGCATCCAGCACGAGTTCCGCGGATTTCTGTTCGATGCCGGCTACGTCGGCACGCACGGCATTCACCAGATCATCAACCTGCCGTTCGATCAGCTTGCCCCCAGCCAATACCAGCTTGGGACGCAGTTGAACCAGCAGGTCACCAATCCGTTCTACGGCCTGGCTACCAGCGGCACGCTGGCCAATCCTACGGTCAGCGCCGGCCAGTTACTGCGGCCCTTCCCGCAGTTTTCCGACGTTCAAAATAACTACTTCAGCGGCGGCAGTATGACGTACAACTCGCTCCAGACGAAGGTGGAAAAGCGCTTCTCGCACGGATACTCGATTCTGGCGACGTACACCTGGTCCAAGAACATCGGCAACGTGGGCGAGCGCTACTGGAGCGGCAATTCCGTGCAGAATGCTTACAACCTGCACGCCGAGCGGGCACTCTCGCCGTTCGATATTCCACACCGGTTCACCGTTGCGTATGTCTGGGACCTGCCGTTCGGGCGTGGGCGCTGGCTTGCCAACTCCCTCCCTGGGGGAGCCAACCTGCTGGTTTCCGGATGGCAGCTCAATGGGACATTCGCCATCGCCAGCGGTCAGCCGCTCTCGATTTCCAGCCCTTCCAATCAGCTCGGTTTCGGCGCAGGGACGCAGCGGCCCACCAACAACGGCCAGTCCGCTAAACTGGACGACTCCCAGCGGACTCCGGCACGTTGGTTCGATACATCAGTCTTCTCTGTCACGGCGCCCTACACCTTCGGGAACACGGGGCCATATTCGCCGGATCTGCGCGGTCCGAAGACTAACTCATGGAATGCGTCTGTGTTCAAAAATACGTTTATCGGAGAGCGCATGAACCTGGAATTCCGCGCCGAATTCTATAACGTTTTCAACCACCCCATCTGGGCGGCGCCTGGAACCACGGTGGCATCACCGACGTTCGGCATCGTTTCGCAGAAGACGAACAACCGCACCGGGCAGTTAGCTTTGAAGTTGATCTTCTGAGGGGTTCGCGATGGCTGGAGGCTTTGAGGGGCGCTGGCACGAGTGCCGGCGCGGCACGCTGAGGCGTGCGCTACTGCTGGCGGCTGTTTGTTCGGTGGCTTCGGCGGAGGTGAGAATTGTTTCTTTCTCGCCTACCGTGCTGTTTCCGAACCGGCAGCCGCTTCGCCAGGTTGCCATGGTTCAGGTCTGGAACGACAGCGGCACTCCGGTACGGTGCCGCCTGACGGCAGGCACGGATTCCGGCGAGAAAGCCACCGGCGAGGTACGGGAACTGGCGGCGGGCGTCTCATCGCTGCGCGTCCTGGTGCCGGATGTGGACCGACCGTCACAGATGCGCCTGGAAATCCACGGCGAAACGGATGGCAAGCTGCTTGCTTCGCGCACTGAGCCATGGAAGCCACAGCGAAAGTGGAAGGTGTTTATCGTGAAATCCGCGCACGAGGATCTCGGCTACGAGGATTTCATCTTCAAAAAACAGAAAGAGAACGCCGAGTGGGTCGATATTGCCCGGCGATTGAGCAATCCCAAAGCGCCCATGGGCGGAGGCCAGTTCCACTACACCCTGGAATCGCTGCTGCTGATGCGCAACTACGTGGATGAGCGTTCCGAAGCACAGTGGCGAAACCTGGTAGACGCCCAGATCAAGACGGGCCAGATGGATGTGATGGGCGCGCCCAGCGGCGTCCACAGCCATTGGATGGACTATGAAGAACTGGCGCGCATGACCTATCCCGGCAGGCGGGAAGTGAAGGACCGCTATGGTCTCGACCTCAAAACCTTCATGATCGTCGATAATCCGAGCCTGTCGTGGTCGGGCGCGCAAGCAGTGGCTGAGGCGGGCTTTCGCTATGTAGCCCGGTGGGGGCAATCGTGGCGGACTGGCGGAAACAACGATTACCAGCACACGCATGTGCCGGCGATCTTCTGGTGGCAGGCTCCCGACCGGCAGCACCGTGTCCTGTTTGCCTGGAGATCGCACTATGGCCTGGGCTTCTGGTACGGCCAGCCGAGCGGCGGCTACACCGACCTGCTGGAGGCGGGCAGCGAGCAAGTATCGCGCGAGCTGAAACGAATCGAAGATGGCGCCGTGCTCGGTCCCTATCCTTACGATGCGGTGGTGTACCCCTCCTATGTCGATCATGCCATCCCGCATGTGGATGAACGTGTGCTTCCGGCCTGGAGCCGGGCATATGCCTATCCGCAGATCCGGGTAGCGAGCCCCACCGCCTTCTTTGAATACATCGAGCAGAAGTACGCCTCGGAGCTGCCCGTGCTCTCGGGGGATCTGAACAACTTCTCTGCGGACTATGCCACCATCGATCCGGAGTCGCAGGGATGGAAGCGGGAGGCCAGCCGCGCGCTGCCGCTGGCTGAGGGCCTGGCGGTTGTGGCTTCGTTCCTCACGGAGTCCTTTCAGCCAATCATGGCCACGGCCGCGCGTCTTTGGACGGAGATGTTCGACTATGACGAACATAGCTGGCCGACGCAGCCTCGCGCGAAAGACGACCATCTATTCAATGCCAACTGGGTCAAGAAGCAGGGCGCCCGGCGCGCCTGGGAGGGAACCAATCGTCTATTGGAGTCAAGTTTGAGCGCGGTAGTGGACCAGATTCCGGTACGAGGCCCGGGGAAAAGCGTGATCGTGATGAACTCCCTCGCCCATGAGCGCGGCGGCCTCGTGGCGTTGGAGGGCAGCTTTGCCGCGCTGCGGGACCTTTCCACCGGAAGAACCGTGCCATGCCAGAAGACAGGCGATGGCCGCACGCTGTTTGTGGCTCGCCGCGTTCCGGCATATGGATATAAGGTATACACCGAGGCGGGCGCTGCCACGGCCGCGCCGGCGGCACTACAAGCATCGGCGGATCGCATCGAGAACCAGTACTACGCGGTTCGATTCGATCGCCAGACCGGAAACATCCGCAGCATTCTCGAAAAACAAAGCGGCCGGGAATTGGTGGACAGCAAATCGAAATATCAATTCAACCAGATGGTCTATGTGCACAAGGAGCAGCGTGAATCGAAGGACGGCTTCACTTATGTCCCCACTGCCGCGCAGCACACCGAAGCACACGCCGGGGCGGTGCGGGCGGATTTCGTCTCCTCGATCGACGACGCCAAGACCGGCGCTGCGATTCGCCAGACGGTCACGCTCTACGACGGCCTGCCCAGAATCGATATCGTCAACGACATCCGCCATGCTCGCGTGATGTACTCGGATCATTACGAAGACCGGTACCGCGACAACATCTTCTATGCGTTCCCGCTAAACGTTCCGGGCGGGCAGCCCCGGGCCGAATACGCCGCGGGTGTAGTGCGGCCCTATGACGATCAGCTTCGGTGGGGATCGCACGATTACCTGACCGCGAACCGGTGGGTGGACGTAAGCACGGGCGCCTTTGGAGTCACGGTTGCCCCGTGGAACGAGTCCACGTTCCATTTCGGTGAGATTCGCTATAACCAGTTCTCCATCGACTACAAGCCGGCAAACCCACATCTCTTCGGCTATGCCTGGTCGAACCGGATGGCGGGTCTGCTGACGCTGAATCCGGACGATTGCAATGCCACGGTGGGGTACTCGCTGCGGCCGCACGCAGGCGACTGGAATGCCGGCGCGACCACCGAGTTCGGATGGTCCGTAGCCAGTCCGCTGGTCGCGCGCGTGGTTTCCGCGCAGCCCGGAGCGAAGCTGGACCCCCAGCAGGAGAGTTTTCTCGCCGTGAATGCGCAGAACGTGCAACTCACGGTGCTGAAGGCCAGTGAACAACCGGGACGCGGATGGATCGCGCGCTTTGTGGAGACCGAGGGCAAGCCGGTCACCTTCACGCTGGATAGCAAATTACTGCCGGTGGCCAGGGCATTTCTGTG
>CAZMRK010000471.1:0-4252 GCA_964568355.1 uncultured Solibacteraceae bacterium | reverse complement strand
CGGCCTGAACTTCCACCTGAAAGACCTGATCGCCGTACGCAGGATCGCAGTCGTCGGGGCGATCACCCAGAGCGCCCTGGCAACCGGTATGGGCGCGGTCGTATTTCATGCGATGGGTTGGAACTGGCCGCAAGGTCTGGTTTTCGGAATGGCTCTGTCCGTCGCCAGCACGGTCGTCCTGGTGCGCGTCCTCGCCGACCGGGGAGAACTCCAAAGCCCGACCGGCCGCATCGCCATTGGCTGGCTGGTCATGGAGGATATCTTTACCGTCTTTGTGCTGGTCCTCCTTCCCGTGGTGTTCGGACAGGCTGCGCAATCGCCTTATGGCCTTCCAGCAGCGCTGGGAATCGCCGCGATCAAACTGGCCGTGTTTATCGGGTTCATGCTGATCGCCGGAAGCCGCCTGATCCCGCGTCTGCTGAACCAGATCGCCGACACGCACTCGCGGGAACTCTTCACCCTCGGTGTTCTGGCAATCACTCTCGGAATCGCTGTCGGTTCGGCTTATTTTTTCGGTGTTTCGATGGCGCTGGGGGCATTTCTCGCCGGCATGGTGATCGGCCAGTCGGAGTTCAGCGCCCGCGCGGGCTCCGAGGCGCTGCCGCTGCGGGACGCCTTTGCCGTGATGTTCTTTCTCTCCGTAGGAATGCTGTTTGATCCCCGCCAGGCGCTGGCATCTCCGCTGTTGATCGTCGCGGCCCTCGGTATCGTGATGATCGGTAAGGTGGTCGCGGCCTTCGCCATCATCGCCGTGATGGGCTACAGTTCGCGGATCGCCTTCGGTGTGGCGCTCACGCTTGCGCAGATTGGCGAGTTCTCATTCCTGCTCGCCACGCTGGCGCGGCAGACGGGAGCGCTCCCGGACGAGGCAATGAACCCGATTGTCGCCGCCTCCGCGATTTCCATTACACTGAACCCCGCCGTTTGCAGCTCCATCGGACCGCTGGAGCGCTTCCTCATGCGCCATCCCCGGCTCTGGCGGCTCTTCAACCACAAGGCGGCAGCCGCGGGCAACTTCGCAGCCGAACACTTGGAAGACAGCAACCCTGCCCATCGCGCTGTCATCGTGGGCTATGGACCGATCGGCCAGATGGTGTACCGGATCCTGCAGGAGCGCGGGATCGAACCAACCATCATCGAAATGAACATCGACACGTACCGCCGGCTTCGTAACGAAGGCCGCCCGGTCGTCTACGGGGACGCCAACCGGAAAGAGGTGCTGGAACAGGCCGGCGTGGCCAAAGCATCCAGTCTGATTTTGAGCGCTTCCGGCACCGGAGCCACCAGTGAAGCAGTTCGCGTAGCCCAGGAGATCAACCCCAACATCCACGTGGTGGCGCGAGCCGACTTCTTGCAGGAAGCCGGCAAACTCCGCCGGGCCGGAGCTTCGGAGGTGTTCGTGGGCGAAGGCGAAGTGGCCTTGGCAATTGCCGACAGCATTCTGCGAAACCTCGGCTCCACCCCGGAGCAGTTGGACGAGGCTCGCGACCAGATTCGCCTGACGCTCTACCGCACAGGCCGCTGACCCGGCTCAGTGGCAAGGTGCCGGCCGAAAGTCTGCACGATCTCAACCGCCGCCGTAAGCCCGCGCAGCGTATCCCGCGAGAGCAGCCGGCGAATCAGCGAGAAGAGGCTCACCGGCTTGTCTTTCTGCTCGTTCGCTTTGGCCAGCCCCTCCGGAATCGCCTTGAAGATGCTCTGGAACCATTCCGGCTCGATGCTGCCCAGAATGTGGCGCCAGAATAAGAGGTTGCGGAGAGCGCGGATCGTTTCCGGGGTATTCGCTTTCTCGATAAGCGTCTGCAGAATGTGGTCGCTCGCTCCCAGGGTGCCGCGCATCAGGTCGAGCACGCCGCGATCGTGCAGACCCTGCAGGATTTCGTAAGCCGCCAGCACCGCCTCGGCATGTTCGGCGGGCGCCGCTTCCACACGGGATTGCAGTTCCTGGCGCGGATCGCGCCGCGGGACTTCGAAAGGAATCGGTCGAGCCATCTCTCTCCTCGTTGTTACTTCTCAGGTTGAATTTGTACCAGCCCGCCGCCCGGAACGCGATAATCGCCGCGCTTCCATTTTCGTTCCACCTCCACCCCGTGCTGGGGTGTGGGATGGCCGAAGCGGTGATTGATGCGCGGCAGCGGGCTCTGTCCGATCTCCGGAAGCACCTGCATCCGGACGCTGGTCTCCTTGTAGGCGGGCGTATGGGTCGCCGGATCGGTGTAGCTGCTGGTGAGCCGGTTCACGGGGCTCCGGCTGGAGTTCATGGGCATGTACAGCTCGTGCCCCTGCACGCGATCGGTGATCAGGGCCCGTACCTGCACCTCCCCGTAGCGCGAGACCAGGCGCACCCAGGTGCCGCTCTGGAGCTTGCGCTCGCGAGCCAGCTCCGCCGAAACCTCGACAAACGTGTCCGGCGTTTTTTCGCTGATGCCCTCGGTGCGGTACGTCAGGTTGCCTTCGTGGAAATGCTCGAGCAGGCGGCCGTTGTTCAGGTGCAAATCGAACTGATCGTTCGGCCCCTCCGGCGCCGGGCGCCACTCCAGCGGGAACAGCCGCGCCTTGCCGTCCGGAAAGGCGAAACGTTCGGTGTAGAGCAGAGGCTGATCGGCGCCGTCGGCCGCCACCGGCCATTGCAGGCTCTTGTATCCTTCGAGCCGCTCATAACGGACGCCGGCGAACAGCGGGCTGACCGCGGCGATCTCGTCCATGATCTGCGAAGGATGCGTATAGTGCCAGTTCGCGCCCATCCGGTTGGCCAGGTCTTGAATGATGCGCCAGTCCGGGCGGCTGCCGCCCAGGGGCTCGAAGACCTGGTAGAGGCGCTGAATGCGGCGCTCGGTGCTGGTGAAGGTGCCCTCTTTTTCGAGGCTCGGACTGGCCGGCAGCACAATATCGGCAAACTGGCAGGTCGCGCTGAAGAAAATATCCTGGACCACAAAGAACTCCAGCTTGGAGAAAGAATCCGCCACGTAGTTGGCATTGGAATCGACCAGGCTCATCTCTTCGCCGAGCAGGTATAGCGCTTTCAGCTTGCCCTCTTGAATGGCGTCCACCATCTGGTGGTTGTCCAGCCCCTTGGTGTTAGGCAATTCCGCGCCCCAGGCGCGGGCGAACCGCTGGCGGACCTCCGGATCGTTCACCGCCTGGTAACCGGGAAGCAGGTTGGGCATGGAGCCGTGGTCGCTGGCGCCTTGGACGTTGTTGTGCCCGCGCAGAGGATAAGCGCCCGTCCCCGGCCGCATATAGTTCCCACTCACCAGCAGCAGGTTGGAGATGGCGGTAGACGTATCCGAACCGTTGCTGTGCTGGGTGACGCCCATGGCCCAGAGGATGCAAACGCCCTCGGCTTCCGCCACCATCTGCGCCACTCTGCGGATGGTTTCTACCGGCAGGCCGCAGATGGCTGAAGCATTCTCCAGCGTGAAAGGTTCCAGGCTTTTGCGGTACTCTTCGAGACCATTGACCCAACGCTCCAGGAAATCCGTCTTCGCCAGGCCGTTGTCCAGCAGATAGCGGCTGACCGCCGACAGCCAGACCAGGTCCGTGCCGGGCGCCGGATGCAGAAACAGATCCGCGCGGCGTGCCATTTCGTGTTCGCGCAGGTCCGAAACGATGAGCTTCTGCCCCCGCAGCTTGTGGGCACGCTTGACGCGGGTAGCCAGGACGGGGTGGCTCTCGGCGGTATTGCTGCCGACAATGATCACCAGCGAGGCCTTCTCGATATCGCGAATGGAGCCGGAATCGCCGCCGTAGCCCACCGTGCGGAATAAGCCCATGGTGGCCGGAGACTGGCAATACCGCGAACAGTTGTCCACGTTGTTCGTGCCGGCCACGGCCCGGGCCAGCTTTTGCATGAGATAGCTTTCCTCGTTGGTGCACTTGGAGGAGGCGATGAAGCCGAGCGCGTCGGGACCATGGACGGCCTTGATCTCGTTCAGCCGGCGGGCTATCAATGCCAGCGCCTCCTCCCAGGATGCTTCGCGGAAACAATCGCCCTCGCGGATCAGCGGGGTCGTCAGGCGGTCCGGGCTATTGACAAAATCCCACGCGAATTTTCCCTTCACGCAGGTCGAAATGCCGTTCGTGGGACCTTCGCCCGGTTCCACCTTGAGGATATGGCGGTCTTTGGTCCAGATATCGAAGCTACAGCCGACGCCGCAGTAAGTACAGACCGTCTTGGTGCGCCGGACCCGCGACTCTCGCATGACGGCCTCATTTTCCGAGACCTCCATGATGGCTCCATACCCGGTGTCCG
>CAZMRK010000470.1:0-5270 GCA_964568355.1 uncultured Solibacteraceae bacterium | reverse complement strand
AGCGTCGAAACAGAGGACCAACATCCAGACAACCGCCATCTACAACCTGTGGGCGGGTTTGAACGCAGCGCCGGGTTGGACCCTGGGCCGTACCCTGCCCAGTTCGAATCCGGCACAGGCTTTTGCGCTTCCCATGGCCGCCAGCCTGGGCTATGGGAACTACAACGGGGCGTTTCTCTCGATGAGGATGGCCGACTGGCATGGCCTGACGACCATGTCGAATCTCACTTTCAGCCGCGCACTGGGCACGGGTGGCTTTGGATCCGGAATCCTCACTCCTATGGACATGTGGGATGTCTCGTCCATGTACGGGTCTCAGGCGTTTGACATCAACTGGGTCTACAACTTGAGCATCTATTACCGGCCGCCGGTATACAAAGGGCAGAAGGGAGTGCTCGGGCAACTGCTGGGCGGTTGGGTATTCAGTCCGCTGTTCACGGCACAGAGCGGAGCACCGCTCAGCGTGCTGACGAATACGAGCTGCCAGTCCTTCGGCGAGATGAACTGCAGCTATTTGAGCCAGTATTACGAACAGGCCGTGCCGCTGGCGCCCTATACGGGTGGGAACAGCGCTCACTATAACGTCACTTCCAGCGGTGTCGCCGGTCAGAACGGAAACCCGACCAGGGGCGGCACCGGGATGAACATCTTTGCGGATCCGAGCGCGGTCTATTCGAACTTCCGCCGGGTGATTCTGGGAGTCGACAGCAGGAGCGGCGGCGCCGGCCCTCTGCGCGGCTTGCCCACCTGGAATCTGGATTTGTCCGTCGCGAAGGACATCCGCTTCCGGGAGGGCATGGGCGCCACGTTGAGTTTCCAATTCGTGAACGTCCTGAATCACTTCCAGCCGGCAAACCCGGGCCTGAACATCGATAACCCAGCCGGCTTCGGCGTGATCACCGGTCAAGCAAACGCGCCGCGGCAAATTGAATTCGGCTTGCGGATATTCTTCTGACCTCGCAGCCACCGCTCCCTCACGGTCGCGGCTCGGTAGGTGCCTGCAAACACGCAATCATGTTTCTGAGCCGCGCGCGTCAACAAGCTCCTAAAACCGCCGGGCGAATTCCAGCGCGTTGCGCCACGGCCCGGCCATCACGTACCACACGAAGCTCTTCGAAGCGATGCCGTCCAGCGCCTCGCGCGAGGACAGATGGAAGTTGCGGTTCCGCCACATGTAATCGCTGTTGAACCCGCCGCCGACCTTGCTGTTGGGAAAATTCTTTCCGGGCATTGCCACCGCCAGCCCCGTCGTGCGCGCCTGGTCCCGGTAGCCCCCGCCCAGGACCGCATTCGTCGTGGCCCCCGGACACGGGCAGTTCTCCGGGCTCACCGCGCGCACGCGGAACTCCCAGGGCATGTAGGCGGCGAAATCGTACCCGAACGGCCCGATCTTCTCATCCGCTACGTGCGTGAAGCGCTCGCTCAGTTGCAGATAGTACTTCGGCTCGCCCGCCGGGTTCGGCACCCAGCGTGCCTGGGTCTCGAGCGTGTACGGTGAGAAGTAGCTGAGCGGGACCATGTCGTTCATCCGTCCGCCCCAGACCGCGATGAGCGGTTTCTCGTAAAAGCCGTTGTTGTGATTGAAGTCCAGCATCATCGTCAGGATCGTGACGCCGCTCGTGCCCTGGCAGGCGATACCCGTCACCGGCGACATCGCCGAACCGTCGCCGGCCTGCGTCGGGTTGTAATCGCCCCGCCACGGCCCCCGGCTCATGCCGTTGTGAAAGGCCATCTGCAGCAGGCCGCCGCCGTTATAGCCCCAGATGTGCTCCACCCCGCGATAGCGCAGCGACACGATCGCCCCGCCCTCGGTGGTGTCGAACAGGACCGTCTGCTCGCCGGCCGGATCGCGCAGCACCACGGCGCGTTCCACCTGGTTCGGCTGCATCTTGAACTCGGTCACCTCGCAGCCGATGCGCACGGCCTCCTCGTCGGCGGGCGTTGTCGCCGCCGGCGGCGGCGAAGACAAGGGCGGGCTGGCATCGGCAGGTTGACGGGCGGCGAAGGCGCGCGCCTGCTCCCACGCCCCGGCGCAAACGTACCAGGAGAAATGGAATGCACCGCCGCCGTCCAGAGCGCGCTCCAGCACGGCGGCAAACGTCCGCCGCGGCGCTGCCCACACCGCGCCGTAGAGTAACACGACGTATTCCGCGTTTTCGCGGAGGAACGCTTTCCCCGCGCGCCAGCCGCGCGTAGGAACCACGGTGGCGAACCCCTTGGTGCGCGCCTCGTCCTGGTAGCGCCCGGCGGCCAGCGCCGCCGTCTTTGCGCTTGTGCAGGGAGTCTTCTCTGTACAGTTCTCCGGGTACGCGGCGTAGGAAGCGAAGTCCCACGGCGCGGCGCCCATCAGAAACCACTCGAGCGCGCCGGACGCCTCCGTTCCCAGGTTCACCACGTTCTGCTCCAGCCGCAGGTAGTACCGCGGCGAGCCGCCCGAGTTCTCCACCCAGTTCGCCTGCGTCTCAATCACATAGCGGGTCGCATACCCCGGCGGAAAATTATCGCTGATGCGTCCCTGCCACACCGCCAGGAGTGGCTCTTTCTGGAACGAATTGTTCACGCCCCGGTCGATCATCATGGCCAATGCGCGCATCGACGCCTGCCCGTCGCACGCGACACCCGCGGTAACCGCCGGCATGCCCATGCTGGAGCCGCCCTGGTCCGGGTTGTAAGCCGACCAGTACGGTTGCATGCCCTTTAGTTCGGCCTCCCCGCCCCGGCGCGTGGCGAACATGGCCACGCTGGCGCCCGCGCTCTGGCCGTAGAGTAACTCACTACCGCGATAGCGTAGCGAGATCAGCGTCGCACCGTGCAACAGATCGAAGCGCGCTTCCTGCTCGCCGGCAGGATCGCGCAGCACCACTACCTGCACTTTCTCCACGGTCTGCGGGAACTGCCATGCAATCACCGATTTGACCGCGTAGTCCTCGACCTGACAGCGCACATCGGGAATCTTCTGCGCGCGAGCCGGCACGAGCGCGCAGGTAAGAGCAAGACAAGCCTTCACGAGCCTCATGGCAGTGCCACAATGCCACATCTTCCAACCCGCCGCAATCCGATGCCCGAGTACCGCCCCTGCCTCAGAAACTCAGGAGCACATGCCAGATATAAAGGTATGCCAACCCCTCGATCTCATCCCACACACGCCGCACCAGGGCGGGGTCGCCGGAGATCGGGGGCAACTCCGGGGCCTTCGCGTCGAACGGCAGGCAGATTCCCGGTAGCGGGCGAGCCGTGGTGAGCCACGCAGGAGAGCCGTTCGCGCCAGCCGCCCGATGCGCAGTGGCGCTGCCCGATGACGCCGATGCCGAGCGATAAACACCGTACTCCAGAGTGGCGTCGGTCAGCGCATGCAGGTTCTCCAGGGTGGCGTCGTACTGCATGATGGCGCTGGCGTCCATGATGTACCCGCCTTCCCCGCCGATGGTCTCGATCAACTGGCGGCAACAAGCCCTCACCTCCTCAGGCTTGCCGAACGTCAGCAGGGCATTCGGAATTCCGCCGCTCAGGCAGAATTTCTTCCCCAGAATGCGGTGCGCCGCCCGGACGTCTGTACGGTCCAGGTGGAAAATGATACTCCCGGCCGGTAGCTCGGCGAAGCGTTCCAGGTGGGCGTCCCACTTTCCTTCCGCGTAGAAGAGCACTTGGTTTCCTTGTGCCCAGAGAGCCTCGACGATCGGTTTCAGGGTGGCCCAGTAAATCGACTCGAAGTGCGCCCGGGAGATGAACGGGGTCGAGCCCCGGTGCATCCAGATCGGGATCGGGATCGCCTTGCCCGGATCGGCGCTCGTCAGGGCGATGTAGCCCAGGTGCGGCATCAGCGCCTCGCAAGCTTTCAGAACTTTGTCCGGGATCTCCTGTAAGTCGAAGGCCAGGCCGATATAACCCCGCAGTTTGTCGGCCAGGATATCCAGCGGCGCCTTGAGCATGCCGCAGATCGCCGATACCGTACCGCACTCCCGGCGCATGCGTTCGACCTGCGGTCCGAACGCCTGAAAGTAACCCAGCATGGCCATCCCGCCCTTCACGAAGGAGAGGTTGTTCCGAAAAGACGTGGACTCGCCTTTGGCGCGGACCTCGCTGGAGACCCTGGGCAGCCAGGTCTCATAGAGGAAGCGCGTCGGATCTTCAATCAGCTCGTCGTACTCCTCGCGCTTCATGAAGGCTTCCTGTTCCGCCGGCTCGCGATACTGGAAGCACACCTCGGGGCCTACATCTATGCCGGGCACGCCGTAGTACCGCAGTCCGATCGCCTGGGTCAGGCCGGTCCATACATAAACCATATTCGGCACGGCGGCATCCCAATCGAAATCGTGACAGCAGCGGATCACGGCTTCGAAGGCCATGCGGTAGTCGTGAGTCACCTGCTGGCAGGTGTATCCGGCGTGCCGCGCAGTAATCTCGGCAGCAAAGGGGCGCAAGGGCACCCGGTCCGGCATTCCGTTCCGCATCGCCGTGACGTAACGGTGCAACCGTTCGGTGTAGAGGTCCTCCGCGAGTCTCGTGGTCCCAGGACCGCAGGCCATGGCGTCTCTCCTAATTCAGATATCCGGACCCTGTTCCTGATATCGTTATAGCAGGAGGCGAAGGATCTCGTGAACCGGCGCAACTTCCTGCGAAACTCTTTGGCCGCGACGGTAGCTTTTCCGTACGTGGCGCGTCACACGGTACTGGGCGCAAATGACCGCGTCCAGGTAGGCATTATCGGCTTAGGTGGCCGGGCCAGATGGCTGATCGAGCACGAGGATTTTGGAGAAGCCCGCGTCGTCGCCGTAGCCGACTGCTTCACGCCCCGTCTCGAAGAAGCGGCCAAACTTCACGTTGACGGCGGGAAGTGGGCCAAGTATCCCGATTATCGCCGCATGTTCGACAAGGAGAAGCTGGACGCGGTTTTCGTGGAAACCACCACGCACGCCCGCGTGTTGATCAGCTTCCATGCGCTGCAGGCAGGGCTGGACGTCTATGCGGAAAAGCCGATGACCCTCACCATCGAGGAGGGCCGTCTGCTGACCCGGGCAGTCCGGCACTACCGGCGTGTTCTGCAGACCGGCACCCAGCAGCGCTCCATCCCCATCAACATTTATGCCAGCGGTCTGGTGAAAAGCGGTAAAATCGGCAAGATCGAGAAGGTGGTGGTCTGCAATTTCCTGCCTCCGAAGCGCTGGACGCCGCAGCCGGAACAGCCCATGCCCGAAGGCCTGAACTGGGACCAGTGGTGCAATCAGACCGAGCTCCGTCCGTATCACCGCCAGTTGCAGTTCAACTGGTCA
>CAZMRK010000469.1:0-10915 GCA_964568355.1 uncultured Solibacteraceae bacterium | reverse complement strand
TCGGTCAAGGAAGTGGCCTATGAGCTGGGATTCCGCAATGCGAGCCACTTCTGCCGTTTCGTGCGCCAGATCGCCGGCCACACTCCGACGAGCCTGCCCAGGCAGAGCGCGGACGACGGTGTTTTCAATCCGCTGAAACTGCCCTGGCAACACTTCGCCGACCATCTATAGCCACACGCAGGTGAAGCCGCGTCTTCGCCGGGGTCTTGACAAAAACTCGATCATTCCCATAAAGTCTATTGATATAGTATAGTTTCATAAAAACAAAACGCGATTTTTCGCGAGCCAGGATACGTGTATGCCAACGCTGGAGTACCGCTCCATTCTGCTGAAGCGATTGATTTTGCTGGTTTTACCAGCTCTATTCGGGCTGCTCGGTGCGCCTCTGTGGGCACAGAACGCCACCATCCAGGGGGTGATTCTGGATCCGTCCGGCGGGCCGATTTCGGGGGCGGTGGTGACGCTCACCAACCAGGCGACCGGGGTGGCGGTCACGACTCGATCGAACGACCGGGGCATCTACGCGGCTCCGCTGCTGCCGGTGGGGATCTATGAAGTCTCGGTCAGCAAGCCGGGATTTTCGACGGCCACGCGCAAGGATCTGAAGCTGGATGTGGGGCAGACGGCGCGCGTGGATCTCGCGCTGGCGGTGGGCGCGGTATCGGAGTCGGTGCAGGTGACCGATGCGGCGCCTCTGCTCGAATCGGAGACCTCTTCGACGGGGCAGGTGATTCAGAACAAGACCATCGTGCAGATGCCCTTGAACCTGCGCAACTACCTGGAACTCGCCAAATTTTCGACGGGGGTTTTGCCGGCGCGCATTCTGGGCCGCGGCGCCCGCACGGGCGGGCAGGATGGCGTGGAGGGCGGCTTCATCGGCCTCGGGATGCACGCGTATCAGACGAACGTGCTGCTGGACGGGATCGATAACAGCTCGCGCGCTTCCGGAGGTCCGCTGGGCTACCAGGCGCAGGCAGTAAAGCCGCCGGTGGACAGCGTGGCCGAGTTCAAGGTGGTTACTACGAACATCTCGGCCGAGTACGGCTATCGGATGGGACCGAAGGTTCTGGTTTCGACCAAGTCGGGAGACAACCAATTCCACGGCTCGTTATATGAGTTTCTACGGAACGACAAACTGGATGGAAGCAACTTCTTCGCGAACCGGTCGGGATCCGCGAAGCCGGAGTTCCGGCAGAACCAGTTCGGGGGCACGGTGGGCGGCCCGGTGATCCGCAACCGCACGTTCTTTTTCCTAAGCTACCAGGGCACGCGCATCCGCCGCGGGCAGAGCTACACCTCGACGGTACCGAGCGCGCTGGTGCGACAGGGGAATTTTTCTCAGGAGCCGGTGAACAAGAACCTGGTGTACGATCCGCTGACGACCGCCGGGACGGGCACGGCAGCCGTACGCGCGCCGTTTCCGAACAGCACGATTCCGGCCAGCCGGTTCGACCCGGTCGCGGCGCAGATTGCTTCGCTCTATCCTGCCTCGAATATTCCAGGACGGGACAACCTGGCCAACAACTATTTCTTTGCTCCCGCGGACGTCGACACATCGAACCAGTTGGACCTGAAGGTGGACCACAGCTTCAGCGAGAAGGACCGCACGTTTTACCGTTGGAGCCTGCGGCGCGACAACAAGCTGCAAAACGGCTATCTGCCGCTCTCGGCGCAGGGCGGCGGGCAGGGACAGACCGTAGATCTGCCGGCGGACAATATCGCGGCGGGGTGGACGCACGCTTTCGGGCCGACGGTATTCCACGAAGCCCGCTTCGGATTCACACACTATCCGACGCGTTTCGACATTCTCGAAATGGAGAATCTGAACAAGAAATACGGCATTCAGGGCGCTCCCGGCGACACGTTTGACGATGGACTGGATCATGGGCTGGCGCGATTCACGCCAACCGGATACAGCGAGATCGGCTCGCGCAGCTTCTGGCCGAATCGCAACTGGCTGGATAACTTTCAGTTCAACGACAACGTGGCCTGGCAACTGGGCGCGCACAGCATCAAGTTCGGCGGGGAGTGGCACCGCTCCGATATTTTCCGCGAAGCGCAGCGATTCCGGCGCGGGCAGTTTGCGTTCAGCGGCGTGTACACCTCGCAGTATCCGAACGTAGCGTCGAGCCGCTCAGGGACGGGTAACGGCCTGGCGGATATGCTGCTGGGCTGGGCAAGCCAGACCACGGTGGGCAACCAGTTGAGCGAGGACGTGATCGCGCCCTATTGGGGAGCCTTCCTTCAGGATGACTGGAAGGTGAGCCGGCGCCTCACGGTGAACCTGGGGCTGCGGTGGGAGTTTTTCCAGGGGCCATATTTTCCCGAAGGCACCCATATCGGGCGGCTGGGCGTGAGCCGGTATCTGACGGAGTTCAACGTCAGCCCCAGCGACCCGCGGTACGAGACATTCCAGCGGCCATCGAGCGGCACCGACTGCGGCTGCGACCAGAACTACCGGAATTTTGCGCCGCGGGTGGGATTTGCTTACCGGATCGGCGAGAACACCGTGATCCGCTCCGGATTCGGCCTTTTCTACGGAGAGGCTGATGCGATTACCAGCGAGAACGCGCGATGGGTCAACCAGACGCCGGATTTCACCGAGGTGACCACGAACGGAACCAATGTGGCGCAGGCGGCGCTGGTCCAGACTGGCTTTGCCCCGATCCAATTGCCGGCGGCGGCGCCGCTGCGAGGCACTTCGGTGAGCGTTACGAAGGACAAGTATCCGACGCAATACGCCACGGAGTGGTCGTTCGATGTGCAGCGTCAACTACCAGGATCGGTGTTGATCTCGGTGGGCTACCAGGGGGCGAAATCGACGCACCTGGCGGTCTCGCGGAATATCAACAATCCAGGCCCAGATCCTTCGGTACCGGCCAATCAGCGGCTGCTGCGTCCTTTCTGGACATCGGTGAGCCTGCAGGACAACGGCGCCAACGCCAACTACAACGCGCTGATGGCGAAGGCGGAGAAGCGATTGTCGCGCGGGCTGACGTTCATCGTGGCCTATACGTGGTCGCACGCGATCGACCAGGTAGAGGAATCGCTGGACGAGGGTCTTTCGGGGCGCGCCAGCGAATATAACCTGACCGCCGAGCGGGGCAATTCCAGCCTGGATCACCGGCACAATTTCATCACCAGCTATACCTACGACCTGCCGTTCGGGCGGGGGCGCAAGTTTGCGTTCGGCGGCAGCCGGGCGCTCGATTGGGCGCTGGGCGGATGGCAATTGGGCGGCATCCTGACGCTGCGCACGGGTTCTCCTTTCGATATCAGCTATCCCGGAGACGCGCAGAACAGCGGGACGCGCAATCGGGGGAATCGGATCGGAAGCGGAGTGCTGGCGGATCCGACGATCGACCTCTGGTTCGACCAGTACGCGTTTGTGCAGAGCGCACCCGGGGTTTACGGCAACACCGGGAGGAACGCGCTCTACGGTCCCGGGCAGAAGAATTTCGATCTGCTGCTGGCGAAAGTTTTCCCTATGCCGTGGGAAGGGCACCGGCTTCAGTTCCGGGCGGAGGCGTTCAACCTGACCAACACGCCGAACTTCGGCCAGCCGAATTCCACGCTGCGACAGGCCAACACGGCCGCCATCACGCAGGCGGACGATCCGCGGCGCATCCAGTTTGCGTTGAAGTACACGTTCTGACTAAGACCGGCTTTTTCCAGGAGAATCCCGATGAATTCATTCCGTGCCAAGCTGCTGCTGACGGTTCTGCTGGCCGCGTCTCTTCCCGCACAGACGCCGGTCGGCCAAATTCTGGGCGTCATCTCCGATGGCTCCGGCGCCGTGGTCTCCGGCGCCAAGGTCACGGCCGCCAACGTGAACACCAATCAGGCCAGCCATGTCGTTTCCGACGGCCACGGCAACTATCTGTTCTCCAAACTTCCTCCTGGATCGTACCGGATCACGGTGGAACATGCCGGATTCCGCATCGCGCAGACCGAAGCGGTGGAGGTGGCCGCGGTTCAAAATGTCCGGCTCGATATTCCGCTGCAAGTGGGCGCGGTGAATGAATCGGTCACGGTCACGACCGATGCCTTACAGGTCGATACGAGGTCAGAGACCGGCGGCCTGCTGGTGGACGACCGGCGCGTGCGCGACCTGCCGCTGAACGGGCGGAACGTGGTCGATCTGGCTTCGCTGGCCCCGGGCGTTTCCGGCGTGAGCACGACGATCATGGCCAGCTATTCGCAGCAGGCGATCAACGTAAACGGCAACCGGCAGACCTCGACCAACTTCCTGCTGGACGGCGCTCCCGCGCAGTTTTATCATCGGGGGCAAGGTCTGCAATTGCCTCCTCCGGACGCCATCCAGGAATTCAAGCTGATCACTACCGGGGCGCCGGCCGAATACGGGCGCGGATCCGCGGTGCTCAGCTCGGTCACGCGCTCGGGAACAAACGCATTCCACGGCAGCGCCTGGGAGTTTCTGCGAAACGATGATTTCGATGCGCGGAGCTTCTTCGCGAGATCAGTGCCCAAGCTGCGCTTCAACCAGTTCGGCGGCACAGTAGGAGGGCCGGTGCGGCGGGACCGGACGTTCTTCTTCCTCTCCTATGAAGGTCTGCGCATCCATCAGGACCAGGTTTCCTCCAGCACGATTTTGCCTTCGGCGGCGCAGCGCGTAGGCAATTTCAGCGGGCTTGCGAAGGCCATCACGGACCCGGCGACCGGGATACAATTTCCGGGGAATATGATTCCGGCGTCGCGCATCGATCCGGTGGCTCAGAAGGTTCTGGATACCTATGTGCCCGCGGCCGCGAATCTACCCAACGGGCAATATTCGACGCAAGCGACGTCGCCCACGAGCGGGAACCAGGGCATCGCGCGCGTGGACCATTCGTTCAGCAACGCCAATAAGCTCAACTTCCGGTATTTCCAAAACTACAACACGGGGCTCGATCCGTTTTCGAGCTCCAATTTTGCCGGATATAGCCCCATTGCGACGACGCTGCGGGAACAGGTCATCACGGCCGAAGATACGCACGCGTTCAGCCCCAATCTGCTGGGAACGATCCGCGCGAACTACACGCGCTTCAACTACCTGGAGAGCAACACATCGCGGCTGACACTGAACGATTTGGGAGGCACGGACTTCGTGCATGCGGGAGGTCCGACGACGATGCCGATCATCGGCATCAGCGGCTACTTCACGCTCAGCCCGGGGCGGGACCGGCAGAGACTCTCGGACGATATCGATCTGAGCGGAAATGTGGAGTGGCAGCGCGGGCGGCACCAGATCAAGGCCGGGTTCGACCTGCAGCAGAATCGCTTCGTTTATCGCGATAATCGCAACACCGGCGGCACATTTTCGTTTGATGGTTCTCTGAGCGGAAATGCATTCGCCGATTTCCTGTTGGGAAAGCCGGTCAGTATGAGCCAGTCGACGCCGATCGATACGCAGCAGAAGTCGCTGGTTTCCGGCTTTTTCTTGCAGGACACGTTCCGCGTTACCAAGAGGCTGACGCTCTCGCTGGGGGTCCGCGAAGAGCTTTTTCCACGCTGGACGGAGAAGCACAATATCGGAGTTTCGTTCGTGCCGGGAGCCCAGTCGCAGGCGATTCCCAACGCGCCGGCCGGATTGCTTTATCAGAACGACGCGCACTATCCGTACGGGGGCGACTATAACAATTGGTCGCCGCGGGTGGGGCTGGCGTGGGACATTTTCGGCGACGGGCGGACGGCATTTCGCGCGCACTATGGGATCTTCTACGACGCCCTCACGGCGGAACAGGCGAGCGGCGTTCTGGTTCCGCAGCCCTTCGGCCTGAACTATACGGTGAACACGCCTTATGCGCTTTCGGCGCCTTACGCCGGCAGGATGGATCCGTTTCCGTATTTCTATACGGGCGGCACGGCCCAATTCGTACAGCCGATTCAGATTCCGAAATCGGTCAACGGCGGAGTGCGGAACCCCTATACGCAAAACTTTGGCGTGGGGATCCAACGGCAGCTTGCGCGGAATCTGTTGCTGGACGTCAGCTATGTGGGGACGATCGGACGGAAGCTGATCATCCTGCGCGAGATCAACCCCGCGGTCTATTCGCCGGGCGCTACACAATCGACAACCAATGCGCGCCGTCTGTATGCGCCGGTGTTTGCGAGCATTGGGGGACTATTCTCGGATGGCAACTCCAACTACAACTCGCTCCAGGTGATGCTGACCCAGCGTTTTCAGCATGGACTGACGTTCGGGCTGGCCTATACCTGGTCGAAGGCGATCGATGTGGCGGTTTCGGGCGATAGTGCTTTCGCAACGGTAGATCAAGGTGGGCCGCAGAATTCCTTCAACCTGGCGGCGGATCGAGGGCCGAGCGCTTTCGATATGCGCCAGCGGCTGAAGCTCTCGTATTTATACGAGCTGCCGTGGCTGAAGAGGAAGGACCTTTTGGGGAAGGTTGCCGGCGGATGGGAGATCGGCGGGATTCTCACGGCGCAGAGCGGCACTCCGGTGAATGTGCTCACCGGACAGGACAACTCCCGTACGGGCATGGGCTTCGACCGGCCGGACGTGGCAGGCGATCCCAACAGCCTGGGCTCGCGCTCGACGGCTGCGATGCTGGCGCAATACTTCAACATTGCCGCGTTCCGGGCGAACGCGCTCGGCACGTTCGGCAATGCGGGGAGAAACGTGATCGTGGCTCCGGGATACTTCAACCTGGATGTTTCGCTGGACAAGACATTCCGGTTCACGGAGCGGCATTCGCTGCAGGTTCGCGGCGACAGCTTCAATGTTACGAACAACGCCAACTTCAGCGCGCCCAATACGACGGTGACGTCGCCGTCTTTCGGGCGAATTACGTCCGCTTCGAGCGGAAGGATTTTGCAGGTTTCACTGAAATGGATTTTTTGAGGGGTGCGGGGGTTAGGAGGCAGATATGGTCTCAAGACGAAGCGTATTGAAATCTATGGCCGGCGCGGTGGCGGCGCCGGCGCTCGCGGGGGTCCGCCCACGGCCCGTGAAGGACAAACCCAACCTGCTTTTCCTGTGGACCGATGAGCAACGCGCGGACACGCTGCAGGTCAACGGAAACTATCGCTTCCACCTGCCGGTGCTGAACAAGCTCGCATCGGAAAGCGTGGTGTTCAGCAATACCTACGTGACGCAGCCGGTCTGCACTCCGAGCAGAGGCTCGATTCTGACGGGCTTGTATCCGCACCAGCACCGGCTGGTGCACAACAATCTGCGGCTCGATAAAAGCATTCAGGCCCAGCCGGAACTGCTTAACGATTCGGCATACAAGACGGCCTATATGGGCAAGTGGCACCTGGGCGACGAGGTATTCGCGCAGCATGGATTTCAGGAATGGGTGAGCATTGAAGACACGTATTCGGCTTACTTTTTTCCGAATCGCGATGAGAAGACGCGCAGCAGCTATCATCATTACCTGCTGAGCCAGGGCTTTAAACCCAACGATACGAAAGAGAACAAATTCTCGCGCGACTACGCGGTGCGGCTGCCGGTGGAGCATTGCAAGCCCGCGTTTCTGGCGCGCAACGCAAGCCAGTTCATCACCGAAAACCGGCATCAGCCATGGCTCCTGCACGTGAACTTTCTGGAGCCGCACATGCCGTTTTACGGGCCTTATAATGACCTGCACACGGCGGAAGAGGCGCCCATTCCAGCAAATTTCCCCGGCGACCAGATCGACCATGAGCCGGAGCTATATCGGCGCATTCGCAGCCGGTACCTGGAGAAGGGCTTCGGCGGGCAGAACCTGAAGACGCGGGAAGGGTGGCAGCGGCTGAACCGCAACTACGCCGGGTTGTGTTCTCAAGTGGACCAGGCGCTCGGGCGCATTCTGTGGGCGCTCGAAGCATCGGGCCAGGCGGACAACACCGTAATCGTGTTCACCAGCGACCACGGCGAGATGATGGGCGCGCACTCGCTGCTGGGGAAATCGGTATTCTACGAAGAGGCTTTGCGGGTGCCGCTGCTGATCCGCGCACCTTTCCTGCAAAGCCGCCAGATTCACGTGCAGCAGGCCGTGAGCTCGATTGACATCGTGCCAACTGTGCTCGAACTGCTCGGCAAGAAAGTGCCCGACCAGCCGTCCGGAGAGAGCCTGCTGCCGCTGCTGGATGGCGGGAGGCTGCGGGACGATCATATTTTCGTCGAATGGTTCGAGGAACCGGACGGGCCGCATGGCCGCACGGTGGTCTCGCCGGAAGGAGAGAAGCTGGTGCTGTTCCACAACGACAACAATATGTTCTTTGACCGCCGGCGCGACCCGCTCGAACTCGACAATCTTTACTACACCGGCCGATCGAAAGCGCGCATCAGCGAATTGCGCAAGCGGATCGAGAACTGGCAGAAGCAGACGAAAGACACCCTCGAGCTGCCGAGCTGACAGGTTCCTTCGATGGACACACACATGTTGAATCGCCGCGATTTCCTGGCTGGGATGATGGCACCAGCCCTGGCCGGCGCCGCTCCGGTCCGGCCGCCGAATATCGTTTTCTTCCTTTTCGACGATCTCGGCTACGCGGACCTGGGCTGCTACGGTCAGAAACTGATCCAGACGCCGAACGTGGACCGGTTCAGCCGGAACGCCACCAAATTCACCGATTGCTACGCGGGGGGCGCGGTATGCGCTCCTTCACGCAGCGTGCTGATGACGGGGCTGCATACCGGGCACACGCCGGTCCGCGCCAATGCGGGAACGGTCCCGATTTTGCCCGAGGATGTCACGATCGCTTCGGTGTTGCAGCAGGCGGGCTATGCGACCGGGGCGTTCGGCAAATGGGCCCTGGGCGATGCCGGCACGACCGGGGCGGCGACGCGCAAGGGCTTCGACGAGTTCTTCGGCTATCTGCACCAGACCCACGCCCACGACTACTACACCGAGTATCTGCGCGACGGCGAGGCCAAGTATCCGCTGCCGGGCAATGCGCACGGGAAGCGGGGGCAGTATACCGCCGATGTGATTCAAGAGCGGGCCTTGAAATTTCTGCGTGCCAACCGGAGTAAACCCTTCTTCCTGTACGCCTGCACGACCCTGCCTCATGGGGACTTTGATCCACCCGACGACCGACCTTACTCGGACCGGGACTGGCCGGCCTCGGAGAAGAACTATGCCGCGATGGTGACTCGCGCGGACCGGCACCTCGGGCAGATTCTCTCGCTGCTTCAGGAGCTAAAGCTGGACGACCAGACGGTGGTGTTCGTAGCCAGCGACAACGGCGGAACGGGAGGCGCGGGACGAAAGGCGGGCGACTTCTTCCACAGCAACGGGGCGCTGCGGGCGGTGAAGGGAACCGTATACGAAGGAGGCATCCGGGTGCCCATGCTCGTGCGATGGCCCGGCCATACCAAAGCCGGCGCGGTAAGCGGCTTCCCATGGTACTTTGCGGATTTCTTCCCGACCGCATCGCAGATTGCCGGCTTGCCGGCGCCGAAGGGACTGGATGGAATTTCGGTGGTACCGGCGCTCGAAGGCAAGCCGCAGAAGCGCGAGGGAGGGCTCTATTGGGAGCAGCACGGCTACAGCCGCAAGACGGAAAAGCTGACCAATATGCAGCAGGCAGCGCGTCTGGGCGATTGGAAGGGCGTGCGGCCAAAGCCCGGCGCGGCGCTCGAACTCTATAACCTGCGGGAGGACATCGGGGAGCAGAAGAACCTGGCGGCGGAGCATCCCGAACTGGCGCGCCGGTTCGAAGAGTACCTGAAAGCGCAGCATGTAGAGCCGCGACCGCACAATACCGGGAACTGGGGGTATGGTGCGGATGGAGTACCGCTATAGATACGCTTCCAGGTGCCGTTTGCTATCGGCAACCAGGCTTTCGATCTCGGATCCGGGACCCGCGATTTCCAGCATGAGCACGCCGGAATAGTCGATTTTCCGCAGCTTGGCGATCAGCCGCGGATAGTCGACGAAGCCGGTGCCGATGGGGCGGTGCTCCTGCCAGGTTGCCGGATCGATGTCGTGCACGTGGAAATGAAGCACCTTTCCGGGTAGGCCGTCGATGATGGCGTGGGTGGTGTCGTTATAGGCGCGAATGCCGGCGGGTGTGCTGCGATCTTCGGGCTTTACCTTGGCCATCAGCTCCGCGTAACGGCCCTGGTGGCCTACATCGATGGTGCAGCCGACGGCCTCATGATTCACGGCCTGGACGAAAGCCGTAAATTCCGCGATCGAGCGCGGGAATCCCGTCTCGATGCCGATTTTGAACCGATGGGCGGCGGCGAAATCGCCCCACTCCCGGATGCGTTGAATCGCTGCCGTCCGAACCTCGGCAAACGGGACCTCCTTGGGGGGCACCACGTGCAGAACGGCCAACTCGGCGCCCACGTATGCGGTCGCGTCGAGCGCTCCCGCGATTTTACGAACCGATTCGTCCGCTGTCTTCCTGTCCGGCGAGAAGGGGCTCAAGCCGGAATAGGGCAGGTGCGTGGTGATGCGGCGGAAGCCGGCCAGCGCCTGCCGCAGCTTACGCCGGCTGGCATCGGGCATGGTGTCGAACTCAAAGCCGGGGAACTTTCCGGGAGTCGCGGTGACCACTCCCATGGGATGGATTTCGATGACTGGAAATCCACAATGGCGGATCGCGTCAATCGCCTGATAGAGGCTGTAGCCGGCCATGGCGGTATTTGCTCCGATTGCGTTTTTGTCCAGACCGGCAGCACGCAGAATGCCGGCAAAGCCGGCCAGGAGGAATTCCCGTCGTCTCCAATTCATCGTGATTCTCTTCAAAATGTGTACCTCAGGGCTACTTGAATCTGGCGCGCGGGAGTGGCACTGGTGACCTGTCCGAATGCAGACGATGTGAATTGCGCGTTGGGGTCTCCCATGGAGACCGAATTCGAGATGTTGAACATTTCCGCTCGCACTTCGAGGGAATGGCTCTCGTGGATGCGGACCCATTTGGCGACCGAGACATCCCAGTTGTGGCGGCCGTCGCTATT
>CAZMRK010000468.1:0-3192 GCA_964568355.1 uncultured Solibacteraceae bacterium | reverse complement strand
CATGCGAGGAGCGAGCAGACGATCAGCATTGACATGACCCAGGGAAGCTTCCGTGTGATTTCCACGTCAGATCCTTTCCGGAACCGGGTAAGGAATAAGCCCAACTCCTACGCCGCGGTCTGCACAGACAAACGGAACTCGTACTACCCTAAAGCTAGATGATCCAACCCACCTCAAACCGGCCGGTGGCAGCCGCGCCTCCGCAAAATTACGGCCCCGCTCTAGCCGTAATCACTACGGTGTTTTTTATGTGGGGTTTTGTCACCGTTCTCAATGACATTCTGGTTCCCCACCTCAAGGGCATCTTTGAACTGAATTATACCCAGATCATGCTAATTCAGTTCACGTTCTTTTCCGCCTATTTTATCTTTTCCATGCCCTCCGCCAAGATCATCTCCTGGTGCGGCTACCAGAAATCGATTGTTCTGGGGCTCGGCATTATGGGCCTGGGGGCGCTTTTTTTTCTTCCCGCGGCTTCCTTTACGTCCTATCCGCTGTTTTTGTTCGCGCTCTATGTACTCGCATCCGGGATGACCGTGTTGCAGGTGGCGGCCAACCCGTACGTGGCCGTCCTCGGGCCTCCGGAGAAAGCCTCCAGCCGGCTCAATCTGGCCCAGGCCTTTAACTCGGTCGGCACCACCATCGCGCCCTATCTGGGCGGCATGCTGATTCTCTCCGAGGCGCGGCAGGGGGCCGTGGATGTGAGCACGCTCACACCGGAGCAGTTGCAGGCTCACCGCATGCTGGAAGCGTCGTCGGTGAAGCTACCTTATCTCGGCATTGCCCTTCTGCTGTTTGCGCTGGCCTTCGCCATCTCCCGCTTCCGGATGCCGGTGCTCAGCGAAATCGAAGGCACCCGCGACGAACACGAATCGAGCACGGGGCAAAGTGTATGGAAATATCCGCACCTGGTGCTGGGCGCCCTGGCCATCTTCATCTACGTGGGCGCGGAAGTCTCCATCGGCAGCTTTCTGGTGAATTATTTCTCGCAACCGGAGATCGGCGGCCTGGCGCCGCGCGATGCCGCCGGATACGTCTCGTTTTATTGGGGCGGGGCGATGGTCGGGCGTTTCGTCGGTTCGGCGATCCTGCGCAAATGGAAGGCCGGTGTGGTGCTGGGCATCGCGGCCACCATCGCCTGCATTCTGGTCGCGACCTCCATACTCTCCACGGGGCACGTGGCCATGGTCAGCATTCTTCTGGTGGGTTTGTTCAACTCCATCATGTTTCCCAACATTTTTACGCTGGGGATCGATGGAATGGGGAAACTGACGGGAAAGGCTTCCGGCATTCTGGTGATGGCGATCGTCGGCGGAGCCATCATTCCGATTGCGCAAGGCGCTCTGGCCGATCAGATCGGAATTCATACCGCCTTCGTGCTGCCGGCGGTCTGCTATCTCTACATCGTTTATTACGGACTGCGGGGATCGCGCCATCCGGCCCTCCCCGGTCCGGCGGCATCGCCGCAAGCCGAAGCCTGATACAAGCCATGAAACGGCTGGTTCTGTTCGTTCTCGCGTGCGCCGCACCCGTCGCGGGCCTGCGCGGCGCGGTCCAGGATCCCGCGAGTCTCGCCGATCTGCCGGATCCCCTGGTGGGCACGGATTCCCGCTTCGAATTCTCCCACGGCAACACGTTTCCGGCAGTCTGTCTTCCGTTTGCCATGTCCAACTGGACACCGCAAACCGGTGAGGGCGGCTGGCCCTATCAATACTCGAAAACGGCGATCCGCGGTTTCCTCTCCACGCATCGCCCCTCCGCCTGGATGAGCGACTACGGTCCGTTCTCGCTGATGCCGCTCACCGGCGCTCTGAAGGTTTTGCCGGAGCAGCGCGCTTCGCGCTTCCGCCACCAGGACGAAGATGCGCGCGCGTATCGCTATCGCGTGCTTCTCTCCGATTACGGAGTGCGGGCGGAGATCGCCCCTTCGCAGCATGGCGGCATTCTGCGCTTCACGTATCCCAAGACCGATCAGGCGTACGTGGTCTTCGATGCCGGCCAGGGCGGCAGCGCCGTCGAGATTCATCCCGAATCGCGCACCATCACCGGCCGGAACTCGCACGTCTCGAAAGGCGCGGCCTCCAATTTTGCGCTCTACTTCGTGGCCGTCTTCGATCACGCGTTTCAGGCTTACGGCACCTGGGACGACTCCGGAACAAAAGATACTGCGAAGCAGCGATCCGGCAAGCACGTGGGGGCCTACCTGCGCTTCGCGACGCACGAAGGCGAGATGGTCTCGGTTCGTATCGGCACCTCGCTCATCAGCCCGGAACAGGCCGCGCGGAATCTGCGGGCCGAGATTCCGGCGCCGGATTTCGAGGCGGTCGTATCGCAGGCCCGCGCGACCTGGGAACGAGAGCTACACAAAGTTGAAGTTCGCGGCGGCACCGAAGCCCAGCGCAGAATGTTCTACACGGCGTTGTACCATGCGTTCCAGTTTCCGCGAATGTTGACCGAGACCGATGCTTCCGGTTCCGCCCGCCACTACAGCCCCTACGACGGCCAGGTGCACCCCGGCCCCATGTTTTCCGACACCGGATTCTGGGATACCTTTCGCGCGGCATTCCCGCTGCTGACGATCGTGCAGCCGAGAAAAGACGCCGAGATTATCCGCGCCATGCTCCACGTCTACGACGAAGCCGGCTGGATTCCCAAGTGGCCCAATCCCGCCGAGACCAACGTCATGATCGGCACGCACGGCGATTCGGTCATTGCCGATGCCTACCTGAAAGGCATCCGCGATTACGACGTTCAGAAGGCTTACACCGCGATTCGCAAGGATGCCACGCAGCCCGGCACCGGCATCTTTCAGGCGCGCAACGGGATCGAGGACTATATCCGGCTCGGCTATGTTCCCGCCGATCGAGGCGTGCGGGAGTCGGCTGCCTGCACGCTGGAGTATGCCTATGACGACTTCTGCGTCGCGCAAATGGCTCGCGCGCTCGGCAAGCAGGAGGACTACCGCACCTTCACGGAGCGTTCCCGGAACTATCGCAACCTGTACGACGCTTCTACCGGTTTCATGCGCGGGCGCAAGAGCAACGGCGACTGGCTCACGCCGTTCGATCCGCTCGACTGGGGCGGCGTCTTCACCGAGGGAAACGCCTGGCAATGGCTGTGGTCCGTGCAGCACGACGTGCCGGGCCTGATGAAGCTGATGGGCGGCACCGATGCCTTCGTAAGCAAGCTGGA
>CAZMRK010000467.1:0-5873 GCA_964568355.1 uncultured Solibacteraceae bacterium | reverse complement strand
AGATCACCAGCACACGGCTAAGTTGAATCGCGATGAGGTCCGCTCGGCGATTGAGCGTGTGGCCCAGTTTGCGGATGAGCGGTCGCGCGCCATCCGGGTGCAGTTCACCCAGGGCGAGGTCAAGATTTATTCCTCTTCGGTCGAGACCGGAGAGAGCGAGGAGAGTGTCCCCGCCGACTACCAGGGCCCGGACCTGGAGATTGGATTTAACGCGCAGTACCTGCTGGATTTTCTGCGGGCGATCTCGCAGGCTGAGATCGCTTTCGAATTAAAGGATCAGAAGAGCGCCGGGGAATTGCGGCCCGCCGGCGAGGAGTTACCTGACCGCTATCGCTACGTCGTCATGCCCATGCGCATCTGAACTGGGCTGGGCCGCTTTGCAGTTCGAGAACTTTACTTATGGCAAACGAAGTCAATACCACCACCCCGGAAGTCTACGATTCCTCCAGTATCAAAGTATTGGAAGGTCTGGAAGCAGTGCGCCTACGGCCGGCGATGTATATCGGTTCGACCGGCGAGATGGGGTTGCACCATCTGGTGTACGAAGTTGTCGATAATTCCGTCGATGAGGCCCTGGCTGGCTATGCCCATCACGTCGAGGTAACCGTACACATCGATAACTCCGTAACGGTGGAGGATGACGGTCGCGGTATCCCCGTAGGCCTGCATGCGGAAGAAGGTATCTCTGCCGCCGAAGTCGTCATGACCAGGCTGCATGCCGGCGGTAAGTTCGATTCCAAGAGTTACAAAGTCTCCGGCGGCCTGCATGGCGTCGGTGTAAGCTGCGTCAACGCGCTTTCCGAGTGGCTGGAGCTGGAGATCTGGCGGGAAGGCTTCACCTGGACTCAGGAGTACGCCAAAGGCCAGCCCAAAGCTCCTCTGCTGCGCGCCGGCAAGGCCGGCAGGAAGACCGGCACGAAGGTCACGTTCAAACCCGACGGGAGCATCATGGACGTGACCACGTTCAACTACGATACGCTGGCCCAGCGCCTGCGTGAGCTGGCCTTTCTGAACAAGGGCCTCAAGATCACGCTTACCGATGAGCGCGTCGATCCGCCCAAGAGCCACGAGTTCCTGTATAGCGGCGGAATCGCCGAGTTTATTAAACACTTGAACCGGGGCAAGTCGGTCCTCCATGACAAGCCCATCCACTTCGAGGCGGAAAAGGAGCTGCCCAGCGGCGGTATCCTGACCATGGAAGTAGCCCTGCAATACAACGACTCCTATTCGGAGAGCGTCTTCAGCTTCGCCAATAACATCAATACGGTGGATGGCGGCACTCATTTGAGTGGCTTCCGCAGCGCCCTCACCCGCACCATCAATAAGTACGGCGGGACCGCGAATCTGTTCAAAGACGTCAAGGAAAATCTCTCCGGCGATGACGTTCGCGAAGGCCTCACCGCCGTTGTAAGCGTAAAGCTGCCCCAGCCGCAGTTCGAAGGCCAGACTAAGGGCAAACTGAACAGCGATATTCAGGGACACATGGTCGAGTTTGTAAACGACAAGCTCGGCGAGTATTTCGACAAAAATCCCTCGGTGGCGAAGAAGATCGTCTCCAAGGCCATTGAAGCCGCGCGGGCCCGCGAAGCGGCGCGCAAAGCCCGCGACCTGACGCGTCGTAAAGGCGCGCTCGATTCCGGAGGGCTGCCCGGCAAGCTGGCCGATTGCCAGGAAAAAGATCCGGAGCGCTGCGAGCTGTTCCTGGTCGAGGGCGAATCCGCCGGCGGTACTGCCAAGCAGGGCCGGGACCGCAGGTTCCAGGCGATCCTGCCGCTCAAAGGCAAGATCCTGAACGTGGAAAAAGCCCGCTATGACAAGATGCTGGGCCACGAGGAAATCCGGGCGATGATTACCGCCCTGGGCACCGGCATCGGTGTGCAGGATTTCGACGTCAGCAAGCTGCGCTACGGCAAGGTCATCATCATGACCGATGCCGATGTGGACGGCTCGCACATCCGCACCCTCCTGCTCACGTTCTTCTTCCGCCACATGAACGAGCTCATCCCCCGCGGCCGGGTCTACCTCGCCCAGCCGCCGCTCGACCGCATCACGAAGGGGAAGAGCGAGAAGTACATCAAGAACGAAAAAGAGTTCACCCGCGAGATCATGCGCCGCGCCACCGAGAATCTCAAGGTGGAAATCAATAGTAACGGCAATGGCTCCGCCAAGTCTCTGGAGGGCGGGGAACTGCGCGCTTTCCTCATGAACCTGGACGAGTATGAGCAGATGTTCTTCAAGGTCGAGCGCAAGCTGCGCGATGCGCGCGTGGTGGAAGCGCTGGCCGATGTCCATCTGAAAGTCGATGCCAAGGCCGACTTCCAGGATAAGGCCAACATGGAACTGGTCTTCAACGCTCTGAAGCAGGCCCAGATCACGCCTGAGCTCAAGCAGGACGAGGAGCACGACGCCTGGATGGTGACCTTCCACGATTCGACCAATGCGGAGCGCCATATCAGCGTCAGCCTCGCCTCCCAGGCGGAATTCCGCCGCTTCCGCGCTCTGGCGCGGCAGATTGCGGTCTTCAACCTGCCTCCCTTTGTGGTGGTGAAGAACGACCGTCGCGACACCCAGACCAACACCATGGATCTGCTGAATTACGTCAAGAACGAGGGCAAAAAGGACGCCTCCGTCCAGCGCTACAAGGGCCTGGGTGAGATGAACGCGGAGCAGTTGGCGGAAACTACCATGAGTCCCGCCAAGCGTACCTTGCTGCAGGTGCGCCTGGAAGACGCGGTGGAAAGCGAAGAGATCTTCTCCACGCTGATGGGCGAAGACGTTGAGAACCGGCGCAAATTCATCGAAGAAAACGCGCTCGACGTGAAAAACCTCGACGTGTAACCCGGTCCCCGGGCCTCCCTCCGTTGCGGCGCCGGACCGCCTTGCGGCCAGCGCCGCCCTCGTACGGGCATATAATTCAATTTTGATCCTAGGAGGTCATCATGGGCAGTTCCCGGCGAGAAATGCTTACGGCCGCCAGCGCGGCGTTCACCACTTCGCTTTTTACGGGCAGCGTGAAAGGCGCAAATGACCGCGTCGCGGTCGGGTTCATCGGCCTTGGCGCCATGGGCTCCGGAAATCTCGGCTATTCCATGAAGGTCCCCGGTCTTGTGCCGGCGGCTCTCTGTGACGTCTACCAGCCTCATCTGGAGCGCGCGGAAGCGGCGGCGCGCCGCGGCGGGTTCCAGCCCAAATCGGTGAAGGATTTCCGCGATATTCTGGCCGACAAGTCGCTCGACGCCGTCTGCATCTCGACTCCCGACCATTGGCACGCCTATATGACCGTCGAGGCCTGCAAGGCCGGCAAGGATGTGTACGTGGAAAAGCCCGCCTGCGTCTACATCGAGGAGGGCCGGAAGATGGTGCAGGCCGCGCGCAAATACAACCGCATCGTCCAGGCCGGCACCATGCAGCGCTCCGGCGGGTATTTCAAGAAAGCCGCGGAACTGGTAAAGGACGGCGCGGCCGGAGACGTCACCTTCTGCCATGCGTTTCAGAGCGGGCTCACGAAAAAGGCCGGATGGGGCAATCCGGCAGACAGCACCGCGCCTACCGATCTCGATTGGAATATGTGGCTGGGACCCGCGCCCGACGTCCCCTTCAACGCGAACCGCTGGGGCGTCAAGACGACCACCTTCCCCACCTTCCGCTACTTCTGGGACTATGCCGGCGGCGCCATGACCGACTGGGGCGTGCACCTCATCGACCCCCTGCACCAATGCTTCAACGAAGTAATGCCCACAGCCATCGACGCCATGGGTAGTAAGTTCTACGTCGAGGACAATACCCAAACGCCGGACACCATGCTGGCGACGTTCTTCTATCCCAAGTTCCTGGCCAGCTATGAAAGCCGCACCTGCAATCCGCTGCCGATGTTCGGTATGAACCAGGGTGCGGGCACCATGATCCACGGCACCGAAGCCACCATCTTCGTCAACCGCAGCATGTGCCGGCTCATCCCGAACAATCGCTCGAAGGGCGCAACCGTCTGGGAAGACGATGCGGAGATGCGGCAGATGAACGTCCCCCACTGGAAGAACTGGCTGGAATGCATCAGGAGCCGCCAGAAGCCAATGAGCGAGATCGAGACCTGTGTGCGCTCCTCGGCGGCCTGTATCCTGGCCAACGTGGCCATGCGCTCCAAGCTTCGCCTGGATTGGGATGAGAACAACTGGACCGTCGCCCAGGACGCCGCCAAGCCGATGCTGAAAGCGAAATATCGTTCGCCCTGGAAGCTCGAAGTGTAGCGTCCGTTTCAGCTCTCAAAAAAATCCGGGGACACTGCGGCCACGCGTCTTGAACTCGTTCCCCTGCAACGCGCGGCAGCCGTGTCCCCGGATTTTTCTCTGACGGCGGCGGACCTCGCCGCTTACTTGATCTGTTCGTCCTTCTCGACCTTGCCATCGCGCACGTGGATCACCCGATGGGCGTGCAGCGCGATGTCCTGTTCGTGCGTCACCAGCACGATCGTGTTGCCCTGCTGATAGAGCCGTTCGAACAGGGCCATGATCTCGTTGCCGGTGGCCGTATCCAGGTTCCCGGTAGGTTCGTCCGCCAGCAGGATCGAGGGATTGTTGACCAGCGCCCGCGCAATCGCCACGCGCTGGCGCTGTCCGCCGGAGAGTTCGTTCGGCTTGTGGTACATCCGGCGCTCCAGGTCCACCTGGCGCAGCGCGCCCTTGGCCCGCTCCAACCGCACATCGGCTGGGGTTCCGCTGTAGATCAGGGGCAATTCCACGTTGTGCAGCGAGCTGGCGCGCGGCAGCAGGTTGAAGGTCTGGAAGACGAAGCCGATTTCCTTATTGCGGATACGGGCCAGCTCATCGTCATTCATCTCGCTCACCAGCCGGCCGTTGATGTAGTACTGCCCCTTTGTGGGGGTGTCCAGGCAGCCGATCAGGTTCATGAGCGTCGATTTTCCCGAGCCGGACGGGCCCATGATCGCCACGTACTCGCCGCGCCGGATCTCGATATCCACCCCGGAGACGGCGTGGATCTCCTGGTCGCCCATCACGTAGGTTTTCCAGAGATCATAGGTGCGGATGACGATTCCGTCCCGCTTTAGCTGCTCGCCGCGCGCAATCAGCTCCTTGAGGTCCTTTTCTGCTACTGCCTGTGCCATGCCTTACGTCTCGCTCTCTTGGGATTTACCTGCCGGCTATGTTTTTTGGCCCGGAGTCTTATTATCTACCTTCACCTGGGCTTCGTTGCGCAGGGTACGGATCACCTGGTAGCTGCCCGTGACGATCTCTTCTCCGTCCTTCAGCCCATTGGTCACTTCGATATCGGTTGCTCCCGTGATGCCGGTTTCCACCTTCCGGAAAGAAGCCTTGCCGCCGGCAACCACAAACACGCCCTGGATCTCTTCTTTGCGCGCCTTCTCAGCCGCCGGATTGGGTGCCGTGGCGGCCTGCGGGCCCTTTCCGCCCTTGGGCTTCGGTTCCAGATCGCCCTTCTGGCGAATGGTCAGCGCCTGAATCGGAATCGTCAGCACCTTCTGGCGGGTCGCCGTCGTGATCTTGGCCGTGCAGGAAAGTCCGGGCCGCACGTCGTCCGGCGGATTGTCCATGGCGACGACCACTTTAAAGTCCTTGGCCTCCTGGCTGGAAACGGCGCTCTGGGAAGCGGCCACACCGGTAGACCGCAGGATGGCCGTATTGCCGATCTCGATCACGTGGCCCTTAAATACTTTGTTGGGGATGGCGTCGATCGTGATATCGGCGGGCTGCTCCAGCTTGACGCTCACGATATCGGTCTCGTCCACCTTCACTTCCGCCGTGATCAGCGACATATCGGCGATGGTCATGATCGTGCTGGCCGCCGAGTTCTGGATGCCGGGCACCACTGTCTCGCCGACGCGAACCGGCAGGTTGGTC
>CAZMRK010000466.1:0-6376 GCA_964568355.1 uncultured Solibacteraceae bacterium | reverse complement strand
GGGCGGCTGGAACTCGACGCCGTCGGCAAGCAAGGCGCCGGCGGCGCACAATTGCACGAAGCGGTCGGGGAGCCCACGCCGCAGCGAGGGAATCAGCACGAAATGGCCGGGATACTCCTCCGCGAGGATCTCCAGTAACTGGGGCTGCGGACCGAACTCGATGGCGTGGCGCAGGTCCATGCTGGCGAGCCGTTCCGCCGCGGCGCCGAAGCGCACCGGCTTTCGGACCTGAGCCGTCCAGAACTCCGGCTTGAGGGCAGCGGCTTCGTCGAGAAGCTCACCCGTGACGGCGGAGATCATGGGGATTTTCGGAGCGTGAAAGTGAAGGCCGCGCAGCACGCGCCCGAGTTCGGGGAGTGCGGCGTCCATGTGGCTGGAATGGAAGGCGTGGGAGACTCTGAGGCGGCGATTCTCGATCTTTTTTTCGGCGAGGTGGGTTTCCGCCACCGCGATGGCTTCCGCATCGCCAGCCAGCACGGACCTGGACCGGCCATTCACCACGGCCAGCTCACAGCGGCCGACTCGCGCAGCCAGGTCGCGCACGGTCGCTTCCGGAGCGCGAACTGCCAGCATCGCGCCTCCCGAACTGGATTCCTGCATGAGGCGCGCCCGCGCAGCGACCCAGCGGCAGGCGTCCTCCAATGAAACGATGCCGGCGGCGTAGGCGGCTGCGATCTCACCCGCGCTGTGTCCCAAAACCACACCCAGATCGACGCCGTAGTGCTTCCAGGTGGAGATCAGCGCGTACTGGAGAGCGAATAGCAGGGGCTGTGCCCGTTCCGTCGCGACCAGATCTGCGTCCGATGCGGTGTGCAGCGCCTCGACGGTGGACCAGCCGAGCAGGGGCCGCAGCGTCTCCTCGCATTCCACAAAAGCGCGGCGGAAGGCTGGTTCGCTGTCGAAGATCCCGCGTCCCATGCCGGCGTAGATCGCACCTTGGCCGGTGAATAGCCCGGCGATGCGCGGTGAGGTGCGGCCGGTGACGTGACCGTTGTAAATGCCGATTGCTCCGCTGTCTCGATCGCGCAGCTTATCGGCAGCTTCGGCGGATGAGCGCGCAATCACGACGGTCCGGTCAGGATGGCGGGTTCTCGAAGAAAGCAATGCATCCGAAAGAGAGGCGAGCGAGTTGCCGGCATCGAGTTCGCGGCGGCAGCTCTCCGCAAAGGCCGCGAGCGATCGCTCACTCTTGGCAGACAGAAGCAGCAGCCGGTATTCCTCGTCACTCCCGGCTTCCGGAGCTTGAGTGCGCGAGGCTGCCGCGGGCGCCTGGCTGAGAATGACGTGCGCATTCGTGCCGCTTGCGCCGAATGAGCTGACTCCCGCCAGCCGCGGCCCCTGCCCGGCGGGCCAAGATACGGTTTCGCGGGGGATCGAAAGAGGCAAGTCCGCCCAGTCGATGTGCGGAGTCGGCTGCCGCAGATGCAGATGGGCGGGCAACTGACCATGTTCCACGGCGAGGGCGGCTTTGATCAGACCGGCAATGCCTGAGGCGGACTCAAGATGGCCCACGTTGGTTTTCACCGAGCCGATCCAGAGCGGGTGTGAAGGATCGCGTCCGGCGCACAGGACGGAGGCGAGCGCGCGCACTTCGATCGGGTCGCCCAGCGGGGTGCCGGTTCCATGACATTCGACGTAGTCGATTGACTTTGCGTCCACGCGCGCGTTGGCCAGGGCGGCACGAATCACCGACTCCTGCGCGGTCTTGTTCGGGACCGTTAAGCCGGCGCTGGCACCGTCCTGGCCGGTGGCCGTTCCGAGAATGAGCGCCACTACGGGATCTCCGTCGCGCTGCGCGTCGGAAAGACGCTTCAGAACGATGGCGCCGCAGCCCTCACCCCGCACGATGCCGTCAGCATCGGCGTCGAAGGTGCGGCAGCGGCCGGTGGGAGAAAGCATGCGAGCTTTGCTGGTCATCAGATGGCCCTTGGGCGACAGAATGGCATTGACGCCGGCGGCGATCGCCACCTCAGACTCCCTGGCGCGCAGGCTCTGGACGGCCAAATGAACCGCCACCAGGCTGGAAGAGCACGCGGTGTCGATGGCCATGGCCGGCCCCTGAAATCCGAAGACATAAGCAAGACGGCCGGCCGCAAAATTCAGCGAGTTGCCGGTGAGGTAATAGGCGTCGACCTCCTCCGGACCGCGGCGGTCCAGAAGCTCGCCGTAGTCGTTGCCGGTAATGCCCACGAACACGCCCACCAGCTTTCCGCGGAGTGTTTCCGCACGGAGGTTGGCGGCTTCCATCGCATGCCAGGTGGATTCCAGGAGCATGCGGTGCTGCGGATCCATGCGCGCCGCTTCCCGCGGGGTCACGCCGAAGAATGCGGCATCGAAGCGGTCCACGTCCGAGAGGAAAGCGCCGAAGCGGCTGTACATGCGCCCTGGGGAGTCGGGGTCGGCATCCCACCAGTCCGAAAGGGACCAGCGATCCGCCGGCACCTCGCGAACCGCGTCCATGCCGGCGCACAGCCGGGCGAAATATGTTTCCGGCGTGTCGCAGTCCCCGGGGAACCGGCAGCCGATGCCGACAATGGCGATTGGCTCCGAGGCCTGCTGTTCCAGTTCGCGGATCCGCGCGTTCGCCTGTTCGACGGCGCACACCGCCTGCTCCATCAGATTGCGAGAATTTGCGCTATTCATTGCATTTGTGCTTTCAGGGTCTGGATTCCATCCGAGAGTCTGGCCGCGAGTTCGTCATCGGTGAACTCTTCCAAGCCGATGGGGGATGCCGCGGGTATATCTTCGGGTTCTGCCGGCAGGAATTGCTCGATCAGGTGAGCCGCGAGCTGACGCGGCGTCGGATATTCGAAGGCCAGCGTCGCGGGAAGCTTCCGACCTGCCAACCGTGTGAGATCCTTTGCGAGTTCGACGGCCATCAACGAGGTGAGCCCCATGTCGAGGAAGCCGCGGTCCGGGTTGATTGCGTCGGGGCTCAGGCCGAGCAGGTGAGCCAGGCTGGTGAGAACCTCGCGATTGGCACGCGCGATCGCTTCTCCGCGCGGCAAGCCGCGCATGCTATCCAACAGCGAGGTATCCGGGGCTCCGGAATCGAGGGTGCCGGCAGAGACCATCGATAGCAGCGGGCGCGTGCGGCGGGCTTCATAGACATCGAGAAACCGGGTCCAGTCCATGCTGGATACCGTCAGGGTCGCGAGGGAGCCGGCTAGCGCGGATCTCATGGCTGCAAAGGCGGCATTCGGCGCGAGCGCTTCCAGGCCGATGCTGTCGAGAGCGGTCTCAAGCTCCGCACTCATCAGTCCGCCACGCGGCCAGCGTCCCCAGGCGATGCTGCACACCCTCAGGCCGTCGCGATTGTGCGCTGCCGCGAGCGCGTCCAGAGACGCATTGGCCAGAGCGTAAGCTCCCATCTGCGCCGAGCCCCAGGTGGCGGCGGCCGATGAGAACAGCACCACGGCGTCGAGCGCTTCGCGGCGGGCGCAGTCGATCAACACCCGTGCGCCGTCGACCTTGCCACGTATGGTTCGCTCGAAGCTTTCTCGGGTTAAGGTTTCGAGCGGCCCGGGGGCGCTTTCGCCCGCCAGGTGGATGGCTGTACGGATTGGCGTGCCTTGCTCGCGGTAGGCAGCGAATAGCGCACACATGGCTTGTTCGTCGGCTGCGTCGAGGGAATGTACATCCACCTGGCCCTTCTGCCGGATTCGCTCTAGCCAATCCACGGCTTCACGTTGCTGTTCGAGCGAGCGACGTCCAGTGAGCACTACGTGGCGGACGCCTTGAACGTACAACCATTCGACGAGCAGACGACCCAAGTGTCCGAGGCCGCCGGTGATCAGGACGGGGCCCTCAAGGGCGCGCGAGCCATCTGACGGAGCTTCGCGAAGCGGCTCCAGGCGCAGCACCTCGCGCGAACGACGGCCGATCCGCAGTTGATCTTCGTCGTCCTGCGAGAGTAGAGAATCGAGGAGTGAGCCGACGTGTGCGTCCGCGGAGAGATCGATGAGCTTGCCCCAATGCTCCGGGCGCTCCAACGAGCAGACCCGTCCGAGGCCCCACAATCCCGCCTGTTCAGGGATTGGGCTGTGATCATGCGCGCCGCGCGTCAGAACATGAAATCCACGGCGGGCGAGCAGGCCGGCATCATCGAGCGTCAGGAACGTTTCCAGAAGCGAGGCGGCAAAATTGGGCGACGCCACGTCGGAGGCGGGGTGGAGCGGCGCGGTGAACACGACGGTGACGCGCCTGCTTTCGCCGGCGGCTGCATGCGCATGCGATCGCCAGGCTTCCGGAGAGGCCTGCGCGGGAACCCGCATGGCTGTTCGTCCGCAGTTCTCCAGACGCTCGACAAGGGAACGCACGAGAGTGGAGCCGTCATCCTGGATGAGCCATGTGGAGCGCTCGTTGTCGGGGCCGGTGCGAGGGGCCTGGGCCGGATGCCAGCGCAACTGCGTACCCAGGGAGGTGGCGATATCCGCTACCAGCGCCGGGCGGGCCGGAGAGGATATCCGTCGAAATACAAGTTTCGCTGCGCGTATCGCCCAAGTGGCGTCACGCGCGGATAACTCCAGGCGAACCGAGGCAGCAGCGGTGCGGCGAACTTCCAGAGTTGCGGGACCGGCGCCAGGACGGCCACGGAGAGCGAGGTCTTCCAGACCTGCCGGCGTGGCCCATGCCCGTTCCCCCATCACCAGGCGCGCGAGGTCACATGCCAGCGCTACGCAGTCATCGTCGGGGGCAAGCTGGAGTTCGAAGCGCGCGAAATCCGCGCCGATCTCGGCGGCCGAAACTCTCTCCGCGGAGGCGAGACAGATGCCGCTGTTTACGCAGGCCCGGCGCAAACGCGCCCGGTCCCAGTGTTCGCATGCCGGGATGGTCTCGGTGTTCAGATCAGTGGCGCTCTCCGCAAATGGGTGCGTGAGCAGCCGACCACGCGCGATCTTCTCCCATTGGTCACCGGTCTTGACGGATAGCGATACGGAGAGTCCATCGAGATGCTTGCGGACGATGGTCTGGGCGCGAGCGCCGGCAGGGAAACGATTGATCCCGGCCGATACTCTCAGCTCCCGGAATGCACATTCGCTGTCCGGGAAGATTTCCAGGCCCACCGCGGCGAGTGCTCCCAAAACCGTGGCGGCCAGATCGCCCGAATCCGTCGACAGGTCGCCTTCAAAGAGGATTTCGCTTCCGGCGCTTTCGATGCGTTTGCCGGGCAGTCCTCGTTTGGCTTCGACACCGCCTCGGGAAGGCGCCGCATCGATCCAGTAGGATCGGCGCTCAAACGCGGTCGGCGGGAGAGGGACCACGGGATAGGTGCGGCCGGAGATCCGGGTCCAGTCCAGGTTGGCGCCGGCGGCATACGCCTGAGCGAGGGCCTGCCAGAACTCCAGGGCGTCATCCCCGCGAGTTCGGTTCATGGACGCCAGGACACGTACCTCGTCGAGCTTGCCGGAGTGCGCCAGGTCCTGCTCGATCGACTGCAGGAGGACCGGGTGGGGACTGACCTCGATCACGAGGTTGCGGCCGAGCGCGATTTCGGCTTGCAGGGCTTGGTGAAATTGGACCGGCTGACGGAGGTTCGCCTGCCAGTACTCGGGGCCTTCCCCACCCGCGATCGCGTTAAGCGTAACGGTGCTCCGCATCGGAATACGGGGCGGGGAAAACACGATCCCCTCGAGGCCGGCGCGGAGATCGGCGAGCACCGGCTCCACATGATGGCTGTGGGAAGCGAAGGCGATGCCGACGAGATCGGTGAAGACGCCGGTGTCGCGCAATTGCTTTCCGAGGCCGGTGATCCGCGCGCGATCTCCCGAAAGGACCACGCTGGCATGGCTGTTGCGGGCCGCCAGGCACACCCCTTCCGGCAGGCTCGACAGGATCTGTTCGATCTGTTCGCTGCGAGCGGACACGAGCAACATGCCGCCATCGCGGGAGAGTTGCGCGGTTAGCCGGCTGCGCAGAGCGATAATCTTTGCGGCATCGTCCAACGACAGGGCTCCGGCGGTCACGGCAGCGGCGATCTCACCCAGGCTGTGGCCGATGACGGCGGCGGGCGAGATGCCGGAGTGCGTCCATAGTCTGGCCAGCGCGACTTGCATGGCGAAGATCAGGGGCTGTACTCTGTCGGGCGCGCCAGGATCGACATCGCCGTTCCGCAGCGTGTCGTATGCGGACCAATCGAGCCACCTGCCGAGTGCCGCATCAACTTCCCGCAGCGCCTCGGCAAATACGGGGACGCGCTGGAGCAGACCACGGCCCATTCCCCGCCACTGACTGCCTTGACCGGAGAAGACGAATATCGGACGCACTTCCGCTAGGGCGGGTCGCGGTGTGACGGCCGATTGTTCACGGAGTCCAGCGGCGAGCGTTTCGATGTCCTCGCCGTGAGCGGCCAGGCGATATTCGAGATGGCTGCGTC
>CAZMRK010000465.1:0-15205 GCA_964568355.1 uncultured Solibacteraceae bacterium | reverse complement strand
CGCGAGTGGTATATGCATCCCAACGGGCAGATGCCGGCCTATGAGTTCGCCTTCTCCGATGTCAACCCGCCGGTGCACGCCTGGGCCTGCTGGCGCGTCTACAAGATCACCGCTCCGCGCGGAGGCCGCGACCGCGTCTTTCTGGCGCGCGTGTTCCATAAGCTGCTGATCAACTTCACCTGGTGGGTCAATCGCAAAGACATCACCGGCAAGAACATCTTCTCGGGCGGGTTTCTCGGGCTGGACAACATCGGTGTCTTCGACCGCTCCCAGCCGCTCGCCGGCGACGGGATCCTGGAGCAGGCCGACGGCACCGCCTGGATGGCCTTCTACTGCCTGACAATGCTTTCCATGGCGCTCGAGCTGGCGCGCGAGGACCCTTCCTATGAAGACGTGGCGTCGAAATTCTTCGAGCATTTCGTCTCCATCGCCGATGCCATGAACACGCTGGGCGGCACGGGCCTGTGGGACGAAACCGACGGCTTCTATTACGACCAGTTGCACTACGACGGCACCAACACGCGCCTGCGCGTTCGCTCCATGGTGGGCTTGCTGCCGCTGATCGCCGCCGAAGTGCTGGAAGACAGCACCATCAGCCGTCTGAAGGGCTTCCGGAAGCGCATGGACTGGTTCTTGGAAAACCGGCACGACCTGGCGTGGAAGATCTCCTACGCCGAGACGCAGCATGACGGCTCCAGCGGGCACGACCATCGCCTGCTGGCCGTCCCTTCACGCGAGCGCCTGGAGCGCGTGCTGCGCTACATGCTGGATGAGAACGAGTTCCTTTCGCCCTATGGCCTGCGGTCGCTCTCCAAATTTCACTGCGAGCATCCGTTCCGGGGAGAGGGCGAGTTGGCCGGCCGAGTGGTCAGCTACGATCCGGGTGAATCCGGGACCGGCTTGTTCGGCGGTAACTCCAATTGGCGGGGACCGGTCTGGTTCCCGGTCAACTATCTGCTGATCGAGGCGCTGGAGCGCTATCACCACTTTTACGGCGACAGCTTCCAGGTGGAGTACCCCACCGGCAGCGGGCATACCATGAGCCTGCGCCAGGTCGCCCATGAGCTGGCCTTGCGCCTGACGCGCCTGTTCGTGCCTGGCGAAGATGGCCGCGCTCCCTGGCAGGGGAGTTGCCGCAGGTTCGCCGACAATCCGCACTGGAAGGACCTGATTCTGTTTTACGAGTATTTTCACGGAGACACCGGCGAAGGTCTGGGAGCAAACCATCAGACCGGCTGGACCGCTCTCGTCGTGCGCTGTCTGGAGGATTTGCTGAAGTAGCCGGCCGTGAGCCGAATAGGTTCCCTTTTCCGCGTTGGTCTTCAGACAACAGGAAATGAGGAATCCAGCATGAAGACGCTCACGACGATTTTGTTTCTCGCCGCTCTCACGGTTTCGCACACCGCTGCCGCGACCATCGATATCTGGCAGACAGGGTGGGACGAAGGCGGCCCGTTAACCATCCACTTTGCCGGCGACGATCTGGACGCCAGCGGAGGAATCGAGACCGGGGAGCTGACCTCGTTTACGGCCAGCTTTTTGCTCCCGGGAGGAGGCGCCGCCACCTGGTCGCTGCCGGACCTGGGGAGCGACGGTTTCTACTTCGCTTCCGTCGCCGACTATTTCATCAAAGCCGACAGCCCGGATTTCACCCTTTACGAGCTCGCACTTGGGGAAGACCGGCTCGCCTTTGTAGCGGAGACCTTCGGGACTACTTACATCACCGGCAGCGCGTTGCAGGCGGGAACGCCCACGCCCGAGCCGGCGACCATCCTCCTGCTGGGGGTTCCGGCGGTTGCCATCCTCGGAGCCCGCCGGCGCCTCAGGCGCTGACGGGCGATGGCCCGGCCGGAACCCGCTCCTGCTTACCGCCAGTATCCGGCGATCCAGACGTACCCGCCGCGCCGATGGACCCAGGACCCGGGAACCCAGACCGCGCGCGGCCGGGGCGGCATCGCCCAGTAGCCGCGTACCCAGTTGTAGCGGCCGCCGTTCCAGGCGTAGTAACCGGGAATCCAGACATGCCGCGGACTCGGCCGGGCCACGATCACTTCCCGAACCGGACGAGGCGGTCCGACGCGGACATACACCGCCGCGGCAGGGGCCGCCGGTACCAGGGTCGCAAGGGCGAAAACAGCGCTCAAAAGAAATGCTCTCATTTTCTTTTCCTCCGTGCCGGCTCTTCTCTACCGGCTGCCCTTTCCCTAATACAACTGCCTTGCCAAACTGGAACCACTTATGTTTGTGTAGCTTACATGATGGCTACGGCTCGCGGGGGTGGCCGAAAACCACCACCCCGGCTGTCCTGCCACCAGTCGCTCCTGCGGCGGCGCTTATAGCAGCCCGGAGCGCGCCAGCAGGGCGTTCGGATCCGGATCGCGGCCCATGAAATGACGATAGAGGTCCGCCGGGTCTTCGCTGTCGCCGCGCTCCAGGATCGACTGACGGAAAGAGCCGCCAACCTCCGGACTGAAGATGCCTGCCGTCTGGAATTGCGTGAAAGCGTCGGCGTCCAGCACCTCCGCCCACTTGTAGGAGTAGTAGCCGGCGCCATAGCCTACCGGATCGGCGAATAGATGGGTAAAGGCCGCGACCATGGCATGGTCCGCCGGAAGCTTCGCCGGGGAAAATTCCTGGAGGATGGCGCGCGTGTAGTCGATGATGTCGCCATCGCCTTCCGGCGCATAATCGATGTGCAGTGCCAGGTCGACGAAGCCGAAGCCGAGCTGCCTCATCTGAGCGTTAGCCGCTCGGAACGTACGCGCCCGCCGCATCTTCTGGTAGAGATCTTCCGGAATGGGCTCGCCGGTCTGGTAGTGCCGCGCAAACAGGTCCAGCGCTTCCCGCTCCCAGCACCAGTTCTCCATGATCTGGGACGGCAGCTCTACAAAGTCCCAGGCCACATTCGTTCCCGCCAGGCTGCGCACCTCCACCCGGCTGAGCAGATGATGCAGCAGGTGACCGAACTCGTGGAAAATTGTCTCCACCTCGCGATGCGTAAGCAGGGCCGGCTTGGTGCCCACCGGCGGCGTCAGGTTGCCGCAAATCAGTCCCAGGTGCGGTTTCCTGGCGGCGGGGTAGCCGGTGATGAAGGCATCCATCCAGGCGCCGCCGCGCTTGTTCTCCCGGGGATACCAATCGGCATAGAACCCGCCCAGAAACAGCTTGTCGCGATCGTAGATCGCATAGTAACGGACTTGGGGGTCCCAGGCGGGCACGCCGGCTTCTTCCCTCACCTGGATGCCGTAGAGTTTTTCAACAATCTCGAACATGCCGGCGACTACGCGGTCCAGAGGGAAGTAGGGCCGCAGCGCTTCTTCATCGAAGGCGTAGAGAGCCGCCCGCTGTTTTTCGGCGTAGTAGCTGACATCCCAGGGCTCTAGCTCCGGAGCCGCGGAGCCTTCGATGCTGCGGCGGAACTCCAGAAGCTCCCGGTTTTCCCGGGCAAAGTGGGTGACCGTCTTGGCCTTCAGATCCCGCAGGAACTCCTGCGCGCGCGCTCCGGTGTGAGCCATCCGGTCGTGCAGCACCAGGTCGGCAAAGTTCTGGAAACCCAGCAGCGCCGCTTTGGCGCGCCGCAGTTCCAGAATCCGGCGGAGCGCCGGGCGGTTATCCCACTGGCCCGAAGAGGCCCGAACCGCGTAGGCATGGTAGAACTGATGCCGGATCTCCGCGTCGTCCAGGTAGGTCATCACCGCGGTATAGCTCGGCGCCTGTAGGGTGAATCGCCAGCCCTCCAGTCCCTTGAGGATCGCGCTCTGGCGGGCAGCCTCCACGGCGCTGGGCGGCAACCCGGCCAGCTTGCTGTCGTTTGTGAGTACTAGATCGAAAGCGTTCGTGGCATCCAGCGTATTCTGGGCGAACTTCGTGGTGAGCTGCGCCAGTTCCACGTCGATCGCTTCCATTTTGGCTTTGCCGGCCGGATCCAATTCCGCTCCGTGCCGCCGGAAGCTGTCGATCGTCTTCGTAAGAAAGCGTTTGCGGGTTCCGGTCAGGGCCGCCGCTTCGGGCGTCGCGGCGTAGCTCTGAATGGCCTTCCAGAGCCCCGCATGGAGCGGGATGCTGGAATAAAACGCGCTGACCTCCGGTTGCACCTTATTGTAGGCCTCGCGCATCTCCGGAGTGGTCGCAACCGACTCCAGATGTTTGACGATTCCCATGGTATAGTCAAGGTGCTCGGTCAATTCATCGAGCCGGCTCAGGGTGTTTTCGAACGTCCGCGGTTCCGGATCGCTGGCAAGCGTCTCCAGTCGGGAGCGTGTTTCCCGCAGCAGTTGTTGAATGGCGGGCTCCACGTCGCTGGCCTGGATCTGGTCAAAGGGGATGCGGAACTGATGGTTCAGCAGGGGGTTCGGTTGGCTCTCAGAAGGCATATTCTTCTTTTGAGGTTAACAGGAGTCGCCTGGGTTGAACGCGGGGCCGGCCCCTCGGAGCGCAGGATCGTGTTACGATTTCCTTGGCAATGGAATTAGCATGGGTTGTTCGAATTCGAACGGGATGCCCCGGACAGTAGCGCCGGGGAAGGGACTAAATGTTTTTGCCCTGGTCATTTACATCCCGGATCCGTTAGGTAAGTTCCTGGATGATCTGCGCCGGGACCTGGTTCCCGGCTGCAATCCGCATGCCCACGTCAGTGTCCTCCCCCCACGGCCGCTTTCCGTGGACGTCAACGTCGCTTACGAACAGGCTCGTCTGGCCGCTGAGGAGTTCGAGCCGTTTGAGGTGGATGCCGCCGATATCCAGATCTTCCCGATGACCAACGTCATTTATATCAACGTGGGGCGGGGAAGTGAGGAGTTCCGGAGCATGCACGGATTGCTGAACCGGGACGGCCTGGCCTACGACGAGCCGTTCGTCTACCATCCCCACATCACCGTGGCGCAGGAGATTCCGCCCGGCCAGGTGGACGCTCTGCTGGAACGGGCGAAACGGCGATGGGCGGCGTTCCCCGGAGAGCGAACGTTTCGGGCCGAGCGGGCGGTCTTCGTCCAGAATACGACCGATAATCGCTGGGTCGATCTCGCCGGAATCTCGCTGGGCTCGGTCCCAGTGATTTCTTAGTTTACCGGGCCGCAACTGTAAGGGAGCGGTCTGCGCCCGACATCCCTCCTCACTCCTCGAACAGGCCGATCTGGGCCTCCGCCACCGGTTTGGGCTGTCTAGGCCGGCGTAGCGGGCTCCCTACGACCCCCAAGACCTGAAATTCGTTCAACGCCAGCCGGGGCAGAAACAGCCGCTGATTGTTGGAAGTCGGATCCGGCGGGGTCAGAGAAAAGCCGTGGGCATCCAGCAGAAGCAGATTGTTAGAGAGGATTCCATCCATAACCTCTCCGTCGCGAAAGCGCACCCGTACCCACAGACCGTCCATTTTGGGCCGGGTGTGGAACGTCTTGCGCTCCGACGGCTGCTCCGGGGCCTCAAAATCGCGGACAAAACAGACCGCCTTCACTTCTTCATAGGGGACTACCGTGAACCCCCCGTCCTGCGTGAGCAGTTCCACACCATTTGTACGGAGGTACGTTTGCGGATGCACATACCCGAGTAACGGCTCGCGATCAAAGCGGGTAATGCGAACTTTTTTGCTGGTAGAACCGGCCAAACCGTCCCCATTATACAAACATTGTTTAAATACCAACGCAAGATATTGTATGATTGGCTCGATGACCGCCGCGGCCGCTGAAGGTGTGGAGTCGCTTGCCGGCGAAATTTCGGCTTACCTGGCTTTCTGTAGGCTGGAGAAGGGTTTAGCCGCAAATTCCCTGGCATCGTACGGCCACGATCTGGAGAAATTCCGCGAATTTTGCGAATCCCCGGATGCGGGAGAGGGAGCGGATCGCATTCGCCGTTACCTCGATTTTCTGTACCGGACCGGCCTCAACAGCCGCTCGATTGCCCGCCATCTTTCTACGCTCCGTAATTTTCATACATTCTTATTGCGAGAAGGAAGGATCGCGAGCAACCCCACGGAGCATTTGGGCGCACCGCGCCAGTGGCAGACGATCCCCAAATTCCTCAACCAGGAAGAGATCGACCGGTTGCTGGACGCCCCGGATCCCTCTCGTCCTACCGGGATGCGGGACCGGGCCATGCTGCATCTGCTCTATGCCACCGGGTTGCGGGTCTCCGAGCTTTGTCGCGTGGCGATTGCCGATCTGAACCCGCAGATGGGAATCCTGCGCACCACGGGGAAAGGCAACAAGCAACGGCTTATCCCGGTGGGAAAGCATGCCCTGGCTGCGGTCCAGCAGTGGCTGTCCGGTGGGCGCGCCAACCTGCTCAAAGGGCGTCCCAGCCGTTTTCTGTTCGTGACAGCCAGGGGAGGATGCCTCACCCGGCAGGCGTTCTGGAAATTGCTGGGGGGATATGGCCGGAAAGTGGGGATTTTCCATAATCTGACTCCCCACGTCATTCGCCATAGCTTCGCCACCCATCTGCTGGAGGGGGGCGCGGACCTGCGGAGTGTCCAGACGATGCTGGGACACGCCGATATCTCGACCACGCAGATCTACACGCACGTAATGCGGTCGAGGCTTCGTAAAACGGTGGATGCGCATCATCCCCGTGCCTGACTCGGGTGGTCGGGCGAACATCTTGTAGCCGAGAGTAACGTCATGAGCGACTACATGTTCATGCTGGAGAACCACCTGAGTTCTGATCAGAACCAGGTGGTGGCGGAGGTCCAGATGGCCGCCGCCCTGGCCAGGGTGAATGTCTTTCTGACCGGCGGCGCCATGCGCGACGTGCTGGGTGGCTTCCAGGTGCGGGACCTGGATTTCAGTGTCGAGGGCAATGCCCTCAAGATCGCCAAAGACCTGGCGGCCCGTCCGGGCGTTCGTATGCTCTCCCTGGACGAAGACCGGCGCCTGGCGGAGCTCGTATTTCCGGGCGGCGTGACCGCGCAGATCTCGATGTCCCGCGTGGAGAAGTACCCGCGCCTGGGCTCCAGGCCCAAAGTGACGCCGGCAACGATCCAGGAGGACCTCCGCGGCCGGGATTTCTCCGTCAACGCCATCGCCCTCTCGCTCAACCGGGCTTCGCGCGGCCTGCTGCTCGATCCGGCCAACGGCTTGGCCGACCTGGAGCGCCGGGAGCTGCGGATGCTCCACTCCGCCGCGTTCTCCGACGATCCGGTACGCCTCTACCGCTTGGTGCGGCTGCGGGTGCGGCTGGGCTTCACCGCGGAGCCGCGCACGGCAAGCTATTACGACAACGCCCGGCAGGCGGGCTATCAGTCTTATGTCTCTCCGCAGGCATTGCTGGAGGAACTGAAGCAGATCGGGGCGGACCCCAACAGCGGAGAGATCTTGCAGGCTCTGGAACAGGATGGGCTGCTGGCGGCCATCTCGCCCGCCCTCACCGGAGCCAAGCTGAACGCTACCGGATTTACCCGTTTGGAGCGAGCCGCCCGCCTGTTTCCCGTTGGTATGCCGGTGGACCGGTTGGGGCCGTTCCTGTACGCCCTGATGGAAAAATTAACCCCCCGGGAACGGAGCGCGCTGATCAAGGCCACCCAGATGTCCAAGTCCGACCTGGAGTTGTGGCAAAAACTGGAGACACGGGTGCGCAAGCTCGAAACCGCGCTCAAATCGGCTCGGCTGCGGAAACCCTCGCTGGTCTACCAGGTGCTTTCTTCAGCCAGATCAGACGAGATCCTGTTTCTGCTCTATCGCTCCACGCAGCGGCTGGTACAGGAGCGGATCCGGAACTATCTCCAGAAATACATCCCGTTGGTGCAGGAGATCCCGGCGGCGGAACTCGAACCGGTCGATGCCAAACCCGGCACCCCGCAGTATGAGAAGGCCCGGGCGGCGCTGCTGGCTTCACGCCTGGACCGGCGGATCCGGATTGCCCCGGCCATGGCGCCCTCCGCCGAGGCGATCGTTTTACCGGCCAGTCCCAAGGGCCGCGCCAGCGCCTGACACGCTATTTCGCGGCAGCTTTTTCCAATTCGGTGATCATATCGTCAGCACGAATCAGGTGCGCCGGGGAGGACCGGCGTCCCCGGGCATCGATGATCCAGCCCTGAGGAACGCCAATCACCGAAAAAAGCCGGTCCGCCAGGTCCGGGGAGACGACGACCGGGAACGTGTAGCGCTGTTCTTTCAGGTACGATTCGACGAGGTAGCTGTTGTCATCGATGCTGAAAGTCAGCACCTGAAGATTGGGCCGCGAGCGGAGTTGCTCGTATAGCTTCTGCAACTCCGCGTGTTGGGCGCGGCAGGGAGTGCACCAGGTGGCCCAGACGTCGATGAAGGTGGCTTTGCCCTTGAGATTGGCCAGGCGCCAGACCTTGCCCGAGTTGTCGCCGGCTTCGAAATCAGGCAGGGCCGCTTCGTAGACCAGCGCCGGAGGAGCGGCCGCGGACGGCTGCGGCCGTCCGGAGGTGACCCACTCCAGCCACTTGTTCGCAGTGCCTCCCGTGGTCAGATAGAGCTGCCTGGCCCTGGCCACTTCTTCGCGAACCTCCTGCATCCCCTGCCGCCCTTCGAGGACCGGGGTCGGAAAATGCGCCATGTGCTCCCGGTAAAGCGCCAGGGCATCTTGCGGATGCCCTTCCAGTTCGGCAAGCCGCGCGCGGCGAACCAGCCACTCGTGGTGCCAGTGGTCGCCTTCCTTGCCCGGCTCCAGTTCGGCCAGTCCCACGGCGACGGCAGTGTGGGCCCGTTCTAGGTTCTTCTGCTGAAGATAGAAGTCCGCCAGGATCACCTGCGACCGGCGGCGGGTAAGCTCCTCCCAATCCACCCGCTGGGGCATCCGGCGGAATTCCTCCGGCATCTCGTTCAAATCCAGTTGATATTTCTGTTGCAGGGCCACCTGCCGCATGCCGGCCGCCAGAAGGCCGGGAACCTGATCCAGACGCACCCGCCACCGGACATATAGTTCGGCCATCTGCGTCTCCACAGGCGGAACAGACAGGCCGGCGTCAGGCGATCTGCGCCGCAGGGCGAGGAGGTCGTCTGTGATCGCCAGCCGCCGTTCCAGGGGCATCTTGTCGTCGATGTTGGCATATTGCCAGGCGCGCCAGATGACGGTGGGCTGGCCCGGCCATTTCCGGTACATCTCCTGGACGTGGGCGCTCTCCAGCGCCTGATATGCATCCATCTGCTCGTAGCTCATCGTGCGGCCGGCGACGGGGTGCTCCCGCTTCCAGCGCTCCTCTTCGAGATTCAGCGCGAGGCTCGATTGCGGAAACAGCTTCTGGATGGCCTGGTCTGCCCAGTCCCTGATGGAATCATCGTGGGTGAGCTCCGCAGCGCGGCGAAAAAGAGAATGCCAGCTCGCCGTCGCGACCGGCGGACGCTTTCGCAGAGCTTCCACGTCCTCCAGGACGCGCTGGCGCGCTGCTTCCTGCTGGTCCGGCGGAGCCGCGCGGAATTCCAGGTCCCACAGCGTACGCCACAGGCGAAGCGTCGCACTTGTCTGCCTGCCCTGGAGCAGTGCCCGGAATTTGACGGCGCCGCTGCGCAGCATGGCTGGATCCGAGATCAGGCGCAACTGCGCATAGCCTTCGAGGTTGTCGGGGCAGGCGGCCAGGTAGGCACGCAGGTGACGCTCGGCAGCGGCCGCGTCGCGTCCGCTCGGGCGGTCGGTCAGTTCCACCAGGGCCAGGTGCGGTTGCGGAAACCCAGGCTCCTCGGCGCTCAATTGCTCCAGTTGGGCCGCCGCGGTGACCGGACGCGATCGTCCGGTCAGCCGGGCCGCCAGATAACGGTATACCGGGTCCTGCGGCCGGGTGCGATAGAGGGCGAAAGCCCGGTCGAACTCCTGGTATTGCGCGGCATTGCGCCAGAAGGAATCCTGATACCGCTGGAGCACGAACAGGTCCCGGGGGTACCTTTGAGCCAGCTCCCGGATGGGCCGAAGACGCTCGTCGAACGGAATCCGAAAATCCGTGTCCAGGGGATCCGGCAGCGCATCCAGCGCCCGGCGCACCTCCGGGCTTGCTTCACAGGGGAAAGAGGTCTGTGCCTCGCCGATTCCCGCGGCAATCCAGCCGGCCAGCAACAAGGCACACAATCGCATGAACCCTCCTGCTCTGCCCGTAACTGACGTCCCGGGCCGCCGGAATGTGCAGATTTTTCGTTCAGGCCAGGGCGTTGCGGGCGATCACTTCCCGATAAAACTCCGCTGTCAATTTCGGCGTGCGCTTCTGGGTTGGAAAATCCACGTAAAAGGCCCCGAAGCGCTTCGTATAACCATCCGTCCACTCGAAATTGTCCATCAAACTCCAGAGAAAATATCCCGCCAGCGGCCATCCCTCGCTGACCGCCCGATGGGCCTGGATCAGGTGATTGCGCACATACATGACGCGATCGGTATCGTAAATGTGACCGTCCGCGGCGGGCTGGTCGGTGGAAGAGCAGCCGTTTTCGGTAATCAGGACTTTCTTCACGCCCCAGATCTCCTTGGCATGGCGCGGGGCCCAGTAGAGAATCTGTGGTCCGAAAAAGAGCCACGGCGACGCCATGTGCGGATAGGAGGGCGGATGCGGAATCTGGGCGAAGGAAGCGCCATCGGCTCGGATGTAGGTGGGCGAATAGCAATTCAATCCCAGGAAGTCGAGCGGAGTGGCAATCGTCTTCATCTCCTGGGCCGTAAATTGCGGCGCATCTTTGCCCGCGGTGGAAAGATAGCGGTCGGTGTATTTGCCCTCCAGGATCGCGGTGAGGAACGGGGCGTTTAGCTCCCGCATGGCGCTGCGAGCCGCGGCGATGTGGGCGGAGGTCTCGATCACCGGTACGCAAATACTGGAATTCTCCGCCAGGCCAACCTGTACCGGCTTGCGGGCGGCGGCGCGGATCGCCTGGGCCGCCAGCCCGTGGCCCAGCACCGCGTTGTGACGCACCTGGTTGAGGCCGCGGACGGGCAGCTTTTTGCCGGGCGCCTTCGTGCCGGAGCCATAGCCCTCGTTGGTATAGCAGGAAAATTCGTTGATGGTGAAAAAGTGCGTGACGCGGTCGGAGAGCCGCTTCGTGACGAAGGTCGCGTAATCGGCGAAATGCCGCGACGTTTCGCGCGACTGCCAGCCTCCGAAGCGGTCTTCCATGGCCTGCGGCAGGTCCCAGTGGAACAGCGTGGCATAGGGCTCGATGCCATTGGCGCGCAGTTCATCGACCAGCCGCTCATAATACGCAATGCCCTTTTCATTCGGCTGCCCGAACCCGTCGGGAAAGACGCGCGGCCAGGCGATCGAGAAGCGGTACATCTTCACCCCCAGCCACTTGAGCAGCCGGATGTCTTCCTTGTAGCGATGATAGGAATCGGTGGCCACGTCTCCGGTCTGTCCTTGCGCCACACGCCCGGGCTGGCGCGCGTAGGTGTCCCAGACCGAGGGCTTGCGCCCATCTTCGGCGGCCGCGCCCTCCACCTGGTAGGAGGCCGTGGCGCAGCCCCAGAGGAACGATGGGGGAAATCGGCAATAGCCGCCGGAACCTGCAGCGGCCGGAGCGGCAGAGGACAGAGGGCCGGCCGAAAGCCCCAATGCGCCCGCCCCGGAGATCTTGGCGAAGCCGCGTCGCGTCGGAAAATCGATCCGCATATCCGAATCATAGCGCGGCGCTAAGGCCCGGAAATTCCGCCGCGCGGGCGGAAGAATTCCCAGCGCCCCTGAGGAATTCGCCTGATTGGCTTACCTCGGAATTGCATACATTGAGTAGACGCCGAGTCTACCTTCGCTATTCATTTCGATGTATACTTGGCGGGAATTTCGGGTCCCTAAAACAAGTCCTCGATACGAAAAGGAGCAAGAGATGCTTAAGAGCGGTTGTCTTGCATTGGCAATTTGCATCTTAGTGGCCGCAGCCACGTATGGCCAGTCTGCAAGCGCAACGATCAGCGGAAAGGTGACCGACTCCAGCGGATCGATCATCCCCGGCGCAAAAATATCGGCGCAAAATATCGACACTAATGTCACTCGCTCCACCCAGACAAACGGCGAGGGCCTTTACACGATCCCCAACCTCATCCCCGGCAGCTACACCATGACCACCGAGTTCTCCGGCATGAAGAACTTCGAGCGCAGCGGTATCGTGCTGCGCGTCGGCGACCACATCTCGATTGATGTGGCCATGGAAGTGGGTTCGCAGAGCGAGCGCGTCACGGTGACCGGCGAAGCCCCGCTGCTGCGCACCGAGGATGTGCAGTCCGGCCTGGTGATCGACAACCGGCGCATTTCCGAACTGCCGCAATATAACCGAAATCCGTTAGCATTTGCGCTGCTCACCCCTAACGTAAACGGAACCTCCGAGCAGCAAGGCCATGACACGGACTTCCGCATCAACGGAGGCCGCACGGCCCAGGCCGAATACTTCGTCGACGGCGTCCCCGTCACCACCGGCTATCTCCACGAAGTTCCCCCATCCGTCCCCGGCATGGAGGCGGTCGGGGAGTTCAAAGTGCTGACCAACGGACTCTCGGCGGAGTACGGCCGGCTTTCCGGCGGCGCGGTTACCGTGGTGACCCGCTCGGGCACCAACGAATTCCATGGATCGGCGTATGAGTTTTTCCGCAATGACAAGCTGAATGCCAACGACTGGAACTCCAACCGTTTTGGATCCCCGAAGGGCGTCTTTCACGACAACGTCTTCGGCGGTTCGATCGGCGGGCCCGTCTGGATCCCCAAGATTTACAAAGGTAAGGACAAAACCTTCTTCTTCCTGAACTACGAAGGCTATCGCAACAGTTCGGGCAGCAACGCGGTTACCGCCGGAGTTCCTACCGCTCTGGAGCGTCAGGGCGATTTCTCGCAGAGCCTGATCGATCAGGGTAAGCCCGTTCAGATCTTCGACCCGCTCACCGGAGCGGTGGGCGCAGACGGCCGCGTAGTGCGCCAGGCATTCCCCGGAAACCAAATCCCGCAGTCGCGCTTCAACCCCTTGTCGAAGATCTATCTCGGTTTCTACCCCGAACCCAACAAACCGGCTCAGGCCGGATCCAGCCACGACCAGAACTATATCGGCTCCACCACGAATACGAATACCAACGACCGCTGGACCGGCCGGCTGGACGAGAACTGGAGCTCGAAGCAGACCACCCATTTCTCGTTCATCGAGTTTGACGCGAATTCCGCCACCCCTCGCTGGCTCTCGCCGATGCAGGCCGCGACCTCAAATACGAAGAGCGCGAAGACCATCACTCTGGAACACTCCTACACGCTCAGCCCGACCACCATACTAAGCGTCCGCCTGGGAGCCGTTCGCTCCGTGGTCCTGAGCGGCAACTCGGTAATTGCCGATTCGTCGGGCTGGGGTCTGACACCCTTGATGCTCAACCTGCTGGGGACGACCCAAAACCGGGTTCCGTCCATCGCCACCAACGACTCCATCACCACCCTGGGCGGCGGCAGCGCCAACGACGCGCATGAAACCAATTACAGCGGCGTGATTTCGCTGCAAAAGCTCTTTGGCAAGCACACCATCAAGGTCGGCTACGAGCACCGCCGCTATTATGCCAATACCACGACCGGCGGCAACCTCGAAATGTCCAGCGACCGCACCATTACGTCCCAGTATTTCGATACACCTACCACCGGCACGGGATTTGCGAGCTGGCTCATGGGCTATGTGAACTGGGGCGATGGCACGCAGTTGGCCGGCCCGGCCTCGCTGCAAACCTATCACGGCGCTTACGTGCAGGACGATATCAAAGTAAACAAGAAACTGACCCTGAACCTCGGCGTGCGCTATGACTTCGAACCCCCGCGCACGGAGCGCTACGACCGCCAGATCTGGTGGGACAAGACCTACCATTGGCCGGTCACGCCGAGCCCGGGCTGGAGTTACGACAACGTCCTCGCAACTGCCGGTGTCACGGGCGGACCTCCCAAGCCGGACTGGCTGACGCAGGGCTACGAGCTGGGCCGCGTGGCCGTACTCGGCTCCAAGGAATACCCGGGGCGGGCCTCGCAGGAGACCTATACCACGCACTTCGCCCCCCGCGTCGGAGTGGCCTGGCAGTTCCTTCCGAAAACCGTGCTCCGCGCAGGCTACGGGATGAACTGGCTGACCACCACCGGCGGCTCGTTTCTGAACGGCGCGCCATGGAATGTCGGCTACGGCGACTTCGCTCGGTTCCTGCAAGGCGGCAGCCCCGATAACGGCCTGACCTTTCCCTTGACGTTCACCCAGCCGATGCCCGGCGGAGTCGGCTATGTGGCCAGTCCCTTTGTCAGCCGCGACGTGACTGCGGTAAACAACAGCCTGGTGGGGAACTGGTTCATTGCCAATGCCTGGAACCAATACCCCGGATACGAACATGTGGTCCAGTTCGGCCTCCAGCGCGAAGTCGGAAGCTCCAACAAGTCCTGGGTATTCGAAGTGAACTTCAATGCCAATCTGGGCCGCGACCTCCCGTTCTGGGTGGGCAAAGGCGAGCACATCCTGCCCGATGCCTACCACATCCTCAGCCCCTACGCCTCCGCGCTCAACGTGCCGGTGCCCAACCCGATCTACGGGCAAATCGCGCCCACTCTGGGCACGGGAGGCCCAACGGTACCCTTCGGCCGCATTTACGCGCGAGAGCCCTTCTGGTACGAGGCCTGGACCATGGGCGAACCGCTGGGCACCTCGAACTACTACTCGGCCTATTTTCAAGCCGAGCATCGCTTTGGGCAGGGCTTCAGCCTCCTGTTCAACTACACCATCTCCAAGATGCTGCAGGATGTCGGCAGCATCGATTACCGCTATGGACAGGGTCCCGACCAGCAGGCGGCTCCTCAGGCCGGTCTCGGCTTCAAGGACATCTACGGAATCGCCCCTACGGACATGACCCACCGGGTCGTCCTGAACTACTCGTGGGAGCTTCCCGTGGGCAAAGGGAGAAGACTCCTGACCAATCCCCAAGGCGCGGGGGGAAAAGTACTCAACGGCGTGGTTGGGGGATGGCGTGTCGCCGGAACCACCACATTCCGCAGCGGGCAGCCGATTATGGTCGTGGCCGGCACGATGCAGTGGTACAACATCGGCCAGTCGCGCGGAGTTCGCCCCGTAATCGTGTCGCCGCGCCAGCCGTTCGGCTTCACCACGGACGGACACGCCGCGCTCGAAGGCTCTTCCAATATGCAGCTCTATATGAACCCGCAGGCCTTCCGGCTCAGCCAGGGTTTTGAAATCGGCGATGCACCCAGTACGTTCCCGAACTGGCGAGGGCCCGGCTTCAGCCAGTGGGACCTCTCCGTCCTGAAAGATTTCCCGCTAGTGGGCGAGAA